>UQKY01000007.1 GCA_900541785.1 uncultured Collinsella sp.
CGATCTGATCCCACACTCACTTTTTATTCAGCCCTAGTCATCGCACAAAGCCCCTTCGGCAGCACACGGTGCAACCGAGTCACCGCAGGCCGGGGCGGGAGGGGCCGAGTTTCCTCCTGAGCGACTCTGCTTGCAGCCGGAGCGAAAGGGGGAAATCTCGGCCCCTCCCGCCCCGGCCGGCCAGGTCAACTACACCGTGTGCTGCGGCAGGTCCTGCAGGGCGATGACGTCCATGCCCATGTCGTTGGCGCTGCCGTGACCCTGCTGGTCCTCGCGCACGGCCTCGATGGCACTCACGTACGTGTTGGCCGCAGACATCGCCGTCACGCAGGTCACACCGCGACGCACGGCCTCGGTACGTAGCAGGTAGCCATCGCCACGCGAGCCCGGGCCGTACGGCGTGTTGATGATTACCGCAATCTTGCCATCGGCGATGAGGTCGCCGATGTTGGGACGCTCGCCGTCGTGCGGGCCGCTGATCTTCTCCACGACTTCGCACGTCACGTTGCCGCCGCGCAGCACGCGCGCCGTACCCTCGGTGGAGCAGATATCAAAGCCCAGGTAGCGCAGGATACGGGCGACCGAAAGGATATGACGCTTGTCGCGGTCGCACACGCTGATGAACACCTTGCCGCAGCTCGGATCGGGCAGTTTGTAGTCGATCGCCAGCTGCGTCTTGGCATATGCCTCGGGATAGCTCTTGGCGATACCCATGACCTCGCCCGTCGACTTCATCTCGGGCCCCAGGATAACGTCGGCACCGGGGAAACGACCCCAGGGCATAACGGCTTCCTTCATGCAGAACCAGTCCAGCTGACGCTCGTCGCTCGGCAGGCCCAGGCTCGCGATGGAATCGCCTGCCATGATACGCGCCGCGCACTTGGCCAGCGGCACGCCGGTGGCCTTGGAGATAAACGGCACGGTACGGCTGGCGCGCGGGTTTGCCTCGATCACGTAGACGGTCTCGCCCTTGATGGCGTACTGCACGTTGACCAGGCCGCGTACGCCCAGCGCCATCGCGATGCGGCGCGTGGTCTCGCGAAGCTTTGCCTGCAGGCTCTCGCTAAAGCTGAACGGCGGGATGCACGTCGCGGAGTCGCCGGAGTGAATACCGGCCTCCTCGATATGCTCCAGAATACCGCCGATGTAGACCTCTTCGCCGTCGCACAGGGCGTCGACATCGGACTCGATCGCACCCTCCAAGAAGCGATCGAGATACACCGGGTAGTCGGGGCTAATGCGCGCAGCCTCGGCCATGTAATCGCGCAGATGCTCAGCATCGTAGGCGATCATCATGCCGCGGCCACCCAGCACATAGCTCGGACGTACCAGCAGCGGGTAGCCGATGTGTGCGGCAACGGCCTCGGCCTCCTCAAACGAGGTGGCCTGGCCCGCCGGCGGATACATAATGCCCAGCTTATCGAGCAAGGCGGCAAAACGCTCGCGGTCCTCGGCAAAATCGATGGCGTCGGGCTTGGTACCCATGATGTTCACGCCGCTCTCCTCGAGCATGCGCGCCAGCTTAAGCGGGGTCTGTCCGCCGAGCGTCACCACGACGCCGTCGGGACGCTCAACATCGATAACGTCCATGACGTCCTCGTAGGTGAGCGGCTCAAAGTACAGTCGGTCGGACGTGTCGTAGTCGGTCGAGACGGTCTCGGGGTTGCAGTTGACCATGATGGTCTCGAAGCCGCGGGCCGCCAGCGCATAGCTCGCGTGCACGCAGCAGTAGTCGAACTCGATGCCCTGGCCGATACGGTTGGGGCCGGCACCCAGAATCATCGCCTTGGGCTTGCACGCGGGCGTGGTCTCGTCGGGGGCAACGCACTTCTTGGCGATCGGGCTCGTACGGTAGATGTTCTCGTAGGTCTTGTAGTGGTATTCCGTCGCACTCGAGAACTCGGCGGCGCAGGTATCGACCGTCTTCATGCTGGGAACCACGCCCAGACCCTTACGGTAAGCGCGAACAAAGCGCTCGTCCGAGCCGGTCAGCGCGGCAATCTCGGCATCGCTCGTGCCATACTGCTTGAGCAGGCGCATCGCGTCGGCGTCAATGTCCTCCACGCGCAGGCCGCGGATGCTTTCTTGGACCTGCACCATATCGTTGATGCGGTTGAGATACCACGGATCGATACCGCAGATAGCGTGGATGCGCACAACATCCCAGCCACGGCGCAGGGCCTCGACCACAAAGAAGATGCGGTGCTCAGTCGGGGTGCCCACGGCCTGAGCAAGCTCATCATCGCTCAGCTTATCGGCGCCCTCCTTGCCACCGGCGCAAATACCCTGGTGCCCGTCCTCCAGCGAGCGCATGGCCTTGCCAAAGGCCTCCTCAAAGGTGCGGCCGATCGCCATGATCTCGCCCACGGCCTTCATGCGCGTGGTGAGCGTGGGGTCGGTACCCTTGAACTTCTCGAAGGCAAAGCGCGGCACCTTGACCACGCAGTAGTCGATCGTGGGCTCAAAGCAGGCGGGCGTAGCTTTGGTAATGTCGTTGACGATCTCGTCGAGCGTGTAGCCCACGGCCAGGCGAGCGGCGGCCTTGGCGATGGGGAAACCCGTGGCCTTGGAGGCCAGCGCGGACGAACGGCTCACGCGCGGGTTCATCTCGATGACAATCAGGCGGCCGGTTTGGGGATTCACGGCAAACTGCACGTTGGAGCCGCCGGTCTCGACGCCGATCTTCTCCAGGATGGCGAGCGAGGCGACGCGCATGCGCTGATACTCAAGGTCGGAGAGGGTCTGCGCCGGCGCCACGGTGATGGAGTCGCCGGTATGCACGCCCATGGGGTCGAGGTTCTCGATGGAGCACACGATGATGCCGTTGCCGGCGTGGTCGCGCATGACCTCCATCTCGTATTCTTTCCAGCCCTCGATGGACTCCTCGACCAGCACCTCGTGGGCGGGCGAAAGCTCAAGACCCTGGCTCACGATGGAAACGAGCTCCTCGTGAGTATGCGCGATGCCACCACCGGCGCCGCCCAGGGTAAAGCTCGGACGCAGCACGCAGGGATAGCCCACACGCTCGGCGATGGCCTCGGCGTCAGCCACGCTGTAGGCATAGCCCGAGCGCGCGACCTCCAGACCGATCTCGGCCATGGCCTCGTTAAAGAGCTTGCGGTCCTCACCGCGCTCGATGGCGGCAAGGTCACAGCCGATCATCTCGACGCCGTACTTGTCGAGTGTGCCGTCCTTTGCCAGCTCGACGGCGGCATTCAGACCGGTCTGGCCGCCCAGCGTGGGCAGCAGCGCGTCCGGGCGCTCCTTCTTGATCACGCGCTCGATAAATTCGGCGGTGATGGGCTCGACATAGGTGCGGTCGGCCAAGCCCGGGTCGGTCATGATGGTCGCCGGGTTGGAGTTGACTAGGATGACCTCAAAGCCATCCTCCTTGAGCACCTTGCAGGCCTGGGCGCCGGAGTAATCGAACTCGCAGGCCTGGCCAATAACAATGGGGCCCGAACCGATAACGAGGATGCGCTTGATGTCAGTACGTTTCGGCATGTTAGTTCTCCTCGGTCTCAGCGGTCTCGGACTCAGCAAAGTTCCAGCCGGCAAGACGGTCCTTCGCGGTATCGATGTCCAGGTAGTTCTCCTCGCCGTCCATGAGTCGCGTAAAGGCGGTAAAGAGATAGTGGGCATCGGTGGGGCCAGGCGAAGCCTCGGGGTGGTACTGGACCGAGAAGCACGGGGTGTCGAGCAGCTGGATGCCCTCGGCGGTGCCGTCGTTGAGGTTCACATGTGTTAGACGAATGCGGCCGAAGCGCTCGTTCATCACGACCGGCGCGATACCGCGGCGCACCCAGACGCGCAGATCTCCATCGGCCGCATGCTCGGTCTCGCCGCCGGAAAGCTCGGGGACAAGCTTGCCCAAGCTGGGGAACAGCAGGCCAAAGCCATGGTTTTGCGCGGTGATCTCCACACGGCGGCTTACCAGGTTCATAACCGGCTGGTTGCCACCGCGGTGACCGAACTTAAGCTTTTCCATCTGGGCGCCGCAGGCCAGGCTGATCATCTGGTGACCAAGACAAATACCAAAGACCGGCACCTTGCCGATCAGCTGCTGCACCTGCTCGTAGGTCTCCACCACGGCGTCGGGGTCGCCGGGGCCATTGGACAAAAAGACGCCGTCGGGATTCATGTCGAGCACCTGCTGGGCAGGCGTGTCCCACGGCACGACGGTAAGGTCGCAGCCGGCGCGGACCAGCCCCTCCAGAATGCCGCGCTTCACACCGCAGTCGTAGGCGACCACTTTGTGACGGGCAGGAGCGGCAGAGGCAAGCGCAAAGTCATGCGTAGCGGGCAGGTCGGCAGCTGCAAACTCGTGAGGCGCGGGGCAACTCACGGTCTTGACCAGGTTCTCGCCTACCAGCGTGGGCGCTGCGGCCAGACGCTCAGCAAGCTCGTCGACGTCGAAGATCTCGGTCGAGATAATGCCCATCTTGGAGCCGTTGTCACGCAGGTGGCGCACAAGAGCGCGGGTGTCGACGCCCTCGATAGCGACGATGCCGTGAGCGCGCAGGTACTCCGGCACGCTGACGGCCGAGCGCCAGTTAGAAGGCGTGGTGCACATGTCGCGAACGATCATGCCGCGCATAGCCGGAGCGCTCGCAGGGCGCACGGCGTCGCCGGGGAAGGCCGACTGGACGTCGGTCTCGTCGATACCGTAGTTGCCGATCTGCGGATAGGTCATGGTTACGATTTGGCCGGCATAACTCGGGTCGGTCATGACCTCAAAGTAGCCCTCGAGCGAGGTGTTGAAGCAGACTTCGCCGGTCGCGGTACCCTCGGCGCCGCATGCACGTCCATAAAAAATGGTCCCATCCTCAAGATACAGGATGCAGGGACCGCAGGTGCCCTTGCTGGTTTTGGCCAGCATACGCTGGCAAAGCTCGCTGGGCGCGAAGGTGCGGGCGGCAGCGCCCGCGGTATGGTTGTTCGCCATAATTCTCCTTCCCGGTCTCACAGGACCGGCTTAAAGGTGTGTAGTTAGGCCTCGCGGTATTGTAACCGCAAGCATGCCTCATGGCGTTAATTTCATCGAAATGTTTACGAAATGATAATTATGACTTTCTATGCATAATGATTTTTTAATCCCCGTCCCAGAAAAATCATCCCGCGGGGCTTGTGGCTCACGCGGGATGATGGCGTCTTATTATTTCTTGTCCTGTTCCAGCAGTTCGGACGGTGTGCGATCGGGCTTGCCGCCGCGGAAAATCTCGCGGCCATGCAGACGATGCTCCAGGTCACGCTCGGCCTTTTCCTCGTCAATCTTGGTCTGGCTCACCACCGGGTCCTCAATCAACGACGACACCGAGTTCACCTGCTTCTGAATGCGCTCGGCGATGGTATCATCCATACTCACGATGCGCATCTTCCAGTCGATACTCGTGGCGTTGGATGAGCTCTTGGTCCACACGAACGTCAAAATGGCGCTCTGGTGGCCCCGCGCGGGGAACATGCCAAAGAAGGAATCGTGCTGAATGTTGCTATCCTCGTCGATATAGGCGTGAACGTTATACACCACGCGGTCGATCTTGTCGTTGAGCAGCGCGTTGGTCGCAAGCGCCGCGGCCTGGATCTGCCCGTTGGACAGCAGCTCGAGCTCGTTGGCAGATGATGTGTCCAACACCGTCACCTCGACCGTGCCCGTACGCTCATCGGCTTCATCGACGGTAAAGTCGAGCGGGAACTGCGTAAAGCCGTTGCCCCATTCAAGTCCACCCTTGAGCGCGGTCGAAACGGTATCGACCGAAACGCTCTCGGACAGGTTGGCGGTGTTCAGACGACGCATCACGCCGTAGCCAATCTGCATGCCCACGATCAGCACCAAAATACCGATGACCACGGCCATCGCGGTCTTCGTAATGGTATGGCTCACCTGCGAGCCCGAAGGATCGTCCTCGGACAGCGGGTCGATATGTTTTGCCTGGCTCGCGCGGTCCTCGCTGCGCAGCTGCGCTAGCGCCGCTTTGTCACCGCGCTTGGCCGCAGCCTCCTTCTCACGCATGCGCTCGGTACGCTTTTTGGCAAGCGTAGGATCCAAGACGCCGGATGCATCGATTTCGGAGAATAACTCCGTCACTTCTTCCGGAGTCAAAGGGTTCTTGTCAGCCATAAACTTCCTGTCATATCAATCAGTCGAGCTCGTGCGCACGCGCACCTTCGAACTGCATTCGATAGTAACGGGCATAGGTGCCGCCACGGGCGAGAAGCTCCTCGTGCGTGCCACGCTCCACAACGCGACCATGCTCAACGGTCGCAATCTCATCGGCATGCTTAATGGTCGAAAGACGGTGGGCGATGATAATCGTGGTGCGGCCGCGTGCCAGCTCTTCGAGCGACTCCTGCACCGCCTCCTCGCTCTCGTTATCCAAAGCACTCGTCGCCTCGTCCAAGATCAGGATCTTGGGGTTCTTGAGAAACACGCGCGCGATGGCAACGCGCTGCTTCTGTCCGCCCGAAAGACGGCTGCCGCGCTCGCCCACCACGGTGTCGTAGCCCTGTGGAAGCGATTCGATAAAGGTATCGATATTGGCGCGACGGGCGGCGTCGGCGATCTCTTCCACCGTAGCGCTCGGCTTGCCGTAGGCGATGTTCTCGCCAATCGTACCGTCAAACAGATAGACATCCTGCTGCACCAGGCCGATGGCGCGACGCAGGCTCTGCTGCGTTACATCACGCACGTCCTGGCCGTCGATGCTAATGGATCCGGTAGCCACGTCATAAAAGCGCGGCAGCAGCGAACAGGTCGTGGACTTGCCGCCGCCCGAAGGGCCAACCAAAGCGATGGTCTGCCCGGGCTTGATAGACAGGTCCATGTGGTCGATAACAGGACGCTCGTCGGCATCGCCCTCGCCCAGCTCAACATCCTCGTAGTTAAAGCACACGTCGTGATACTCCACGGCGCCGGCAGTCACCTGCAGATCCGTAGCGCCCGGCTTGTCCTGGATATCCGGCGCCGTCGAGAGCACCTCGTCCATACGCTTAAAGCCGGCGATAGCCTTCTGATACGTTTCGGCCGAATTAACGAGTGTCTCGAGCGGCGTGCAGAACAGCGAAATATAGAGTGCAAAGGTCGCCATATCGACCGCCTGCAGCTGTCCCTTGGCGACCAGCCAGCCGCCCAGCAGCACCACGATCACATAGAGCACACCCGAGAGCAGGCCATACGTCGCGGTATAGACGCCCATGGCGTGATACATGTTCTCCTTGGACGAAAGATAGCGATTGTTGGAGGCGCGGAACTTGAAGCGTTCGGTCTCCTCATTGGCAAAGCTCTTGACCACGCGCATGCCCGCCAGCGAATCCTGCAGCTGCGCATTGATGCCGCTGATCTTTTTGCGGTTGTCGCTAAAGACCTCGCGCATACGCATGTTTTGCCAAAACATGATGACCGCAAACGCCGCCGTCACCACGGCCATGGCGAGCGCCAGGACCGGGGCGATGGTAAAGAGGATCACAAACGAGCCGATGATCTCGATGCCGCAGATGATGATCCACTCGGGCACGTGATGCGCCGCCTCGCAGATATCGAACAGGTCGTTGACCACGCGGCTCATCATGTCGCCCGAGCTGTTGCGGTCGAAGTACGCAAAGCTAAAGCGCTCATACTGGTCGAACAGGTCCTCGCGCATCTTGGACTCCATGCGCGCGCCCATCACGTGACCCCAATAGCTCACAAAGTAGCGGCAGGCGCAGCGGACGGCATACATCAGCACCAAGCCCACCGCGATCATGCCGAGCGCCTGCATAATGGCAGCCTGACCCTGAGTAAATAGCCCACCGGTCAAATTACGCAGAATAATAGGAAAAGCAAGGTCAATGGCGGCAAGCACCAGAGCACAAACAGTATCAGCAACAAAAAGCCCCATCTGGGGCTTGTAATACGAAAGAAACCTCTTAAACATGCAGTCCTCGAAGAGAAATAAATAGCGTGATAAATCCGGTTGAGCCGGTCGGGCTGAAAACAAAGCGTCCCAACAAACATAACGCCGATGTTCTAGCAACGTCAGCGAAAACGTCCCTAAGCGAGCAAGGTGCCTTGAAAGAGGAGCGACGCGTACTTCGGTACGCGAGCGACGATTGAAAGGCAGATTGCCGCTTAGGGGCGTTTGCAGCGTCGACTCGTTACGCGGTTTGGCAAAACCGCGTAACCTAGAGCTCCGTGCCCCCAAGGCGGTGCGCGATGCTATCGCAGGCCAAGGCGCCTACGACGGTCTTGGCGTCTTCGATCTTGCCGTCGAGCACGGCGTCGATCAGCTCGTGCAGCGGCACCAGGTCCACGTTGACAAACTCGTCATCATCGGGGTTGGGCGCATCAAACTCGAGCTTGGTAGCCAAGTAGATGTGGATGATCTCATCGCAAAAACCGCAGGACGTGACAATCGACGTCAAAAAGCGAATACGACCAGCCCTAAAGCCCGTCTCCTCATGCAGTTCGCGCTTGGCGCAATCGAGCGGGTCCTCGCCTGGATCGAGCTTACCGGCGGGAATCTCGACCGTCACACGGTCGATGGCGGTGCGGTACTGACGCACCAGTACGATCTTGCCGCTCTCGGTCAGTGCCACAACGGCCGCCGCACCCGGATGGCGAACGATATCGCGGGCGCTGCGGTGACCGTTGGGTAGCTCAACCTCAAGACGGTGGACGTCAAGGATCTTGCCCTTCCAGGCGCACTCCTCCGAAAGAATCTTCTCGTGCAGCTCGGCATCGTGCGGGTCGTCGTCGCCCAGCACCAGCGCCGGCTCGTCAGCGACCTCGCCACCAGGCTCGCCCTCGGCGTGCCCATACATGCGGCTGTCCTCTTCGACGATCTGCGCGTCCACGAGCTCTTCGTTCTTCTCGTCCATCCGTCTCATTCCTCTCGGACTTTAGGCATCCCAGGCGTCGCGGCCGCGCAGCGCGCGCAGGCCGATGTCGTGACGCAGGGTCTTGCCCTCAAAATCAATCTTCTCGCAGGCCTCGTAGGCAAGGTTGCGAGCGTTCTCGAACGTGTCGCCCAGAGCGGTCACGGCAAGCACGCGGCCACCATTGGTCACGAGCTGGCCGTCCACCACGGCAGTGCCCGCGTGGTACACGGTCACGTTCTCCATGGCCTCGGCATCCTCAATACCGGTGATGACCTTGCCTTTCTCGTAGCTGCCGGGATAGCCCGCGCTCGTCAGGACAACGGCCACGGCCCACTCGTCGCGCCAGTCGAGTTCAATCTGGTCGAGCTCGCAGTTGGCACAAGCCAGCATGACCTCGACCAGGTCGTTCTTAAGGCGCGGCAGCACGACCTGCGTCTCGGGGTCGCCAAAGCGAGCATTGAACTCCAGCACCTTGGGGCCGGCAGGCGTGAGCATAAAGCCGCCGTACAGGCAGCCGCGGTAGTCGATACCCTCGGCAGCGAGCTCGGCCACGGTCTGCTCCATGACCTTCACCATGGTGGCGTGCTCCTCGTCAGTCACGATGGGCACCGGGCTGTAGACACCCATGCCGCCGGTGTTGGGGCCCTTGTCGCCCTCGAGCGCGCGCTTGTGGTCCTGCGAGGTGGCCATGGGGCGCACGGTCTTGCCGTCGGTAAAGGCCAGCAGCGAGCACTCGGGACCGGTCAGCATCTCCTCGATGACCACGGTATTGCCGGCATCACCAAAGGTGCCACCAAAACACTCACGCACGGCCTCTTCGGCCTGCGCAAGCTCAGTCGCCACGATAACGCCCTTGCCTGCAGCCAGGCCGTCAGCCTTCACGACCAGCGGGGCGCCCTGCTCGCGCACGTAGTCAAGAGCCGAAGCCTCGTCGGTAAACGAGCCATAGGCTGCCGTCGGAATGCCGGCACGCTCCATGAGTTGCTTGGAGAACAGCTTAGAGCCCTCCATCTGAGCGCCCTCGGCACCAGGGCCAAAGCAGGGAATACCAGCCGCACGCACGGCGTCGGCAACGCCCACCACGAGCGGAGCCTCGGGGCCAATTACCACGAGTCCGCATCCGTGGCTCTGCGCAAACGCCGCCACGGCCGCAGGATCGCAATCGTCGAGAACCACGTTCTCGCCGCAGCTCGCGGTGCCGCCGTTACCCGGCGCAATGTAGAGCTTGCCGGCGCGCGGTGATGCAGCGAGCTTAGCTGCCAGAGCATGCTCGCGGCCGCCGCTGCCCAACAACAGGATGTCGATGGTTTGAGTGTCCGCCTTCAAGGGTGCCTCCTCTATGGATGAACGGCCCGCTCCGCGCGAGCCCTTTGCAAGCAAATATACCCCTCGGCCGCCCGTCCGGGCTGCAAAGGGGTATATCGCAATAACCAAATAGTGCCGATTACTTCCAGAATCGGTTGATGATCTGCTCGCGACCGGCGCCGACGCCAATGAACGTCACGCGGGTGTGTGCCAGATCCTCGATAAACGTCACGTAGTCCTGAGCCTCCTGCGGCAGCTCGTCAAAGCTGCGGCAGCCGGTGATGTCGCACTTCCAGCCCGGGAGCTCCTCGTAGATGGGCTTGGCGTGCTCAAAGCGCACCTGATGCTCGGGCACGCTCGTGTAACGCTCGCCGTCGACGTCGTAGGCAACGCACACCTTGACGGTATCGAAGGCCGAAAGCACGTCGAGCTTGGTCATGGCGATATCGGTGAGGCCATTGACACGCGAGGCGTAGTTGGCGATGGGGCCATCGAACCAACCGCAGCGACGGCGACGGCCGGTGGTCACGCCGTACTCATAGCCCTCCTCGGTCAGCGTATGGCCGGCCTCGGACTCATAGGAAAGCTCGGTGGGCATGGGGCCCGAACCGACGCGGGTGATATAGGCCTTCATGACGCCCAGCACGCGGTCGACATTCTTCATACCGACGCCGGAGCCGGTGATGGCACCGCCGGCGGTGCAGTTGGAAGACGTCACGTACGGATAGGTGCCGTGGTCGATGTCGAGCAGCGTTGCCTGAGCGCCCTCGAACAGCAGGTCCTTGCCCTCGTCGATCATGTTGTTGAGCAGCAGGCTCGTCTCGGTGATGTAGGGGCGCAGGCGCTCGGCCATGGGCAGGTACTCGTCGCAAATCTGGTCCACGGTGTAGGTGGGCAGGTGGTAGATGAGCTCGAGCTCGGGATTCACGCGGGCAAGAGCGGTCTCCAGCTTGTCGCGGAACAGCGCCTCGTCCAGCATGTCCTGCATGCGCAGGCCGATGCGAGCCATCTTGTCCTGGTAGCACGGACCGATGCCGCGCTTGGTGGTACCGATGTTCTTCTTGCCGAGCTTCTGCTCAAAAGCACCATCCAGATCGATGTGGTACGGCATGATGATGTGCGCGTTGCCACTGATCTTGAGGTTCTTGGTGGTGATGCCGTCGGCCTCGAACATGTCAATCTCCTCAAGGACAACCTTGGGGTTGACGACGCAGCCGTTACCGATCACCGACATATGGTCGGAATACATGATGCCGGAGGGCACCTGGTGCAGGCCGTACTTCTTGCCGTTGACGACGATGGTGTGGCCGGCGTTGTTACCGCCCGAATAGCGCACGACGGCATCAAAGTCGCCGGCGACCAGGTCGCAAATCTTACCCTTGCCCTCATCGCCCCACTGGGCACCGACCAAAACGGTTGACGGCATGTTTACTCCTTACATTCATGGACTGTCTACGCGCCACGCCGGCACGCAGAAGCACAAAACATTCCCAGTATACCCGTGCAACGGGCGCCTGTCCTACTCCTCGGTATGCGCCCCATCAAGCTCATAGAACTTGGTGGATGCCGGCAGGAACATCAGGTCGACGTCACCGATCGGGCCCGAACGGTTCTTGGCCACGACGATGCGCGTAACGCCCTCGTCGGGTCGATCGTCACGCGAGGCCTCGGCCTCATCAGCGGAGCGGTCCAAGAACATAACGATGTCGGCGTCCTGCTCGATGGAGCCCGATTCACGCAGGTCGGACAGCTGCGGGCGCTTGCCGGTACGGGACTCGACCTGACGCGACAGCTGCGACAGCGCGATCAACGGAATCTTGAGCTCCTTGGCCATGATCTTTAAACCACGCGACATCTCGGAGACCTCGACGGTACGGCTCTCGGAGCGACGTCCCGGCGGAGGACTCACCAGCTGCAGGTAGTCCAGGATAATGATGGCCTTCTCCTTATTGTGGAGCATGCGGCGGCTCTTGGCGCGAATCTCGGTCACCGTGGTGCCGGGCGTATCGTCAATCAGAATGTCGAGCTTAGACAAGGTCTGCGTGGCCTCGTTGATGTTGGCCCACTGTTCGGGACTAATGCGGCCCGTACGGAAGTCGCTGATCGAAATCATGGCGTAGGCGCAAATCAGGCGCTGGGCAATTTCCTTGCCCGACATCTCCAGCGAAAAGAAGCCGACGGTATAGCCCGCAGCGGCGGCATTCAGCGCCAAGTTCAGAGCGAACGACGTCTTACCCACGGCAGGGCGGGCGCCGATAATGATGAGCTGGCCCTCGCGGAAACCCATAAGCATGCGGTCGAGCGACGGGAAGCCGGTGGGCACGCCCGCGGCCTGTCCGCCGGCCTTACACACTTCCTCGGCCTCGTTATAGGCCTCGACCATAAACTCGGTCAGTGTCTTATAGCTCGACTTGACCTCGCGCGCCGTGACCTTGAGCAGCTTGCTCTCGGCCAACTCCACGACCTCTTTGGTGTCGGTAGGGGCGTTATAGGCCAGTGCGTTGATCTCGTTGGTGGCACCGATCAGCTCGCGTAGCATCGAGTCGCGACGGACGATGGCGGCATGGTGCTGCCAGTTCACGAGCGACAGGGTCTGACCCATCAGCTCCAAAATGTAGGCCTCGCCGCCCACGGCATCAAGCTTGTTGATGCTGCGCAGGTAATCGATCAGCGAGATAGAGTCGATGGGAATGCGGCTGTTGTACATATCGACCATCGCGGTGTAGATGGTCTTATGAATGGGCCGGTAGAAGTCATCGGGCTGCAGCTCGACCTGGGCCTCCTCGACCACCTCGGGCGACAGCAGCATGGCGGCCAGTACATTGGCCTCTGCATCTTGGTTTTGAGGGAGACCCAACTTGGAGCCACGGTCCTCGACCGTCAGCCCCGTCTCCCTATCGTCGTATGCCATGAGCATCCTCATTCATATCGCTTGCGAGCATCCATAGTATCAGCCACAACCCCAAAACGGGCCGCGCCCCGGCAATCATCACCGAACGAAACGGATGAACGGTCCCGCATTTGGGACTTCACCACAACGCATGCCATGGCGCTCGCCAAGCGTAGAAAACAAAAGGGCGCCCTGGTCTCCCAGAGCGCCCTTCTTAGAACAAGATTGTTGCGTTGCAGCAAATGCTACTCGGCAGCAGCCTCAGTCTCGACCTCGGCGGTCTCGGCCTCGGCGACCTCAGCGGCCTCCTCGACCTCAGCCTCGGCAGCGAGCTCCTCGGCGGTAACGCCAACGAGAACGACAACCTCGGCCTTGATCTCGCGGTACAGCGAGATGGCAACGGTGTGGGCACCGGCAACCTTGATGGGCTTACCGAGCTCGACGCGCTTGCGGTCGATGTCCATACCGAGCTGAGCCTTGATGGCGTCAGCGATCATAGCGGCGGTAACGGAGCCAAAGAGGATGCCCTCGTCGCCGACCTTGACGTCAACGGTGACCGTCTTGCCCTCGAAGGCAGCCTTGGTCTCGTTGGCGGTAGCCAGACGGACGGCCTCGCGCTTGGCGATGTTGTTGCGACGCTCGTCAAGCTGCTTGAGGTTGCCCTTGGTGGCGGCAACAGCGAGCTTCTTGGGGAACAGGAAGTTCTCAGCGTAACCCTGAGCGACCTCTACGACGTCACCCTCGCCGCCCTTGCCCTTGATCTCATCGAGAAGAATAACCTTCATGATGTGTCTCCCTTCTTAGCCGCGGTCGCGGTTGCCACGAGAGGAAACCACGGGGACGGTGTACGGCAGGAGAGCCATCTCGCGGGCGCGCTTGATGGCGTTGGCGATGTCATGCTGATGCTGCGTGCAAGCGCCAGTGACGCGACGGGGCTTGATCTTGCCACGGTCGGTCATGTACTTACGGAGAAGCTGAGTGTCCTTATAGTCGATGAACTCAGTGTTCTCCTTGCAGAACTGGCAGTACTTACGACGCGGCTGACGTGCAGAAAAATCATTAGCCATGTCAAAATACCTTTCGTTTGGCAACTTCGGCGAACCGAAGCCGCCTCTCACTCAAAAATAGGTGAACAGCCCTTAAAACGGGATGTCCTCATCGTAGACGTCGACCGCGGGCGGCGTAGCCACCGGTGCGGTAGGACGTGCTGCGGGCGCGGGAGCCGCGGGGGCGTAACCGCCCTGGTCGTAGCCACCCTGGCCACCACGGGAGCTCATAAACTCGATCTCATCGACGATGACCTCAAGCTTGCTCCGGCGCTGGCCGTCGCGCTCCCAAGAGCTGTAGCGCAGCTTGCCCTCGATCGCGACCTTGTTTCCCTTTGCCAGGAAACGGCTCACGGCCTCGGCGCGCGTGCCGAACATAGTGCAGTCGACAAAGTTGGGATAGTCCTCCCACTCGCCAGTCTGCGGGTTGCGGCGACGATCGTTCACGGCGACGCCAAAGGACAGAACCTGGGTTCCGCCGGCAGTGGCGCGCAGCTCGGGATCACGCGTGAGGTTACCGGTGATGTTCACTCGATTGATGCTCATAACTCACTACTTCCTCTTGGGGCACAAGCCCAGTCCAAAACGACAGTCTTACTCCTGGTCGTCGCGACGGACGATCATGTGGCGGACCACAGCGTCGGTGATGCGCAGGACGCGATCAAGCTCGGCGATCTGGGTAGGATCTGCGTGGAAGTTGATGAGGGTGTAGTCACCATCGGTGAGGTCGTTGATCTCGTAGGCGAGCTTGCGCTTGCCCCACTCGTCAACGGAGTCGACCTTGCCAGCGCCCTCAGCGATCGTGGTATCGATACGCTTCATAACAGCGAGACGAGTCTCGGGGTCGAGCGACGGGTCAACAAAGAACAGCAGTTCATAAGCCTTCATATTGTCACCTCCTCTGGGCAAATGTGGCTTCAGGTCGTGAAGGTGCGCCTGAAGCAGGAAAAGACTTGGTAATAATATCTTTCAACCTCCCAGGCTGCAAGAATGTGCAGCTACAACCTCATGACCTCCACATATGTCCATACTCACACGGCACTTCATGCGTCTTCCAACCAAATGCTGACCAAATGCTTGACGGATCTGTGAACAAGATACGGCGCCGCGGGGACAAACCAAATCAAACTGCAGGTCAGCAATTGCTGGGCTGTGGTCGCGAAATGCATACCAGTGGTTCACAGCACCGTTCAAAGTTTTTTAAAATTGTTGCCACGTCGTCTATAAATACCTATTTTGAACAATTTGCTGCATGCAGCCATGCTGGTCAGAGCCCGTTTTTTGCCTTCTAGATCCCATCACGAAGCCAAGCGTTTCAAAAAATGCCAACTTTTCTGTTTGCACTTTGCGATTCCTCGTGTATACTGACTTTCGCATTTAACGGAGAGTTGTCCGAGTGGCCGAAGGAGCACGATTGGAAATCGTGTAGGCGTCAAAAGCGTCTCCAGGGTTCAAATCCCTGACTCTCCGCCAGTTAATTCCAAAGCAGGCCTTCGAGCCTGCTTTGTTTTTACCCCACGCGGAGGGGTGGCAGAGTGGTTGAATGCGGCGGTCTCGAAAACCGTTTGGCCTGTATAAGGTCACGAGGGTTCGAATCCCTCCTCCTCCGCCATTTTGGTTGAGAAAGCTCCCGGGAATGGGAGCTTTTTTGTTTTGAGTCCCTAACAAGCAAATACGGCGAAAGAGGAGGGATTCGAACCCGCCCCTCCCTCAAAACATGTACGTCACCCTCCAAAACCGACATTTTTCGACATCTTTGTAGGCTGACGTACACGTTTGGATTGAGCTCACGGGAGTGGCACTATTCGGAAGGTGCCTCTTCGTCTCGCATGCCTTTCCAGTTGCGGATAAGCGCCTTGCGTAGTTCGTTTTGCTCTCGCTGGTACCCGGTGTCGGTACAGCGAGGCATGCCGAGTGCTTCGCGAATGTTGTTCATGGCGCGGTGAAAGGCGAGCTGGCTGTCGAACTGAGCCGAAGTGAGCGTAACGATTCGATATCCCATTTGGGAGAGAACGGCCTCTCGCTCCGCATCTGCCCCCTTGCGCTCGAACTCATCGTGAAAGCCGCCCTTATATTCGATACCGAGCTCCCTGCGCTTGTAGGTAACGAGCGCATCGATTTTGAGTGTTCGAGCTTTGGCGCAATGCCAGAGACGTTGAGGGATCTCGAGCGGTTTGTTGAGTTCGATACCTCGGATGCCAACGCCGCCTTCGCTTGTTGGGAGCGAGAGGGCGATTGCCGAAGCGGTCTCCATAGGCGAGGCCGAGTGATCGTAGATGTGCCTGAGCGCGAGCCGTGCACGTGTGGCACCGGGTTTGCCGGGGTGCCGATCGAGCAGTTCGGTTATTTCATCCTTGGAGGTGGTGGCTGGTTGCTCGGTATAAGGGTCGGCGGGATTGAGCCTCATGCGATAATCGCCGCAAACTTCATAGCCATATTCGAGATATTCGATCCTATCCATCCACTCGGCAGCGAGCACGAAGGTGAAGGCTTCGTCGGTGATGAAGATTCCGGGTGTCAACTCGTCAATATGCTCGTAGGGAAGATTTTGTCCAAGAATGTGGCAAATGACGCCTTTGGTGCGAATTCGCTCGAATTCGAATACAACCGAGATATCGATAGTTTTGAGCATATCGGACGGAATGCCGCAGTCGGTAAGGGCCTGTCGTATGCGCGCAACGCGTTGCTGGGTGGAGATGCCTCGTACGCCTATCTGGTAGTCGTGCCGCGCAAGAGACTGAACCAAATTCTGGGGCGCATGATGGACAAGCCATGCGGTTTTATGCGAAATGAGAACAGGAGTATCCATTGAGGGCCTCTCGCTCTGAGCCGGTATCCAACTCTTATGTCCGTTGAAGTGGGGAAATATACCGGATGTGAGTAAATTAACTCACTCATGCTGTGAGCTCAATCCAAACATGTACGCCAGCCTCCAAAGATGTCAAAAAATGTCGTTTTTGGAGGGTGACGTACATGTTTTGGATCCCTGGCATTCCAGCAGCGCCACGCCCGCGCCCAGTCCCGACCGTTTGCCGAGCAATAGGGTCGCAATCGGCGCCGAACATGTACTATGTACGGGCATTGTCCAAACCCGTAACTCAAAGGACCCCATCTTGCCCGTCGTCGCCGCCATAACCGTTACCTCACATGCCTCGGACGCCATGGTCGCTATCCCATTTTGGCTCGAGATGTTCGCCGTTGTCGCTGCATCGATCTCGGGCGTGCTGGTCGCGCGCGAACATAAGCTTGACCTGGTGGGCGCGGTCGCGCTCGCGGTGGTCTGCGGTCTGGGCGGCGGTCTTTTGCGCGATATGACACTCCAGGTCGGCAACGTCTACATCCTCAACCAGCCAATGGCGCTGCCGCTCTCCATCGCAACGGCGGCCATCATCTACATCTTCCCGGCAATCGTCGATAAACCCGAGAAACTCATCCCATTGCTCGACATCATCTCGGTCGGCATCTACGCCGCCACCGGAGCGGACAAGGCGCTGGTTTATGGCTTTGCGCCGGCCGTATGCATCATGATGGGTTTCTTCACCGCGGTGGGTGGCGGCATGTTGCGCGACGGCTTTATGGGCGTGGTTCCGGGCATTTTCCAACGTACTAACTTTTATGCCATCGCTGCCATCGCCGGATCGACAAGCTATGTGTGTCTCGTTATGAGCGGCATCATGAGCAATGTCGCCGCGCTGGTCGTATGCGTTGCCGTGACCATGGGTCTGCGCTGGCTCTCGCTGCGCTTTGACATCAAAAGCCCCACCGAGGAAGACATCGCGCGCTTCTTGCATCGCAAAAAGTAGACAGCGCGGCACGACCCTTCGAAATGCAACCGAGAGGTTCTTTTAGAGCGCGCGCACGTTGGGTACCCTGTTAGATATATGCCGAGTATCTAACGAAGGATTCACTATGCCTTGCAACCTAGAACCGTCGACCAAGCGCCGCAAAGCGCTGGGCCGCATCGCCCTTCTATTCGCACTGATTGCGCTTGCGCTGACCGTACTTCCCACGACGTCGTTCGCCGGCACAGACACCGCGGGCAACGTGCTCGCAACCGAAGTTGACTCAAATCCGTCCGGCGTCGAGGGCGACCTGTACTGGGCCGGCCAAAGCCTTAACCTAGACGACGCCTCCATCGGCCGCGATATTATCGCGGCGGGCGAGAGCTTGTCGATTCGCGACTGCACCGTAGGCGGAGCCGTTCGCCTGGCGGCGCGCACCATCGATATCTCCAAAACCGCAATCGATGGCAGCGTGACGGTAGCCGGTCAGCATGTCGTACTCAACACTGGTAGCACCGCCAACTGTTTTTACGCGATGGGCGAGACAGTTGCCCTGCGCGGCTCCGCCAAGTCGGCAGCACTCGCGGGCAGTACGGTAACCATCGACGGCACCGTCGAGGGCGACGTCGAGGTTTGGGCCGATAAGCTCGTCTTGGGCAAGAATGCCCGCATTACCGGCACCGTGAACGCGCATGTTTCCGAGGACCCCGAGCGCGCCGCAGGAGCCGAGGTCGGCGCGCTCAAGATCGACCGCACCGAGAACGAAGATACTTCCACCCTTAACGATATCGTCGGCGGCATCGTGGCCGCGGCACTCTCGACCTGCTTTATCGCCCTGTTGCTCGAGCTCGTCTTTCCGCGAGCGACCGCCAGCGCCGCCGGCATGCTTCACCAGCGCCCCACGCCCCTGTGGGTGAGCGGTCTTCTGGGTACGGTAGCCATTGTCCCTGCCGTATTGTTGCTGATTATCTCTATCGCCGGCCTGTCGCTTGCCGGAGCCCTCATGTGCGCCGTGATCGGCGTCGCGCTGGTCTCCACCGCCTTTGCGGGCTGCGCGATCGCCCGCATGGTCGGACACAACCAGAACCGCTACGCCATGGCCGCCGTGGGCGGTATCGCCGCAGGTGCCCTCACGGGACTTCCCCTCATCGGCGACTTCGTCAGCGGCGTGGCCTTTGTCTTTATGCTCGGCTACGTTATCCAGATCATCTGGCGCAACGCCCACCTCAAGCCCCAACAAGCCTCCAACACGCCAGGACTCCCCACCGCCTAGCCGCAACCACCACAAAAGGGCCAGGCACCTTTGTGGTGGTGCAAAGCAACCTGGCCCCATTGCACCAAAAAGGGCGCCGACCATTGCGGTCGACGCCCTTTCTTATTGGCGGTTATAAGCCCCAGCGCTTATTTGTTGACCTGACCAGCGCGGACGGCGGCCTTCTTACGGTCGGTGGCGTTGAGCAGACGCTTGCGCAGGCGGATATTCTTGGGAGTAATCTCGACCAGCTCGTCGTCGGCGATGTACTCCAGCGCCTCTTCCAGAGAGAAGGTGCGAGGCGGCACCAACTGCACGGAGATGTCGGAGGTCGAGGAACGCTGGTTGCCCAAGTTCTTGGTACGGGCGATGTTGACGACCATGTCGCCGGCCTTGCTGCGCTCGCCCACAATCATGCCCTCGTAGCACTCGGTGCCCGGCTCAACAAACAGCTGGCCGCGCTCCTGCAGCGTACCCAGAGCGTAGGCAACGGCCTTCTCGGTGGTCATGGAGATCATGGCGCCGTTCTGACGGTTACCGATCTCGCCGGCGTAAGGACCATACTCCAGGAAGGTGTGGTAGAACACGCCCTCGCCGTGGGTGACGTTCATGATGCGATTCTTAAGGCCCATGATGCCGCGGGTCGGGATCTTAAACTCGAGGTGCGTCACGATGCCCGAGGTGTCCATGCTCGTCATGATGCCGCCGGAGGTGCCGAAGACCTCAACGACCTTGCCCGAGTACTCGTCCGGGCACTCGACGACGGCCTGCTCGACGGGCTCCATCTTGTTGCCGTTCTCGTCCTTCTTAAACAGAACGCGGGGACGACCGACCTGGAACTCAAAGCCCTCGCGGCGCATAGACTCCATCAGAACGGACAGGTGCAGAATGCCGCGACCCGAGACCTCGACGCCGCTCTTGTCCTCGAGCTCCTCGATCTTCATGGTCACGTTGTTCTCGGCCTCGTTGAACAGGCGCTCCTTGAGCTGACGGGCGCCCACGATGTCGCCATCGCGGCCGACGAGCGGGGAGGTCGAAGCCTCAAAGACGATGGACAGGGTCGGCGGGTCAATCTCGATGGGCTCGAGCTCGACGGGGTTCTCGGGGTCGGTGTAGACATCGCCGATATCGGTGCGTTCAATACCCACGACAGCGGCGATATCGCCGGCGCCGACTTCCTGGCACTCGGTGCGGCCCAGGTAGTCGAAGGTAAAGAGCTGCTTGACGGTAGCGGTGGCGCTGGAGCCGTCGTTCTTGACGACCAGAATCTGGTCGCCCTGGTGAATGGTGCCAGAGTACACGCGGCCGATACCGATGCGACCGACGAAGTTGGAGTGGTCGATGGTCACGCACTGCATGGCCAGCGGGGCGTTCTCGTCAACCTCGGGCGCGGGCATATCGTCGATGATCATGTCGAGCAGCGGATACATGTCCATGTTGCCGTCGTTGGGGTCAAGGCGGGCAAAGCCGTTCATGGCGCTGGCGTAGACCACGTGCTCCATGGCGAACTCAAGCTGGTCATCGGTGGCACCCAGGTCGGCCATGAGGTCCAGGCAGTCGTTGTAGGCCTTCTCGGGGTTGGCGCCCGGACGGTCAATCTTGTTGATGACGATCATGATCTTGAGGCCGGTGTCGATAGCGTGACGCAGCACGAAGCGGGTCTGGGGCATGGGGCCCTCAAAAGCGTCGACCAGCAGCAGGGCGCCGTCGGCCATACGCAGCACACGCTCGACCTCGCCGCCGAAGTCGGCGTGGCCCGGGGTGTCGATGACGTTGATCTTAACGTCCTTGTACTCGATAGAGATGTTCTTGGCGAGAATCGTGATGCCGCGCTCGCGCTCCTGGTCGTTAGAATCCAGGACGCGGTCCTCGACCTGCTGGTTGGCACGGAAGGCGTCCGTGGCACGCAGGAGCTTGTCGACCATCGTCGTCTTGCCGTGGTCGACGTGGGCGATGATGGCGATGTTCCTCAGATTGTCTACGCGCATGTAGTTCCCCTATCTTCTATCCATATACAAACGGCACGCGTATGCGACCCGCCCAGCAGCACAACGCTCAGCGGGAATATTGAGCCTTTTACCGAAAACTCGTTTATTTTAGCGATTTTAGATGAGAGGGGTTTCCTCACCTGCAGGTTCAGGGTCGCTCCACATAAAACCATCGCCGGCGCCCATGCCCTCATACAGCACATATGCCGAAAAACCACTCTCGAGCGTGGTTTCGAAGAAGCTCACGAGCAGAGCATCGTGATAGCCGCCGTCAATCTCGACGCAGCCGGTGTAGCCGATGGCATAGCGAGCGATACGGCCCAGGCCCTCGTCCTTAAGACCCATCTTGTGCTCGGAGATAAAGTTGGTGGCCGCCTCGAGGCACGCCTCTTCGCCATCCTCATCGAGCGCCGCCAGATAACGGTTGGAAGCGGCGTCCTCAATTGCCACGACCACGCCAGGGTTTTCACCGGCGGCAAGGTCGTCCAAGAACGCGCCGATCAGATCGCACACCATGGCGTCGAGCTCGGCGGAGACGTTACCGGCGTCCTGCATATCCTGTGCCATCTTTAGACCTTCCCATCGAGTCTGGCGTCGTTACAGTTCTTGTGCCTCGGCGGCGATCCTGGCGGCAGCGTCGCGGGCGCGCATCATGTCCGCTGCGCGCTTGTCGAGCACCTTGATCTGACTGGTCAGCATTACCGCATCGACCACACCCCAGATCACAAGGCCCGTAGAGATCGAAAACCCAAGCGCACCAACTGTACCACGAAGGCGCGAGCAGATTGCCGCGACAAGGACGGAGACGACAACCATCTTGATAAACGAGCCGCGGCGCTCGCGAAGCGTGCGGGCCTGCGTCACATAGGCAATGCGAGCCGCCTCAGAAGCCTCCGAGCGCATCTGGGCCTCGCGGGCGATCGCAGCCGCCTCAGCCGACATACCGCCGGCCATCAGCGAACGCTCCGCAGCCTGGACGCCCCGCATTTAGAAGTCATCGGGGGAGAGCGTATGGACGAACTCGTCGAACTTCTCGAACTCTTGCTCGTCGTCGACTTCCTCGGCATGGGCAGAAACGGTGCCCAGGCGATTCATGATGTCGTCTTCAACGAACATGGGGGCATTACTGCGTACGGCGAGGGCGATGGCGTCGCTCGGACGCGCATCGATCTTATGCTCGTTGCCATCGGCCAACACAACAACCGTCGCGTAAAACACGGGCGGCTCGGCGCGAACGATTTCGATGCGTTCGAGCTTGGCACCCAGGGCGCCAACAGTATCGAGCAACAGGTCATGGGTAATCGGGCGCTCGGCGCGACCGCTATCGATGCCGCGGCTGATGGCAGCAGCTTCAAACGAACCAGTCTGAATGGAAAGGGAACGCAGTGGCGCGGGCGAGTCCGACTTGCTGCAGCGCTCGCGAAGCACGATAAGCGATGGCACGGGACCGGCGGCCATGACGATGGTCTCTATGTCGACACGAACCATGGAACACCTCCGGTACGTAGCGGTTAACACGCGGCAGCTCCACCGCATTGAATAGCTATACTACCCAATCTTTCGCACAGCACACAAAACCAAAATGAGATTTATCGCAGACAAGAAAAAAGCCCCGAGGCAATGCCCCAGGGCTCTTCACAGTTTTGATGGTGGACCTGACAAGATTCGAACTTGTGACCTCCCGGTTATCAGCCGGACGCTCTAACCAACTGAGCTACAGGTCCATCGCGCAAGGGATATATTAGACGAGTCGTTACGCGCGCGTCAACAACTTTTTTGAAAATCTTTGAGGGGTGTCGGCCCCGGCTGCCCGGCGGTATGCGAAGTCGCCTGCTCGGACAGTCCTGCTCGCACAGAGAGCACATTAAGTGCTCTCTGGCTCGTGCGGAACTCGCGATCGACTTCACATGTCGCCGTGCGACCGGGGCGAACACGAGTCCCAAGGTTTTCAAAAAAGCGGTCGGCGCGCAGTGCGCCGACCGCCGATATATGGGGTCTGATATTTTCTACCAGCCAGGGCCTCTTACTCGTCGAGGAGATCTTCTGGCATGTCGTTGCCGTCGCCTAGATCGACAGGGGTTTCTTCGGAAGCAGAGCCGTTTTCTGTGGCTTCGCCTTCGGGCTTTTCCTTGGCTGCCGTCATGCGGGCGACAGCGCATACGCGGTCGTTGTCGTCGACGGTCATCATCTTGACGCCCTGGGTGGCGCGGCCGGTCTGGCTGATCTCGTCGGTCTTGACGCGAATGACCGTCGCGCCCTCCGTCACGATGAACAGCTCGTGTTGCGGGCCCACCGTCTTCATGGCCGCGAGGTTACCCTTACGCTCGGTCATCTGGA
The DNA here is from genome assembly GCA_900541785.1 of uncultured Collinsella sp. Taxonomy (GTDB): domain Bacteria; phylum Actinomycetota; class Coriobacteriia; order Coriobacteriales; family Coriobacteriaceae; genus Collinsella. The sequence goes on from UQKY01000007.1 coordinate 23,454, forward strand.
TGGTGTAGACGCCCTGACCGCCGCGATTCTGCTCCGGGTAGTCCGCGACCGGCGTGCGTTTGCCGTAGCCGCGCTCGGTGATGACGAATAGATCGCCGTTGCCGTTAGTGACTTCCATGCCCAGAACGCTCACGCCGTCCTTCAGACCGATACCGCGAACGCCGCTGGTATCGCGGCCGGTGGCGCGCACCTGCTCCTCGGAGAACATGATCGCCTTGCCAGCGGTGGTGGCCAGGATAATCTTGTCGCCCTCGCGCACGCGGCGCACGTTCAGCAGCGCGTCGTCGTCACGCAGGTTGATAGCGATCAGGCCGTCGCGACGGCTGCGGTCATATGCGCTCATCACGGTCTTCTTGACCATGCCGCTCTTGGTGGCAAACATCAGGTACTCGTCGGCCGGGAACTCGCGGCAGCTGATGACGCTCGCGATCTTCTCGCCTTCCTCGAAGGGCAGCAGGTTGACGATCGCGGTACCGCGCGCCTGGCGCGTACCCACCGGCAGCTCGTGCACCTTCAGGCGATAGACCTTGCCCTTGCTCGAGAAGAACAGCACGTACTCGTGCGTGGACGCGATGAACATCTCATCGATAACGTCATCCTCTTTGAGGTTGACGCCCGACACGCCCTTGCCACCGCGCTTCTGGGCACGGTAGGCAGCCACCGGGATACGCTTAACGTAGCCGGTATGGGTAATGGTCACGACCATATCCTCGTCGGCAATGAGGTCCTCGACGTCCAGGTCCTTCTCGACATGGCTGATCTCGGTGCGGCGCTTATCGCCGAACCTCTTGGAGATCTCGCGCATCTCCTCCTTGATGACGCCCAGAATCTTCTCCTCGTGCGCCAGCAGGTCCTCGTAGTAGGCGATGGCGCGGCGCAGGCCGTCCAACTCTTCTTGGATCTTGTCACGCTCCAGGCCGGTCAGGCGGCGCAGCTTCATCTCGAGGATGGCCGTGGTCTGCTCGGGCGTAAAACCAAAGCGCTCGATCAGGCGGCTGCTGGCCTCGGAGTCGGTCTGCGAGGAGCGGATGATGCTGATGACCTCGTCGATATGGTCGAGAGCCATCAGGTAACCCTCGAGGATATGCGCGCGGGCCTGGGCCTTCTTAAGGTCGAAGCGGGTGCGGCGGGTAACGACGTCGACCTGGTGGTCGATGTAGTGCTGCAGCATCTCGCGCAGGCTCAGGCATTTGGGAACGCCGTTGACGAGTGCCAGGTTGTTGGCGCCAAAGGTCGTCTGCAGCGAGGTGTACTTATACAGATTGTTGAGCACGACCTGCGGAATGACGCCCTTCTTGAGCTCGATGACCAGACGGATGCCCTTCTGGTTGGACTCATCGCGCATATCCGAGATGCCCTCGATGCGCTTGTCGTTGACGAGCTGGGCGATCTTCTCCTGCAGGGTGCCCTTGTTGACCATGTAGGGAATCTCGGTAAAGACCAAGCGGCTGCGGCCGGTCTTAGTGGACTCCACATGTGCCTTGGCACGCACGGTAATGGAACCGCGGCCGGTCTCGTAGCTCTGCTTAATGCCGGCGCTGCCCATGATGATGGCGCCGGTGGGGAAGTCCGGACCGGGCATGATCTGCATGAGCTCGTCGACGGTGGCGTCGGGGTTGTCGATCAGGTAGCAGGTGGCCTCGATCGCCTCGGTGAGGTTATGCGGGGCGATGTTGGTGGCCATGCCGACGGCGATGCCCTGACTGCCGTTGACCAGCAGGTTGGGGAAGCGCGCAGGCAGCGCCACGGGCTCGGCGAGCGATTCGTCGTAGTTGGGCTGCCAGTCGACGGTATCCTTCTGCAAGTCACGCAACAGTTCCATGGCGGGCTTTGCCAGGCGGCTCTCGGTGTAACGCATGGCCGCCGCGCCGTCGCCGTCGATGTTGCCGAAGTTGCCGTGACCGTCGATGAGCGGCGTGCGCATGGAGAACCACTGCGCCAGGCGGACCATGGCCTCATAGACCGCGGAATCGCCGTGCGGGTGGTACTTACCGATAACTTCGCCGACCGTCCAGGCCGACTTCTTGTGCGGTCGGTTGGGGTAGATGCCGCTCTCGTTCATCGCGTACAGGATGCGGCGGTGCACCGGCTTTAAGCCGTCGCGCACGTCCGGCAGGGCGCGCGCCGTGATGACCGACATCGAATACTCGATGAACGACTGCTTCATCTCGCGGCCAAACTCCGAAATCTGGAGCTGGCCGCCGTTGATATCCTCGCCGGCCGAGGCGCCGCGATCGACTTCGCCAAAGCTCTCCTCGAGCTCGGCGTCGTCGTCTTCTTCCTCATCATCATCGGCATCGGGGTTATAGGCGTCCGGATCGCCGTCCTCGCCCTGCTCAGCACGGGCAAGCAGGCGCTTCAGATCGTCGGGCATACCGGCATCGCCGGCCTCGTCCATACCCTCGTTATTGTTGATATCGTCTGCCACGTTACCTCCTCTTAAGCGTCAAGGAAACGCGCGTCATGCGCATGTTTTTCAATGTACTCGCGGCGATAGCCGACCTCGGAACCCATCAGCTCGCGCACGGCGCGGTCCGCCACCACGGCGTCCTCGATCGACACACGCTGCAGGATGCGGGTCTTGGGGTCCATCGTCGTCGAGGCAAGCTGCTTGGGGTCCATCTCGCCCAGGCCCTTGTAGCGCTGGACGGTATAGCCCTTGCGCTTTTTGGTAATCTTGCCGTCCTTGGCCTTGCCGTCCTCGTCGTTATCGTCGGGGTTCAGGCCCAGACTCTGGATGGTGTCGCGCAGGATCTCGTCTTCGGGCTGGCGGCCGTTGGGATACACGTAGTGGATCTTGTTGCGCACCTTAATGCCAAAGATGGGCGGGCAGGCAACATAGACGTAGCCGGCATCGATCAGCGGACGCATGTACTTGTAGAAGAACGTCAGCAGCAGGATGCGGATATGCGCACCGTCGACGTCTGCATCGGTCATGATGATGATCTTGTGGTAGCGCGCCTTGGTGATATCGAAATCGCCGCCGTCGCCGGCACTCGTCGTGACGCCGCAGCCGATCGCGGTAATCAGCGACTGGATGGTGTCACTCGAGAACGCGCGATGGTCACCAACGCGCTCGACGTTCAAAATCTTGCCGCGCAGGGGCAGAATCGCCTGGATGTCTCGGCGACGGCCGTCCTTGGCCGAACCGCCTGCCGAGTCGCCCTCTACGATGAAGAGCTCGGTCAGCTCGGCATCGCGCACCGAGCAGTCAGCGAGCTTACCGGGCAGGGACGCCGTCTCGAGCAGGCTCTTGCGACGGGTCGCTTCGCGCGCCTTGCGGGCGGCGTTGCGCGCCTTGCAGGCCTGTTGCGCCTTCTTGACGATCTCGCGGGCGGGCTTGGGATGCTCCTCCAAGTAATCGGCGAGGCCGTCGGTCACGATCTTGAGCGTCAGCGCGCGCATATAGGAGCTGCCGAGCTTGGCCTTGGTCTGGCCCTCAAACTGCGGATCGGGCAGCTTGACCGAGATAACGGCCGAAAGGCCCTCGCGCACATCGTCGCCGGTCAGGTTGGCGTCTTTTTCCTTGAGCAGGTTCTGCTTGCGCGCGTAATCGTTGATCACGCGGGTGAGCGCGGTGCGGAAGCCCTCAAGGTGCATGCCGCCCTCGGGGGTGTAGATGTCGTTGGCAAACGACATGACGTTCTCGCCGTAGCCGCTATTCCACTGCAGGGAAACCTCGACCTCGCCCATCTTGGCCACAGGTGCGTCCGGGTCCGATTTGCCCTCGATGTAGATAGGCTCCTTAAAGGCCTCGGGGACGTCCTTGCCCTCGTTAAGGAACTTGACGAAGTCGATGATGCCGCCCTCGTAGCAAAACTCCTCCACGTGGGGAGTAGACTCGCGCTCGTCAGTCAGCACGATTTTGAGGTTCTTATTGAGGAACGCCGTCTCCTGCAGACGGTTGTGCAGCGTATCGAAATCGTAAATGCAGGTCTCGAAGATCTCGTCGTCGGGCCAGAAGGTGACGGTGGTGCCCGTCGAATCCGAGGTGCCCACGACCTCCATCTTCTTGACGGTCTTGCCGCGCGAGAACTCCATCTCGTAGGTGTTGCCGTCGCGACGAACCTGAACGACCACGCGCTTGGACAGTGCGTTGACGACGGAGATGCCAACGCCGTGCAGGCCGCCCGAGACCTTATAGGCCGAATTATCGAACTTACCGCCGGCGTGCAAAATCGTCATGACGACCTCGAGCGTCGGGATCTTTTTAACAGGGTGCTCGTCGACGGGGATGCCGCGCCCGTTGTCGACGACCGTGATGGAGTTGTCGGCGTGGACCGTCACCTGGATCTCGGTGCAGAAACCGGCCATGGCCTCGTCGACGGAGTTGTCAACGATCTCCCACACCAGGTGATGCAGACCGCTGGCGCTCGTCGAGCCGATATACATGCCCGGGCGCTTACGAACGGCCTCGAGACCTTCGAGAATCTTAATCTCGCCGCCATCGTAATCGTTTTCGTTTGCCACACGTCCTCCTTCAGTCAAGAAAATGTGTACAGCCTTACTAGTTTATCGTAAAAAAATACCCTCGGGAACGAGGGTATTTGGCTCTACAAGGCCACCAGATGCGATTTAAGGCTCTTTTTTGCTTTGCACGCCCTTGGCCCACTCGGCACTGGCTCTCATGGCGTTCTCGAGGGCCTCGCGCAGTTTTTGGTCTTCGATGGGCGCCACTTGGCGCTCAATCTCGGTGCGCTCGGCATCGCTGAGGTCGGCGTGTGGGGCCGGCGGGCGCTCGGTCGTCGCTGGGCGAAGGCGCTCCTTGGCGGCGGGCGGCGTGTGACCGGGCGCGGTGGTTTTGAACACCAGGCCGTCCACATGCGCACCGGCGCGCTCCATGCGCGCGCGGATGATCTCGCGCAACAACGTCATTTCCTGCGTCCACGAGGGCGAGTCGAGATATACCAGCAGCTCATTGGACTCGGGCAGGTAGCGCAGGCCCGTCACATGGCGTCCCTCGCGCGTGCCCGAGCACACCGCATTCCAGGCGCGATAGACCGCGCGAGATTCCTCCGCAGCCTCCATCTGCGCGCGGCGCTCAGGTGTCGCGGCCGCCAGGATGCGCTGGCGCTCGGCATCCAAAAAGCCCCCAAAGGCAACCGTTCCGTTCTCGCGCTCGTAACTAGCATGTCTCACCCATGCTCACCACCTTGGCTCGATCAAGCAGGTCATCGGTAAAATACCCCAGATTGGTGGTGGTTATGACTGTCTGGATATCATCACCGATCAGCTGCAGAAAAGCGCCTCGGCGGTGGGCGTCGAGCTCGCTCATCACGTCGTCCAAAAGCAGCAGCGGCGCGGTGCCCAAGATATCACGCGCCACTGCCACTTCTGCCACCTTCCAGGCAAGCACTAGCGTTCGCTGCTGGCCCTGGCTGGCAAATGAACGGGCCGATCGGCCCGCGACGGAAAACTCAATCTCGTCGCGATGCGGACCCACGAGCGTCACGCCGCGGCGGATCTCCTCGTCGGCGCGCTCATCGAGCGCCGAGAGCATGTGCTCATACGCCCAGCCCCTGAGCTCGTCGCGATCATCGGTGCGAGGCAGGTCGCCAAGCGTGGACACATAGGACACGCCGGCGGGCTCGCCGGATGCCACGCGGTCATAGGCGTCGCGCACATGGCCCGACAGCCGGTCGAGCAGAGCCAGACGATGCACGAGCAGGGCCGAACCGGCGCGGGCGATAGATTCGTTCCAGGCGCTGAGCATCTCGCGGCAGCACCAGCTCTCCTTGAGCAGGGCATTGCGCTGGGTCACGCAGCGCCCGTAGGCACTGGCCAGATCGGCATAGCGCGCACTCAGCTGAACGCCAAAGTCATCAAGTGCGGTGCGGCGCACGCTGGCACCCCGCTTGACCATATCCAGGTGGTCCGGGCAAAACAAAACGCTCGGCAGTACCCCGCGCACGCCGGACGCAGCGCAGCGTTTGCCGTTGCGGCTAAACGAACGCTTGCCGTCTTCCACGCTCAGTCCCATGTCCAGCACGCGCCCATCACCTTCGAGCCTCAGCTCGACCTTGCATGAGCCCACGCCGTCGTGCACGAGCTCGGTAGCAGTGGGATGCCTAAACGAGGCGCCACTCGTCAGTAGCTGCAGCGCCTCTATGAGGTTGGTCTTTCCCGCCGCGTTGGGACCTGCGAGCACTGTCACACCGTCGCTCAAGGCAAGGCGGTAACTGTCGAAGCTGCGATAGCGCGCAACGGAAAGAGCGCGTGCGAACATGGTCATGGGCAGTGCTAGATGCGTACCGGCATGACCAGGTACAGGTAGTTGATCTTGTCGTAGGACTTGAAGATGCCAGCCTGCGAATAGCTCTTGAGCTCCAGCGTGATCTCCTTCTCCTTGGACAGGGCATTGAGGCAGCCAAAGATGTAGTGGTAGTTGAAGGCGATGGTGCCCGACTCGCCCTCGGCCTCGACATCGATCGTCTCCTGCGCCAGATCCTGGTCGTTGGAAATGGAGGACAGGCCCATCTGGCCGTTCTCGACGTCAATCTCAAACTTGACAGCGGGGTTGGCGCTCGCGATAACGGCCACACGTTTAAGGGCAGCGTTAAAGGCGGCTACGTCGATCTTGACGCTCGTCACGCACGAATCGGGGATGAGCTGCTTGTAATTGGGATATACGCCCTCGATGCGGCGCGACACGTAGGTGGTGTTGCCGGCCTCAAAGACAACCTGGGTGTCGGTTGCGCCGATCATGATGGTAGCCTGGCTCGCCATGATGCTCAGCGCGTCGTTGAAGGCGTCGGCAGGCACGTTGAGCTCAAAGGAACCTTCGAGGGTCGAGGTCTCGACCTGCGTATCGCACACGGCCAGTCGGAAGGAGTCGGTCGCGACCAGGCGCACGGTGTTGTTCTCGACCTTCATGTGCACGCCACCCAGGATGGGGCGGGCCTTGTCAGTCGAGGTGACGCGCCATACGCGGCTCACCATTTCGGACAGGATATCGGTCGGCAGCTCGACGGCACTCTCGATGGCGTATGCCGGGAACTCGGGAAAGTCGTTGGCATCGAGCGTGTTGAGGCGGAAAGAGCTCTTCTCGCAGCCAATCAAAACCTGACGCTCGGACAGCTCAAAGGTGACCGGGGCATCGGGGAGGGTCTTGGTGATATTGGAGAGCATCTTACAGGGGATAACCATCTCGCCCTCTTCTTCGACATGCGCCGCGATGCGATGACGGATCGAGATGGTGTAGTTAGAGGTCTGGAATTCCAAGATGCCGTCTTGGGCCTTAACGAGCACGCCCGACAGGATGGGGAGGGTGGATGCCGAAGCGACACCCTTCATAACGACGCCGATGGCTTGTGTAAGCGAGCTCTGGCTGACGGTGAACTTCATCTTTTAATACCTTTCTATAGATATAAATATCTTAATAATAGTAATAGCACTGACGAAACTGTTGATTACTCCCAAAGACGCAGGTCAGACCCAAAAAGAGAATCGACAGCAGCCTGTGTGCAACAGGGGTGGTTTTCCACGTTCAAAACCTGCGCAAAACTTTTCATCACCGCGGGTTGGGTTTTAGACACCTTATGCCCGTGGTTTCGACAAGTTTTCAACAGGTGTCTCTATTTCCCTACGAGCGCAGTGTAATTTTATCGCGCAGCGACTTAAGGTCTTCGGTGACGGTGCGGTCTTCCTGGATCATCTTCTGGACCTTTTTGTAGCTCGTGCTGACGGTCGAGTGGTTGCGGTTGCCAAATTCGGCGCCCACCGCCGTGGTCGTCATCTCGCACATCTCGATGGCCAGGTAGATAGCGATATGGCGTGCTTTGGCGATATTGGCGTTGCGACGCGGGCCGATGAGCTCCTCGTGCGTCACGCCGTACTGCTCTTCGATGACGGACTGAACCGTTTGCACGTTGATCTTTTTGGCCGATGTGTCGAAGTACTGGCTGGCGATGGCGTCGATATCGTCAAAGGTGAGCTCCCCGCCCTCGCGTTCGCGGTCGCCCGCCTCGCCGGCGCAGCGCTCGCAGAAGCTCTCGAGTTCGCGGATGTTGGTGCCCGACACCTCTGCCATGTGCTTAAAGTGCTCATCGGTCAGGTGCCCGCCGTCGCCCCCATAGGCCGCCAGCAGCGAGTCGTCGCCTGCCTCGGGAGCGGCGACGATGGTGTTCTCGTAATAGCGCTGCAAGATCTTGTATTTCATCTCGTAGCTGGGCTCTGCGACTAGGCAGAGCATGCCGGCGTTGAAGCGGCTGGTCAGACGCTCGTCCATGCTCAGATCCTTGGGGGCGCGGTCTGCCGCGATGACGACTTTCTTGTTGTTGCGGATGAACTCGTCCATGAGCTGGAAAAAGTAGTCCACGCTCGCGCGCTTGCCGATGATGTTTTGGATGTCATCGATGATGAGCACGTCCACACCGTGGTACGCCTGCATGATGGGGGCGTTGCTCTTCTTTTGGCGGTCGAACTCGGTCATCAGGTCGTCCAGATATGCCTGGGAGTTGGCATACTTGACCTTGATCTCGGGCGACTTCTCGGCGAGCTCGTTTTTGATGGCAAGCAGCAGGTGCGTCTTGCCCAGGCCCGATTTGCCGTAGATGAACAGTGATGTGCATGTGCCGCGCTCGTCCGCGAGGGCGGCAAACTTGAGCGCCGAGCGATAGGCATGGCTGTTCTCGGGGCCGTAGACAAAGTTCTCAAAGGTAAATTTTGAGTTCGCGGCGAGCGGGGCTCCATCCGTATTCTGCTCGGCCGGCACGGTTGGTGCTGGCATGGGTGAAGCGGGGGTCGCAGCTTGCGTGGATTTAGTCGGCGCTCCGCCCTTCATCTGGTTCATCATGCGGCGAAAATCGTCGGCCGAGAGCGTGTTCTTGATTGCAATGCCCGAATCCGCGCCCGCCGCTGCGTCGTGAGCGATGGGCATGTGCGTGACGGGTGCGTTCGTTGACGTCGCCGCCGCGGTCGGCAACGGCGCCATGGTTTCACGGGAAACATCGCTGTGCTGGTGCTCGATTGTCGGCACGTCGCTTGCGGAGGCTGGTACCGTCGGGGAAGCAGCGGGAGCCGTGGCGGGCGCCGTCGCGGCAGCGGATTCCGTCGCGGCGCCTTGCGGCGCCACGATGTCGAGCGCAATCGGTGCAAAGGCGATTTCTTCCAGATAAGCCTCAATAGTCGGCTGATGCTTTTTGAGCTGCGCGATGGCAAAGCGCGAGGGGGCCTCGATCGTGAGCGTATCTTCGGTCAGGCTTATGGCGCGCGATTGCCCCAGCATGTTGATGAGGCGTGCATCTTGGCCGTCGCGCTGGCAAAAGGCGATGGCATCCCCCAGGATGATGCTTGCTTCCTCGTCCACTGTCTCTCCCGTTCTTTAGCTCTGAGCTCGCACGCGAGCGGCGCCGAGTTCGGTCAGATGGTATTTCTGGCCATGCTTGATGACCAAGCCGGCCTGCGCCAAGTCATTGAGCGTGCGTGACCAAGTGGGGGCCGAGTTTCCAAACGCCCTCGCAAGATCGGTTGCGCCGCACGCTTGATTTTGCGCCAGATAGCCCAGCGCGGCGTTGCCGCGATCGCTTACGAACACGTCCGGTTGTGGCTGTGCATACTGATTTACTGCATTAGGATACATCATTTGAGCTGCTGGTTGTTGAGAACTCTGCGTCGGCGGCATTTGCTGTTGAAAACTTTGAGGCCACTGTTGGTAAGGCTGCGGAGGCGTCTGCTGGGCCCAGGGGTTGTACTGCTGCTGCGGCATCTGCTGGTACGGCTGCTGATATCCCTGCTGGTACTGCTGCGGGAACTGCTGGCCATACCCCAGTGGCGGCATCTGCTGATATGGATATCCCTGTTGGTACGGCTGATAGCCCATTTGCTGGCCACCCGGCGCCCCCGTCGCCTGCTGCATTGCTGCTGCATCCTGATCAGCCAGCGGCATGGCCTCTGGCATGTTTGGCGGCATCGACATAGATGCCGCCTGGGGTTCTTGTGTGGGAAGCATTCCGGGCTGCTGCATCTGTCCCACGGGGGGCTGCATCTGCTGCGTTGCCACGGGCTGCTGCGCAAAAGCTCCCGGCAGGGGATATGTGGGCTGCTCCGTCTCGGGCCGCACGGCAGCGCCGCGTCCGCCGGCACGCTCGATTTCCTGCACGCGTTTAGGGTTCAGGCTTACCGTAACCACGGTGCCGTTGCCCATGTTGTCCTCGATGGATACGGCACCGCCGGCGTTTTCCAAATACTCCTGCACCATGGGAAACCCTGCTCCGGTTCCACGGATATAGCGCTTCATCTTGCTGTTTGCGCTGGTAACGCCAAAGTCGAAAGCACGTTCCTTGTCGTCGATGCCGGGTCCTTGGTCAGCAAAGCGGATGGTGTCTCCGCCGTCCAGAATCGAGATGATGGGCTCGGCAAAGTGTGCGTGGATAAAGTTTTCGACAATCTCGCGGATGACCATGAGCGAGATATGGCCACCTTGTTCTTTCATGCACTGGTAGACGGTGTTGGTCGTCTCTTCCAAATACGTGCGGACATCTTGCGGATCAATGACGATCACCCGCGGTGTCGACAGCATGTCGTCATAGACGGCGATGCGCGCGGCGTACATGGCTTTTGGCGCCTGCGTGGTCGTCTGCTCGCCTTCCGCACGCTCTTCGCGCACGCCGGTGATGTGCTCGTTGTCGGGTGCCGGGTCTCCGGAATCGACCATGGTGTAAAAGTCGTCAGACATGCCGCTCGCAATCTTTCAAAAGGTTTCGAACAAATAGTAGCTCACCGTGCAACGTTTCTCATCTTTCGACAACTTTTCAAAACTTGTTGAAAACTTTGGAAAACGGGTGAAAAGTTCTCAACATTGCCAACATGACCTGTTGAAAACTCGATGAAATATCGTGAAAGGTTGCCATGAGGCGCAAATTTCGGTTGTGCTTATGGGGGAACCGTGTGAACTGCGCAACCTTTTACCTTTGATTTCTTGACATTTGAACATTGATTTCCCTACAATCTTCAAGCTCACGTGTCTATATCTGCGTCCGCGTCCCCGCGGACACTCGAAATGCAGCAGGAGGAACTTAAGATGAAGCGTACGTATCAGCCTAATAAGCGTAAGCGTGCCAAGACCCATGGCTTCCGTGCCCGTATGGCCACTAAGGGTGGTCGTGCCGTGCTCGCCCGTCGTCGCGCCAAGGGCCGCAAGCGTCTCACTGTCTAGCAGCGATACACACATCTCGCATGAAGACTATTAAGTCTCGGCAAGATTTCGAGCATGTGTTCAGTCAGGGGCGTCGTTTCAATCACCCTCTGATTCGAATGACCATATGTGAATCGGTTGGCGAAGGCGACTCCGGAAGGGTCGCCTTCGTTGGTGCTAAGCGACTCGGTTGTGCCGTCGTGCGCAACCGATCTAAGCGTGTGATGCGCGAGGCCGCCCGCAGCTGCGGATTTCCCGTTGCGGGTTATGACATCATCTTGTTTGCAACTCCCAAGACGAGGGTTTCCTCGCCGCAGGAGATGGACAAGGCGTTGCGTTCGCTTATGAAGCGCGCCGGCGTTGCCGGGGAGGAGCGATGAGCAATCACGTTTTGCGACGTGTTGCCATCGCTCCTATTCGCATATATCAACAGGTTATTTCGCCCTTATTGCCTGACGCCTGCATTTATTACCCAACGTGCTCGCAATACGCCATCCAGGCGATTGAGAAGCACGGTGTTTTGAGAGGCTGCTGGCTTGCCGTGAGGCGCATCGCTCGCTGCAATCCCCTGCACGTCGGCGGTTATGACCCTGTGCCCTAGCGGGCACTCGCTATCGGAGGAAAACTTACATGTGGGATTGGATCGTTAACATCCTTTTCGAGCTGCTCAAGCTCATCCAGACCTTTGCGGTCGACTGGGGCCTGTCCATCATCATCCTGGTGGTCATCATCCGTCTGCTGCTGACGCCGCTTATGCTCAAGTCGACCAAGTCGACGGCTCGCATGCAGGTGCTGCAGCCCAAGATGCTCGAGATCCAGGAGCGCTATGCCGACGATCCCCAGCGTCAGGCCGAGGAGATGCAGAAGTTCTACAGCGAGAACAAGTTCAACCCCATGGCTGGCTGTCTGCCGCTGCTGATTCAGATGCCTATCCTGTTCGCCCTGTTTACATTGCTGCGCAACCTGCCGCAGTACTTTAACGACGGCACGTTCTCGTTCTTCAACATCCTGCCCGACCTGACCACCACGCCGAGCGCTTCCTTTGCCGATGGCTTTATGGTTGCACTGCCTGCGCTGGTTTGCCTGATCCTGTTTGCCGTCCTGACCCTGATTCCGCAGCTCTATATGTCGCGCAACCAGACCGGCCAGCAGGCTCAGAGCATGCGTATGATGGCCGTTGTCATGACGGTCATGATGCTTTGGATGGGCTGGAGCCTTCCCGTTGGTGTTCTGCTGTACTACGACGTCTCGTCTGCTTGGCAGGTTATCCAGCAGATTTTTGTGACGCAGAAGGTCATCGACAAGGCGAAGGCCGATGAGGAGGAGCGTCTTAAGAACGCTCCGCTGCAGGTTGAGGTCACTCGTCGCGAGAAGAAGCCGCGCCCGCACAAGAAGAAGTAGTGGGATATCAATCTTATTTAGGTACCTAACTTTTGGAGTACGTTATGTCTGAAGAGATCATCGAGGATATGCTTGAGGAGGTTGCCCCGCAGGTTGCGGGCGATTATCCCGAGATTGCACAGCGCTACAAGGCTGGTGAAGAGCTGACCGATGAGGAGCTCGACACCATTGCCGATGTTGCGATTTCCATCCTGCGTTCCATCCTTTCGCACTTCGATGCCGCCAACTCTCCTATCGATGAGTATGAGGGCGACGAGGGTGAGCTGATTTTGGATGTAACGGCTCCCGACCTTGCTGTTCTCATTGGCCGTCATGGTCGCACTCTTGATGCTCTTCAGGTTATGTTCTCTTTGCTGGTGAGCCGCAAGCTTGGCTTTAGGTATCCGGTTGTAGTGGACGTCGAGGGATACAAGAGTCGCCGTCAGGATAAGGTCGCCTCCATGGCTCAGTCTGCTGCCGAGCGTGCCATCCGCACTCATAAGAGTGTTTCGCTTCCGCCCATGAATGCCTACGAGCGCCGACTGGTTCACATTGCACTTCGTGGCAACGATGCAGTCGATACTCATTCTGAGGGTTCTGACCCTGATCGCCATGTGGTGATTGTTGCTCGATAATCTACTCGAGCTTATGCTAGGGGGACGTGGTTTCCACGTCCCCTTTTTTTGTCAAAAGTTCTCGATACGCTGATTTTTGTCAGAAAGGAGCTTCTGTTGTTTGTACTTACCGATCAGCAGGCTGACGAGATGTTGAGTCGCCTAACTTCCTATTGCAAAGAATATTCCTTGAGCGTAACTGATATTGAGCTGAGGAAATGTATCCAGCATTTGGATTTGGTTCTAGAAACAAATAAGACAACCAATCTCACCCGTATTCTTAACGTAGAAGATGCTGCCGTACTTCATATCCTCGACTCACTTGTTTTGCTCCCCTATATCAATAAGGCTCCTGAGGGAGCTTTGCTCGATATGGGAACAGGTGCGGGCTTCCCTGGTATTCCATTAACCATAACCACGCATCGTAAAGCTACTTATATTGACTCTGTTGGCAAGAAGGTTGATGCGGTTAATTCCTTTGTCCATGCTCTTGGATTGAAACATGCTCATGCGGTTCATGATCGTCTTGAAGAATATGCTCGAAGCCATAAGAAGCAGTTCTCCGTTGTAACCGCCCGCGCACTGGCCCCTATACCGATTCTTGTTGAGTATGCGGCTCCGTACCTGAAGGATGGAGGGCTATTTGTTATCACCAAGGGCAATCCTTCGGATGAGGAGCTTGCTTCCGGCATGTCAGCAGCTAAGATTTGCGGCTTCACTTTGCTTCTGAATGACGCAATTGATTTGCCTGAAGGCTTGGGTCACAGGGAGTTCATTGTTCTTAAGAAGAGTCATTCAGCATCCGTTTCATTGCCTCGTGCAAATGGCATGGCAAAGAAGAATCCGCTTGCCTAGATGTTTCACGTGAAACATAATGGATACTAACAGCTTGCAGTGTTTCACGTGAAACATAGCAGTTGCTATCGATTCGGAATGTTTCACGTGAAACATCCTCCGTTTGACAGCTTTAATACACACCAGGAGGGACCGTGGGATTTCGCGACGTTAAGCGTTCTAAGAGCGCAAAAGACACGCGTATCATTGCAATCATCAATCAAAAAGGCGGCGTCGGTAAGTCAACGACGGCTGTAAACCTTGCAGCAGCACTGGGTGAGCAGGGTCGTAAGACACTGATTGTCGATTTTGATCCGCAGGGAAACAGCACCAGTGGATTCGGAATTGAAAAAGAAGACCTTGATCACTGCATCTATGATGCATTGTTGAATGATGTGCCGGCAGAATCGCTTGTTCTTGATACAAATTGCAATAAGGTATTCGTAATTCCGGCTACAATTCAGCTTGCAGGCGCGGAAATTGAACTCGTAAGCGCAATTGCTCGTGAAACCCGTCTCAAAGATTTGCTTGAGCCGATTCAGGACGAGTTCGATTTTATTTTCATTGACTGCCCTCCTTCGCTCGGCCTGCTTACTATCAACGCTTTGACCGCAGCAGACAGCGTTTTGATTCCGATCCAGTGCGAGTATTACGCACTCGAGGGCGTTACGAAGCTGCTTGAGTCAATGAAGATGGTCAAATCTCGTCTGAACAAGGGCTTAGACACCTACGGTGTGCTTATGACCATGTATGACTCGCGTACTTCTCTATCGAATCAGGTTGTTGAGGAGGTTCAATCGTACTTTGGTGATAAGGCATTTAAGACGTTGATCCCCCGTACGGTTAAAATCTCCGAAGCTCCGTCTTTTGGGGAACCGGTAATTACCTATGCACCTCAAAATAAAGGTGCAAAAGCATATATGAACCTTGCAAAAGAGGTGATCAAGCGTGCCTAGTGTAAAGAAACGTGGCGGATTGGGACGTGGACTCAATGCTTTGGTCTCAGAGGCCGAGTATGAGACCGGTGGTTCGGCTGCATCGGCTTCGAATGCCGCATCTGAAACAAAACTACCTATTGAGGATATCGTTCCCAACCCTAATCAGCCGCGAATTCACTTTAACGAAACTGAACTTCGTGAGTTGAGCGAATCAATCCAAGAACATGGCGTCTTGCAGCCGCTTTTGGTTCGCAAGCATGGAAACGGCTATGAGATCATCGCTGGTGAGCGTCGTTACCAAGCGTCAAAGCTTGCTGGTCTCGAGGAGCTGCCTGTCATCATTAAAGATGTTAATGATGAAGAGATGCTAGCTCTTGCTCTGATCGAAAACCTTCAGCGTTCTGATCTGAATCCCGTCGAAGAGGCTAAGGGCTATCGCCAGCTTATCGATGCCAGCGGTATGACCCAGGAGGCATTGTCGAAGGCAGTCAGCAAGTCACGCTCTGCAATTACAAACTCGCTGCGCCTTCTCGATCTCCCTGAAGTTGTTCAGCAGATGATTTTTGAGGGCAAACTTACTGCTGGTCATGCACGTGCGATTCTTGCAGTTCCCTATGAGGAAGCTCGAATTCGACTTGCAGAGAAGGTTGTTGCAGAGGGCCTTTCCGTAAGAGCGACAGAAAATCTTGCTCCGTTGTTTTCTGCCGGAGAGACACCTAAGACGCCGAGGCCTGCAACGCCTCAGTCTTTTAAAAAGGCTGCCCGCGTGCTTCGTCAGGTTTTTAATACCAACGTGCGTGTTAAGAGCTCGCGTGGAAAGAATAAGATTGAGATTGAGTTTAAAGACGAGGAAGAGCTCTCTCGTATTCTTGGCGAAATGATTCAGTTTGATCAAGGAGGCCAAGATGAGGAATAGGATTTTAACTGCGATTGCATTGGCGACGACTGTCGCGGCTGGTGCCTTTGCTGGCTATAAGATCGCGACAGACGATGAACTTCGAGGTCGTTTGCTTCGTAGTGCGCAAGATATTGTCGATACATCCAAGAAGAAAATGGATGTTATGACAGAAGATGTTGCCATGCGTACGGCTCAGGTAACGAAGAATCCCAAGATTAATCAAGGTTGGGTTAGTAACCAATGGGAAAATGTAGGCTATTAGGTACCTAACAATTACTTAGCATATTTTGAGGGGTCCTTGTCTGATTCACGAGGCAAGGACCCCTTATTTTGGCCGTAAAAAATGGGACAGGTAGCAGCTGATTCAAAATTAAGGTCAATAAATAAAACGGCCCCGGTTGCATCTCCTGTAACCGGGGCCGTTCGATGTTTCACATGAAACGTTTTGGGGTGCGACTCCCCTATGCGTTCTTCTGAACTTTGAAGCGCTGCTTCAGCTGTCCGCAAGCGGCGTCAATATCGTTACCACGGGAGTTACGAATCGTGGTCTCGATGCCACGGGACTCAAGACGACGCTGAAGATCCTCAACCTTATGAATCGGCGACGGCTTGAGCGGGCTGCCCTCGATGTCGTTAAGCTGAATCAGGTTAACGTGGCACAACGTTCCCTCGCAGAAGTCGCAGAGCGCCTGCATCTCGGGATTCGTATCGTTGACGCCTTCGATCATGGCATACTCATAGGTCGGGCGGCGGCCAGTCTTCTCGGTGTAGAGTTGAAGCGCCTCGTGAAGGCGAAGTAGCGTGTACTTCTTAACACCGGGCATAAGCTTATTGCGTGTCGACTGGATGGCGGAATGCAGGGAAACGGCAAGCGTGAACTGCTCGGGGATGTCGGCAAATTTGCGAATACCGGGAATAACGCCGCTGGTAGAGACGGTGAGGTGACGAGCACCGATACCGATGCCATCGGGGTCGTTGAGGATTCGCAACGCCTTGAGAACCTCGTCGTAGTTGGCAAACGGCTCGCCCTGGCCCATGAAGACAACGCTCGTGACGCGCTCGCCAAAGTCGTTGGATACATGAAGTACCTGGTCGACGATCTCTTGAGCGGTCAGAGAGCGCTTGAGGCCGTTGAGACCGGTAGCGCAAAAGGCGCAGCCCATGCCACAGCCAGCCTGGGTGGAAACGCAGACGGAAAGCTTGTTACGACGGGGCATACCGACAGTCTCGACGGAAACGCCGTCGTGGTACTCGAGCAGATACTTGCGAGAGCCATCTTTGGAAACCTGCTTGGTTAGTTCAGTCGGCGTGTCAAAGGCAAAAGCCTCTTTAAGCTGCTCGCGGAAAGCCTTGGGAAGGTTGGTCATATCGTCAAACGAGCAAACGTTCTTCTCGAAGACCCATTCGATGAGCTGCTTCGCGCGGAAGGCGGGCTGGCCAAGTTCGGCCACAAGGTCGCGAATATCGTTTTGGCTCAAGTCGCGAATGTCCTGAGATTTAGTCCTGGGATTCATGGAAGCCTTTCGATTTTGGGGAAACGTAGAGGGTATCGCTACAATATGGTATCAGCTGCAGAAATTATAGAGGAGGAGTCTGCCCATGCCGGGTAAAAGCCTAGAGAACATGCACGTAGCGGTCTTGGCGGGCGGTCATTCCGCTGAGCGCGAGATCTCGCTCAATTCGGGAAAGAACGTCGTGGTTGCCTTGAAGGAGGCCGGCTACACTTCGGTGGAGCTGCTCGACACGGCTACCGATGATTTTATGGTAACCATGGCGACCGGCGGCTTTGACGTGGCGTTTATCGCCATGCACGGTGCCGGCGGCGAGGATGGCGCCATGCAGGGTGCCATGGAGACCCTGGGTATCCCCTACACGGCCTCGGGCGTGCTTGCCAGCGCCTGCGGTGCCGACAAGGAAGTCTCTAAGCTCCTGTACGCCAAGGCGGGCATTCCCATTGCCCCCGGCCTTGCGCTCGAGGTGGGCGATGAAGTCGATATCGATCATATCGTCGAGGTTTGTGGCGAGCGCTGCTTTGTGAAGCCGGCCGTCAACGGTTCCAGCTATGGCATTTCCCTGGTCCATGAGCCCTCCGAGCTGCCCGCGGCAATCGCCAAGGCGTTTGAGTACGGCGACAAAGTGCTGGTCGAGAAGTGCATCGAGGGTATCGAGATCACCGTCGGCGTATACGGCGAAGATGACGTGCGCGCTCTGCCGATTGTCGAGATTCGTAAGCCCGAGGACTGCGAGTTCTACGATCTGGACGTGAAGTATGTCGACCCTACGGACATCCATCGCATTCCGG
The DNA here is from genome assembly GCA_900541785.1 of uncultured Collinsella sp. GTDB lineage: Bacteria > Actinomycetota > Coriobacteriia > Coriobacteriales > Coriobacteriaceae > Collinsella. Next base: position 41,554 of record UQKY01000007.1, read on the forward strand.
CGCAGATTTCACCCGAGAATTATGCTCGCGCTCAGGAGCTTGCCTGCGCCGCTCACAAGGCCCTCGGTTGCCTGGGTATCTCGCGCAGCGATTTTATCGTGAGCGAGGACGGCCCCGTTATCCTCGAGACCAATACCATTCCCGGCATGACCGATACGTCGCTGTATCCGGATGAGATCCGCCACACCGACGACATGACGTTCCCGCAGGTCTGTGACAGCCTGATCCGTATGGGCCTTCGTCGAGCGGGCATTGCATGCTAATCGAGGACGCGGTTTCGTCAGGAACGCCGCAGTTTGTCATCGACTCCTATGCCACGCTTGCCGAACGCGCCAAAACGCAGTCCTTTGGTCTTATCGAGGAAGATGTGATCGTCCTTGATACCGAGACCACAGGTCTTTCGGTGCAGGACAATGAACTGATCGAGATCTCGGCGGCCCGTCTTTCGGGCCGCGAGATCGTCGACCGTTTCGATACCTTCGTGCATCCCAAGCAGCTGATTCCCGCCGAGATTACCGAGCTCACGAGCATTACAAATGCCGATGTGGCAGATGCCCCGTCGGCCGTTGAGGCCGTAGCCGCTCTCGCCGATTTTGTCGGTGGTTGCCCGGTAATCGCACATAACGCCACGTTCGACCGCTCGTTTATCGAGTCGGTCAAAGGTGGCGTCAACGTGAGCGATATCTGGATCGATTCGCTGGCGCTGTCGCGCATCGCGCTTCCGCGCCTGGCCTCGCACAAGTTGTCTTTTATGGCCGATCTGTTTGGCTGTGACTCGGTATCACACCGTGCCAATGCCGACGTCGACGCCCTGTGTGGCGTATGGCGCGTGTTGCTCGTGGCGCTCACCGACTTGCCTCAGGGCATCATGGCGCGCCTAGCCGACATGCATCCGGATGTGCCTTGGTCCTATCGTCCTATCTTCTCATTCTTGGCAGGGCAGAACCCTGGTTCTATCTTCTCTCTCATCGCCGCTCGTGCTGACGTTCTCAAGGCCGATCGCGCCGACGATCGGGTGGACGCCGACGAACTGCCGGTCCTCAAGATGCCGAGTCGTGAGGAGATTGAGGCAGACTATGCGCCAGGTGGCCTGGTCAATCGCATGTATCCCACTTACGAGCCGCGTGATGAGCAGATCGCGATGGCGCTCGAGGTCCGCGATGCGCTGGTCACGGGCACTCATCGTGTAATTGAGGCGGGCACAGGCGTCGGCAAATCGATGGCCTATCTGGTGCCTTTTGCCGAGGCAGCACGCCGTAACAACATCACGGTTGGTATTGCGACCAAATCGAACAATCTTGCAGACCAGCTCATGTACCATGAGCTGCCAAAACTTGCCGAGCAACTGGACGGTGGTCTGTCATTTTGCGCTCTCAAGGGCTATGACCACTATCCGTGCCTGCGCAAGCTTGAGCGCATGAGCCGAGGCCAGGTCGAGATTACCACCAAGCGCGATCCGGCGGACACGCTCACGGCGGTCGCGGTCATTATGGCGTACGTCTGCCAATCAGCCGATGGCGACCTCGACTCGCTTGGCATTCGGTGGCGCAGCGTCAACCGCCCCGACTTTACGACGGCCTCGCGCGAGTGTGCTCGCCGCCTCTGCCCGTTTTTCCCTGATAAATGTTTGGTCCACGGCGCTCGCCGTCGTGCGGCGCATGCCGATGTGGTGGTCACCAACCATTCCCTGCTGTTCCGCAATGTTGCGGCCGAGGGCAGGATTTTGCCTCCGATTCGTCATTGGGTAATCGACGAGGCTCATTCTATCGAGCGCGAGGCGCGCCGTCAGTGGGCGCGCGTGGTGTCGGCGGACGAATCACGCGTTCTGTTTGAGCGCCTGGGTGGCTCGAGCACCGGTGCGCTAAGCCAGGTCTCCCGTGATTTGGCAACCTCCGAGGGCTCTACGCTCTATTTGGGCCTTACTGCCAAGGCGACGTCGACGGTTGCGCGCGCGAGCATGGCAATCGCCGACGTGTTCGATGGCGTTCGCGAGCTCGGCCGCCGTGCCCGTGGGGGTTATGACAATGCCAACCTATGGATTGGCCCCGAGCTGCGCGAATCTGACGACTGGCATGATTTCTTACCGTCGGCCTACACTGCCATCGACGCATTGGAACAAGCTGACAAGAGCGTCGACGCGCTGGTGCAAGCCGTCGCCGCCGACAAGCCCGAGGTTGTTGTCGACCTGGGTGATATTTCGCGCCGCCTGCACGAGCTGGCCGAGAACCTCAAACTCATCATTGACGGCACCGATGAACACTACGTGTATTCGCTGCAGGTCAATCGCAGGCTGCGTGCCGGCGGAGAGTCAATGACCGCAGAGCGCATCGACATTGGCGAGGCCTTGGCAACCGAGTGGCTGCCCGAGGTTCACACGGCTATCTTTGCCTCGGCGACCATGACGGTGTCCAAAAGCTTTGAACACTTTAACCACGCGGTCGGTCTCGATCGCATCGGTGCTTCAACATCCTCGTCGCTGCACTTGGACTCGAGCTACGACTTCGATTCGAACATGGCTGTAGTCGTTGCGGGCGATATCCCCGATCCGCGCGATCGTGAGAGCTATCTTACAGCGCTCGAGCGCGTGCTGGTCGACGCCCATCTTGCCATGGGCGGATCGGTGCTCACACTGTTCACCAATCGGCGCGACATGGAAGACCTGTACGCCCGCGTTGAGCCTAAGATGGCCCGTGCGGGTCTGGAGCTCAACTGCCAGCAGCGCAACTCATCTCCTCGTCGCCTGCGCGACCGGTTTATCAACGAGCCGACCTCGTCGCTTTTTGCCCTTAAGGCCTTCTGGGAGGGATTCGACGCCAGCGGCGAGACGCTGCGCTGCGTCATCATTCCCAAGCTGCCGTTCTCGAGTCCCACGGACCCGCTCTCGTGCGAGCGCAACCTGCGCGAAGACCGCGCTTGGGCGCGCTATTCGCTGCCCGAGGCGGTGCTCGAGGTCAAGCAGGCGGCCGGCCGCCTTATCCGCTCGTCGACCGATTGCGGCGTGCTGATTCTGGCCGACCCGCGCCTGGTGACGAAGGGCTACGGAAAGAAGTTCTTAACGTCGCTGCCTACGAGCTCCTACCAGCGCATCGAATCGGCGCAGATCGGGCACTATCTGCAACTGTGGCGTGCACGCCACGAGCGGCGGCGCTAAAGCGGACAGACGAGGGTCTTTGCCATATCGCACAGACGCTTTGACAGGGCGGGGTCATCCAAGATGCGGATGGCTCCGCCCGCTGCGATTACCTGGCTCAGTAGCCAACGCTCGGAGCCATAATGCACGGTTACCGTTGCCATGTCTGCCCCGCTGCGCTCGATTAGGGTGATGCCGGCCCAGTCCAGATGCTCCGCCATATCGAATGGCATCAAGAGCTTTGCGCTACGCTGCGTCCGAGCAAGGGAATCGTGGAGGGATGTGACGTCCGGTGCATGAGGCACGACGGAGTCTTCCGTCAAGGCGAGTCCCTCGATTTTATCCATGCGATAGGTGCGCTGCTCATCGACCACGATGTCCCAGGCAATCAGGTATGTTTGGTCGCCGTTTGCCGTAATGCGCAAGGGGTCGACCAGACGCTCACGTGGCCGTGCATCGTCCATCGAGCGATACGAGATGCGGCAGCGAACACCGTCCTGAATGGCGCAGCTCAGCTGCTGCCAGTGCGACCCGTGGTTGACGGTGTCAAAGACGCGCTGGTTATAGCCGAGCTCTTCGGGTAGAAGGGCATGTCGAATCCGAGCTGCCGTATGCGGCTCGATCCCCAACGATTCAAGTTCATGGTTGAGCACAGCGCCCTCGGCGGCACTCAAGCGCAGCGGTAGCACACGCCCGGCGTCACCGGTGAGGACCACACGCTCGCCGCGGCATTCGCAGATGATGCGCGCGCCCGATTCTCGGTTCGCGAGCGTCGAGACGATCTCGAGAATCTCGTCGAGCGATACCCCCGTGATGTCAAAGCGACTGCAAATCTCGGTTCGTGTCATGCCGCTCTCGCCGGCGGCGTAGAGGGCCTCCATGATGTCGATGGCGCGCGAGAGTCTCTGCTCGCTGGTGAGTTTACGCACGGGCATACTCGTGCACCGTCCTTTCAATGAGGTGGTTCCACGCCTGTTTGAGCGATTTGGGGGCCACGGGCCTTATGCCGTCCATGGCGTGGGCCATGCAAAATGAGGCGCCGGCTTCAAGATCGCGCACGTCAACGGTCCAGGTCCATCCCACATCGGTGTGTACGAGCTCACCTCGCCCACGCGTGAGGCCGTTGATCATATCGATCTGCGTCTGAGGGGCGAATGAGAACGTGGCTGCAACGGGCGGTCGGTCGGCAAAATCGAATTCAAAGAACAGGTAGTCGCTGAGGTTGAAGTCCGCGGGGATGACGTAGGCCTTCGAAGGACGCCAAGCGCGAACGATACGGTCGCAGCGGAATGTCCTGATGTCGCCGGTGACGTTGTCGAGGCCGCAGAAGTACGCCACGCCCTCGCGCTCGAACATGCCGTAGACGCAGACGGTACGTTCTTTCTGCTCACCGCGTCCGTTCTGATATAAAAATCGCAGCGCGCATCGCTCGGCAAAGGCGCTCCATACCGCATCGACGGTGGGAGAGCGGCGGATCGGTGCTTCGTCCACCGTCGTCCTACCGGTGAGGTAGGCAATCTTGGAGCGAATATCGGCAAGCGGTGCGGCAAAAGTGGATGAGCCGGCCGCTAGCGTCTGGTCGATGGCGTTGAGCAGGATATCGGCGTCGTCTGCGGTGATGAGGCCGCCTGCAGCAAACGTGTGCTCGCGGTCGATTGTCCACGAGCTTTCCTCGGTCTCCTGCGCGCCGGTGGGGCGAACCTCCTTGATTAAGATGCCGCGTTCGAGCAGTTTGTCACGATCGCGTCGAAACTTGCGCTTATCCGAGTCGATATTGCCCGAGCCATATCCCAGGTCAGAATCCAAGACGATCTGCTCGGTCGTCAGCGGTTCGGGGGAGCTATTGAGCACAAAGAAAAGATTGAGGATGCGCTGAGCCGTTTTATCGAAACTGGGCTCCGAATTCCCCTTTTTAATTGTCTCGGTCGTGTCGCTTGCCGTCATAGGGTCCTCGCATGAGAAGGTGGTTTGCTGCCATGATTTTAGTCCGATATGGAGATTAGGCTATATCCTTGTCCGCTCGGGGCGTTAAGATGGCCCGAATTCGGTCGTTTGCGCTCGCTCGGGGTATACTTTCGACTATATACGGTTCTAATGTGCATGCATTGGGCCTATTTGTCGGATTATGGATGTGGAGCGCACATGGCGAACACCCAGAACTATATTAACCACCTGCTGCAGAACACCGGCATTACGCCGGCGTGCAGCGAAGAAGAGCGCTTGGCTGCCGAGGATATCGCTCAGATCTTCCGCAACCACGGCTTTGATCCCGAGGTTCAGGAGTTCAATGCCCCGGCGCCCAGTAGGTTGGCATTTGCCGTTACCGGTATTCTTGCGTTTGCCGGTGCCCTGCTGATGGGCATCGGCGGCGGTATCGGCTTGGTCGGCACCTTGCTGGCCATTGTCGGCGCCGTTCTTTACGTGCTCGAGCGCACAGGGCACCCCGTGGTTTCGCGCCTGGGCAAGACAGGCGTGAGCCAAAATGTCATCGCCTATCACAAGGCCTCGGGCCCGCTCGCGTCCCCGCGTAACCGCCCGGTGGTCGTTGTCGCACACTACGACTCTCCCCGTGCTGAGCTGCTCGCCCGCGAGCCCTATGCTTCGTATCGTGCGCTCATCGCCAAGCTGCTGCCTGTTGCCACGGTTGCCCCTGCTGCCGTTGCCATCCTGCGTATCCTGCCGCTCCCCGGCGCGCTCAAGGTTCTGCTGTGGATTGTCGCGATCCTCGCTTCCCTCGTTGCACTTGCCAACGCGGCAAACATCATCTCTAACCGCCACATTCTTCCCTATACGTCCGGCGCGGTGTGCAACAAGTCTTCTGTCGCCGCTATGCTCGGCGTTATGGACAACGTTGCTCCCTTCCAGGGCGAAAACGAGTTTCCCGACGATGTTCCGTTCGATACCTATTTTGGGGAGCAAAAGCGCCGTGCCGAGGAAATGGCGCGTGCAGCGGCGGAATATGCCGCGGCCCAGCAGCAAAACGACTACGGCAACACCATCGAGTATGAAGAGCCTACCTACGCCGAGGACGAGTTCGGTCAGCCGATTGCTCCCGACGCTCAGACCGAGCCCGAACAGGGTGAGGCTTTCGACGAGCAGATCGAGGGCTTTGAGGGTGCATCTGCCGACGAGACGCTGATCGGCGCTATCGTGCCCGAGGATCAGAATCAGGCTGTCCAGGCCGAAGAGTTCAATGACGAGGTTTCCGCTGCCGAGTCGGCGGAGGAGCCTGTCGCGGCCGAGCCCGAGCCCAAGCTCTATCGCAATGCCGCCGGCAACATCCGCTTTGGTTCGGATGCCATCCGTGCGCTCGGAATGCTTCCCGAGTCCTGCACGCTCGATTACGAGGAGGGCGAGGAGCCGACGTTTGAGCCCGAGCCTGCCCCCGTCGTGACTGCGCCTGCGCCCGCTGTCACCGTGGATGATGAGTCTGCCGCGGTTGCCGTTGCCGTTGCCGAGCCCGAGGCGGTGTCCGCGATCGATCCCGCGGCAGGACTGGACATTTTGGCTCCCGCCGCGCCGGCGCAAGACGTTGCGGACGAGTCTGACGACGATTACGTTGAACAGCCGAGGCGCGTGTCTTACGAGAGCGATACTGATTTCTCGGCCGAGATTCCCGCGGCAACGCCCCATGCCGATATTGCATCCGCGTTTTCGTCGATTGGCGCCAGCGCTTCCAACTTCTTTAAGGGTGCGCTTGCAAAGGGCAAGAAATTTGTCGACGATTTCGAGGAGAAGCGCGCTGCCACACGCGAGGCTGCCGAGCAGGAGGCTATCGCTCAGCAGCAGGCAGCCGAGGCGGCACGTGAGCACGCGGCGCAAGAGTTCGAGCAGAACGAGGCTATGCAGTCCGCGCCCGTCGACGCCGCCGAAGCTACAACGTCCTTTGAGTCCCAGCAACCGGCGTCCGCGGATGTTGTTGAGGCAACAACGTCTTTCGAGGCTCAGCAGCACGTCGATAGCACCATGTCGTTTGATGCCGCGAAGTTCGATTCCACGATAACGTTTGAAAAGCAGGGCACCGCGATTGCTGAGCCCCTTCCTATTTCCGATGAACAGGGCGACGCGGTGGACGATGACGAGCCCATTGATGCTGCCGAAATTCAGGATGCTGCCGAGGACGAGTCCGTCGAGGCCAACTCTGACGAAGAGCAATACGCGGCAGCCGATCAGGGTGATTCGACCGAGGTCGAGCAGGAGGAAGTGCCTGCGGTTTCCGAGACTCCCGAGACGGATGAGTCGAGGCCTTATTCCACGCAGATTTTCACCATGCCGACCCCGAGTGGTTCCGGTGCCACGGTTGCCAATGTCGCTCCCACCCAGGACGAAACGGTCGATTCCCTTATGGCCCAGATTTCCTCCCAGGCATCGCCGCGTCCGCAGATGAATGTTCCCGATCCGGCGTCGGCACCGTCGCCTGCACCTTCCTCGTCTCCGCTGGCTTCAGTCCCCGATCCGTCGCTGCCGTCTATGAAGCAGGCAAACGTTGCGTCTCGCACGTCGCTGTTCGACCTTCCCGATCCCTCTGCCCAAGTCAACGACCCCTTTGCTACCGCCCAAGGTCCCGAACCCACATCGGCACCCGTTGCGCCTCCTATGCCCGTTGCGTCGGGCGCGCAGCCGATCGAGACCATTTCGGCTCCCGCCCCGGCGGCACCCAAGTCTCGTAAGCGCGGCCTGGGTGGTCTGTTCGGCCGTAAAAAGAAAAACGAGCAGGACAGCATGAGTGACTGGCTGGGCGTCGAAGACGATTACGATGCCAAGAAGTCCGGTCGCGGTATCGGTTCGTGGGATAACTTCGAGGACGATAACGATGGCTGGAAGGGTGGCGCTACGTCTTCCGATGGCGCTTCTTCCGAAGATATGCTCTCGGCTGTCGCCTCTATGGGCGATGATGAGCTGCTCGGTCACGATATCTGGTTTGTGGCAACGGGCGCCTCGGATTGTGATGGCGCCGGCATGAAGGCCTTCTTGGCTTCGCATCGCGATAAGCTCCGCGGCGTATTCTTTATCAATCTTGAATCCGTCGGCGCCGGTAGGCTTTCGGTTGTGACGGTCGAGGGCGAACAACAACTGCTCAAGGGCGATCGCCGCATCATGAACCTGGTCAGCAAGGTGTGCAAGTCGTTCCATGTCGATTGTGGCGCGCTCGAGATGCCCTATGCCAAGACCGATGCCTATGCCGCGCTCGAGGCGAGCCGCCGAGCCCTCACCATCGCCGGCGTGGACGGCACGCGTCTGGCTTGCGCTCGTACCGAGGACGACCTGCCCCACAATGTCAACCCGACGAACATTGCCACGGTATCCGAGGTCGTGACCGAGGTTATCCGCCGTTCGTAGACGGAGCTCTAAGGAGTCAACGTGTTTTCGTATATTAAGCGCCATTGGCCTGTCTACGCGATTTTGACCTTGATTGCCATTGCGTTAGGATTTGGGGCTGCCTACATCGTGGGTGCAAAGGGCTCGACCCCCGCCTCCGCAATCAGCGAAGAGGTGGAGCAAGAACAGAGCACGGGTGCCGATGGGATTCCTGAGTCCGAGCAGGCAATCGTTGATGGTGGATCTTCGTCTGCAGAGTAGATACGGCGATTTACATGATTGAAAGCGGGCGAGCCAGGGGACTGGCTCCCCCCCCTTTTCATCGCGCTAGCGCTTCTTTGGGATCGACCTAAGGCGAGCGAACCATAGGGCTGCGGCACCCGAGGTCAGGAGCGCGGTGATGCAAGCGGCGATGGGAGCTGATCCTGTTGCCGGTAGGTCCTGCGGTAGGGTACAGCGTTGAATGACGCTGTCCTCGTCATGTGACTCAAGTTTATTGCCGCCACCGTTGCGGCAAAGATCGACGCGCGCGCTGTTGGTGAGTGCGGTTTGGGGCGTATAAGCCGACGTTGCCTGCATATGTACGACTGCGCCCCGAGCGTCTGTGCCAAGGATTGCTTTGGCATCGTCAAGGTCGTCGTGCTCATCTTTGAGATCATCGCGGGTCCAAGAATCCGCATCGCTTCGAGTCGTAAAGTCGGCGGCTACCGCACCGTATTCAATTCGAATGCCCGTTACGACGGTATTGGACGCAAGGTCGAGTTCTTTCGCCTCGAGTGTGGTGGATTCCGTGGTCGAGACATCCGCCTTCCAGAGGTGCCAGCCGTCGTAATCGATGAGGCGGCAATCCTCACTCAGACTCTCCCTTACTTCGTCGGACTCAAGCCAAGGGTTTTCGTGCCCATCGTCAAGTGTCGCGTTTGCCGGCTCATCGACGTCTGTCGAGTCCAACGGCGTCGTGCGATACCACACGTTGCACAGACCATTGAGGTCGCCGATGGCGACGGGGGTTTCGATTGAGATGAATCTCGCTGTGCCGTCTTTGGCGCACTCAAGATCATCGGTAATCGTAAACTCATCAACCCAAGTAGCGGAATCGTTTCGAGCATCGATGGTATAGGAGAAAAGCCCATCACTATTGGTTTGCGTCGTGGCGCGGTTTTTACCATCGCCGTTAGCCAACAGGCCCTTTTCGATAGGTTGGACAAGTTCCTGACGCTTGTCGACCTGCCCCTTGATCTCGATGGGCGCATCCTTCATCGCGACGGATTGGACTTCTCCCGTATCTTTTATTTCAAACGTTATCTCCTCGGCAAGGTCATAGGTCCGCGGAGACATCATTTCGCGCAACGAGTAGGTGCCAGGTGCAAGATGTTCGACGCGGTGCGGCTTGTCGGATGAGGTCCAGGAGTCTATTTCGGTTTTATCGGGACCATATAAGGTGAGCTGTGCGCCTTCCACTTCCTGCTCACCGCTTGCATCGACCTTGGAGATATCAACCTTGGTGTAATCGTCGGATACGTTAAGCCGTGCTTCTACAACGGGTGTTTTCTGGTCGGCATAAGTAAGGTCGACAATATGGGATGTCCGATCGAGTAAGAAGCCTGCCGGCGCTTGAGTCTCGACAACCTCATAGCGTGCGGTGCCAGATCCCAGCGGGAGGTCGTCCGCGTGTGCTTCCCCAGTTTCATCCGTCGTGACGGTAGCGACAGTCTCACCGTCGAGCGCGGCAATGCTACCGTCGGGGCGCACGATATCACCCGAGGCACGGATCTCAAAGACGGCGCCCGCGAGGCTGCTGCCGTCTACGGCATCGGTTTTAACGATCCTGATGTTTCCGGTCGCGGCGTGGTCATAATACGAGGCGATTGCAACGGGCGTTAGGTTCATGTCGGCGGGTATGTTTACCTCGATCTCCTCGCCGACAAGATAGGGCTCTTTGGCCGAGGTTTCGCGTACATAATAGGTGCCCGGCACGAGCGATTCGGGCAGTGTGACGGTCCCGGTCGCGTCAGTCGTAAAGGTGTCCATTACGTTATGTGTTGGATACCAGCAAGTTTGTGAGACAGATTCGTGATTGCTGTCGAGGAGTTGGAAGGTGAATCCGGCTAGTGGAACAGAAGCGCCTGTTTGGGCATCGCGTTTTACAATCTGGAGATGCGTCGACAGAGCGTGGTTGTCCACGATATATTGAAGCACGGCGCCGTTGGAAATCTGATTGGCCCCGACGGTCCATTCCCCCGCACGTTTAAAACCCTCGGGGACGGTTTCCGGAACCTCGCGAATCGTGTAGCCGGCACGGTCGTATGGGATGGCTCCGTGGACACCGGCGGGTCGCTTGCCTGTGCCGAACCATGTTTCGGGCTGATCTTTGGTGGAGGCAAAGCCATAGATGTTTGTGGTCAGTGTGCCAACAACCTGCTGAGAACTGTTGCTGACAACCTCAAAGACAACACCACCCGCCGGTTGCTCCAGGCCGGATTGGTCGCTATTGCCGTAATCCTTGAATTTGGAAATCTCAAGGTCAAACGCAATGGGGATATCGGAAATGCGAGATTCGATCTCGACCACGCCTGAATCACCGAGCTGGTCGGCTCCAACGGTATAGGTCCAGCTGTCGTTGGTTGGCAGGTAGCCCTCGGGGGTTTTTGATTCGTAGATGGTAAAGGTTCCTAAGGGGACATCGGCGAGGGTGGCCCGACCGCTTTCGTCGGTCGTGAGGATTTGTGCCCATCCAGGGGTTGATTGCGACACACACGTGAACTCTGCTCCTGCGAGTGAAGATCCCACCTGGGGGCCGGCATTCGTCGCGGCATCGAGTTTTACGATACGCAGGTTGATGGTGCCGGGCTGTTCATCAATGGCGACCTGTCCACCGTCATTCCCCGTGGTAAAGGCGATGCGATCGTGGCGGGGGACATAGCCGGCCGGTGCCTTCGTTTCAACTAGGTAGTATGCAGTGTTGGGCAGAAGAGTTGCTTGCGCCCGACCGTTGCTGTCCATCTGGATGGTGCCGACACGCGCGCCGCTGGCGCTCTCAAAAATATCGAATGTTGCCCCGTCAAACTGATAAGTATTGTTTCCGCTGGTAATGGCAGCGTTTGCAGACTGCTTTTGGAAGGAAACAGAGACCGCCGGCAGTACATAGAGCATGTCCTGACGTTTGCTGCCGCCCGATACGGCTCCTAGATAGCGTCGCGCGCGGTGCGGAGCGGCTTTGATGTTTCCTGATTTTGCGCTGTCGTGGAGCCACCGCGCCGCCGCCACGACTTCATTGTCAGCGGTAAAGTGCCCACTCTTGGTTTTGCCCTGAGCGGTCGTGTAAGAGTAAGTACCGTCGACATGGGTAGTGCCGTTGAGCATCCATACGGCAAGCTGGGTTGCGGCGCGGGCGCGATCGGGTGAAAGATGGTAACCGCCAAACGACGTGGCGGTAGGATATCCGTGACAAACGATTGCCGCGAACTCGTCGTCGAGCCACACCCAGCCTTGATCAAAGTTGAGCCATGGGCCGCCCGGCTTGGTGGGGCCGGGGCGCTCCTGGTTCATGCAGTAGGCAATCGAGGCGTCTTGAGCTTCATACTTGCCGATGAAGAAGGGCCCACAATCATCGCTAATAGTGCGGAAGCCGAGCTGACCGTAGCCATCGACGGCAAATGCGGCTCCCGGTGTCAGGCAGCCGAAAAGCAGGAAGAGGAGCAGGAGCAGCGGACCTGTTGCGATTGCGCTGTGGACAGAGTGCGTGGGTGCGTTGGACATGGCTGCTCCTTATCCCTCGTGCGCCGCATGGGGAGGTTGCGACGCGTAGGATGAGGCTACCCCCGAGGTTCATGCGGGTAAGTACCGGAGCCTGACCAAAAGCTTGCCCAATTCCTGACAAATTGAGCTCAAATACAACAATCAAGCAAAAGCGCAGGTAGAAGATAAGGAGAACAGGAGGTTAAAGGTCCTCATCTCCACAATTGACGCGATTTTCAAACGAATCTCCACAGCTAAAACAAGCATCGCCACTCTTGTATCGAACAAGACAACCGCGTTATACTATCCCCACATATGCGGGCATCGCCAAGTGGTAAGGCATCAGCTTCCCAAGCTGACACTCGCGGGTTCGAGTCCCGTTGCCCGCTCCAGCTAGAAGCACAAGCACGGCACCATCACGGTGCCGTGCTTTTTTCAATAAAGCGCCGGGACTCGAACCCGCCAGGGTGCGAGCGTTAAGCAAACGCGAAGCGTTTGTAGCGAGCAGGCGAAGGCGCCGACAGGCGCCTGAAGCCGGTGCGGATTTGCGAAGCAAATACGCGGACGTCCCGTTGCCCGCTCCATGGAGCACAGAAGACCTCGGGACGGCCAATTCAACAAAGTCTTCCCCATCGTCACCGTGAATCCGAGGGGATCGACCGCAGCCGGTGCGGATTTGCGAAGCAAATACGCGGACGTCCCCATGCCCGCTCCAATTCCAAAATGTTAGGTTAATGCCTGCTGCCCATACTTGCACCTGCGCACGGTACAATGGTTGGGTTACGACCAACGTGCCAATAACCAAAAAGGAGCCGCTATGATCGATCGCTATACCCGCCCGGAGATGGGACACATCTTCTCCCTCGAGAACAAGTACGCCATTTGGCAGGAGATCGAGGTTCTGGCCTGCGAGGCCCAGGCGGAGCTCGGCAAGATCGGTATTTCCAAAGACGAGGCCCAGTGGATCCGCGACCATGCCAACTTTGAGAAGGCGAAGGTCGATGAGATCGAGGAAGTCACGCGCCACGACGTCATTGCCTTCCTGACCAACATGAAGGAATACATCGATGCCGATGTTCCCGAGGGCGACCCCAAGCCCAGCCGCTGGGTTCACTATGGCATGACCAGCTCGGATCTGGGCGACACGGCCCTGTGCTACCAGCTCACCCAGGCCTGCGACCTGATTATCGAGGACGTCAAGAAGCTCGGCGAGATTTGCAAGCGTCGCGCCTTTGAGGAGCGCAACACGCTCTGTGCCGGCCGCACTCATGGCATCCACGCCGAGCCGATGACCTTCGGCATGAAGTTTGGCTCTTGGGCCTGGGAGCTCAAGCGCGATCTGGATCGTCTTGAGGACGCCCGCAAGAATGTTGCCTTCGGTGCTATTTCGGGCGCTGTCGGCACGTACAGCTCCATCGAGCCGTTCGTCGAGGAGTATGTCTGCGAGCACCTGGGCCTGGTTCACGACCCGCTGTCCACGCAGGTTATCAGCCGCGACCATCACGCCTATCTCGCCGGCGTTCTCGCCACCACCGCAGCCACCTGCGAGCGCATCGCTACCGAGGTCCGCAATCTGCAGAAGACTGATACGCTCGAGGCCGAGGAGCCGTTCCGTAAGGGCCAAAAGGGCAGCTCAGCCATGCCGCACAAGCGCAACCCCATCACCATGGAGAAAGTCTGCGGTCTGTCGCGCGTCGTGAAGTCCAACGCCCAGGTTGCCTTCGATAACGTCGCCCTGTGGCACGAGCGTGACATTTCGCACTCCTCTGCCGAGCGCGTCGCCCAGGCCGATAGCTTCATCGCCCTCGACCACATGTTCCAGTGCCTCATCCGCGTTATCGACGGCCTGCAGCTGTATCCCGCCCGCATGATGGCCAACCTCAATAAGACCCGCGGCCTCATCTTCTCTTCCAAGGTACTGCTCGCCCTCGTCGACACGGGCATCACCCGCGAGGACGCGTACGCCATTGTGCAGGAGAACGCTATGGCAACCTGGCACGAGGTACAGGATTGTGTCTCCGGCCCCACCTTTAAGGAGCGTCTCGAGGCCGACCCGCGCTGCACCGTCAGTCAGGAGAAGCTCGACGAGATCTTTGATCCGTGGGACTTCCTCACCCGTATCGACACGGTCTTTGATCGTCTGGAGCAGCTGAGCTTCGAGTAGGTTCGGGCATAACGTTAGCTTTTTAGGGCGCTTTGCTGGTAATGTGTGTTGCCGGCAAAGCGCCTCGTTGCATTTAGGGAAAGACGGGGATAATAGTCGTCTCGAATAACATTCTGAGAGGGGATCGCATGATTTCGTTTGATTACAAGCCTCAGGGCGTGTGTGCTCGCAATATTCACCTTGACCTTTCCGATGACGGCAGCAAGGTGCTGGGCGTCGAGTTTACCGGCGGCTGCGATGGCAACCTCAAGGCCATCTCCAGGCTGGTCGAAGGCGCTCCCGCCGATCGCGTAATCGAGGTTCTCGCCGGTAATACCTGCGGTATGAAAAAGACCTCTTGCGCCGATCAGCTTACGCGCGCTATCGAGGCCGCTCGCGCAGAGATCGCCTAATGAGCATCGCTGATCGCTTTAAGAATGGAATAACGCGTCGAGGTTTTGTGCTGGGTGGCGCCGCTACCGGTGCTGCTGCCGTACTGGCCGGTTGCTCGAAAAAAACGGGCACGAGTGATGACGTCGCTGGCGAGCCGCAGGTTATCAAGGACGATTCGAAGATTGTCTCGATCACTGATGAGTACGAAGCTGTTGATATCGATCTTGAGCCCGCGGCCTCGTGGACGCTGCCGCTGGGCACGCTGCTGTACTACTGCGATGGCGACTACGCTGCCGCGATGATGGCGCCTGCTTCTGCCCTGCATGCCAATACGCTTGGTGTGCTCAACCTGGGCGATGGCTCGCTTACCACACTTATCGAGGATCCCATCGAGGGAACCGGTTATGCGTTTTACGACGTTCGCGCGGGTGATGGCGTGTTCGCGTGGGTCGAGATGAACTTTGCCAATGCGTCCTGGAAACTCTATGCGCAAAACCTTGCAGACTCCTCCCTTACCGGCAACGCTGTCGAGCTCGACCGCGGTGGCGAAAACTACGATCCGCCGCTCTTCACAGCGTATGGGTCGTCGGTCATCTGGTATAAGATGCCTTCGTCCGGCGGCACCAAGACGAGTAACGATTCGTACTGCTACCGTCAGTCGCCCAGCGAGTCCAAGCCTGAGACTATTTGGAAGTCGACGGGCCGTTTCGCATCCGCCCCGCGTGTGAGCGACGGCATCCTGACCATCTCGCCCCGCGTGCACAATGATGAGGGCGTCTATTACGGTATGACGGCGATCGACCTGACTGACGGCAACAACACGAAGCGAGCTCAGCTGGTGCTTCCTTCGTCGGTTTCGCCTTTCGAGGCCGTGTATATGGGCGACACCTTCGTGTTCTCCATTGAGGCGACGTATAGCGGTGTGGGTAGCCTGGGCAATATGGGCACCTATATCGGTAACGAGGGCGGGCCGTATCTCTTCCTTTCGCGTGAGCCGCTCGCGTGCGCTGCGGGAAGGAAAAACAAATACCTGGTTAAGGTTCAGGCGTCGCATTTTTTGATTGACACTTCGGCTAAGACCTACGGCTCGCTTCTGTCACCCGACCGAGCTTTGGAGTATGGCGATTATCCTGCTACGGCGGGTAAATCGAACTCGTTCTTAACGTACGCAACGGTGCGTAACAGCCAGGGAATTCCCGAGACGGTTACCGCTCGCTTGTTCTCTCTTTAGTCTCCGAGGGGTTAAAAAGGGCTCGACAGGGGAATAAGCGCGTTGTGACTATGAGTACCGCCCGCCGAGCTATCGCACCCATGCGATACCCGGTGGGCTCAGGTGCGTTAAAATGAGCTTGTTCTTAGCTAATTGAGACAGGGGGGCCGTGTTATGGCTTCAGATGTAAAAAAGATTCTGCTGGTCGAGGATGAGAAGGCAATCCGTGACGCTGTCGCTGCCTATCTCGAGCGCGAGGGCTATTGGGTTGTGGGCGTGGGCGACGGCCAGTCCGCTATCGAGGAGTTCGAGAAGCATCAGTTCGACCTGGTCGTGCTCGACCTCATGCTCCCTAAGATTCCCGGCGAGCGCGTTTGCCGCACCATTCGCGACACCTCGGATGTCCCCATCATTATGCTGACGGCCAAGGGCGAGATCGAGGATCGTATTATCGGCCTCGAGCTCGGTGCCGACGACTACCTGATCAAGCCGTTCTCGCCGCGCGAGCTTGTCGCGCGCGTGCGCGCCTTGTTCCGCCGTGCCCACCAGGCCGATGAGCCGGCCGTCGAGGTGCTCGACTTTGGCGATCTGGTCATTGACATCTCGGGCCACAAGATTTTGGTCGAGGGCAAGGAAGTTGACCTGACGGCTTCCGAGTTCAAGCTGCTCACCACGCTTGCCCGTCACCCCGGCCGCGTCTACAACCGCATGGAGCTGGTCGAGAAGGTGCTCGGCTACGACTTTGAGGGTTACGAGCGCACCATCGACAGCCACGTGAAGAACCTTCGCGCCAAGCTGGGCGACGACCCCAAGAAGCCCAAGTGGCTCTACACCGTCCACGGTGTCGGCTACCGCTTCGAGGCTCCGACCAAGACCGATAAGTCGGACGAGAAATAAAGGAAATCACATATGACACCTGCGCGCTTTGAAATCGGGCAAAAGCATAAGCAGGAGAACGAGGCGGGTTCCAAGGCTAGTTGGAACACGCCTCGTTCCGATTCACGGCCAACGATGAGTTATCCCTCGCGCATGGCCCTGGCTTTTGCCCTGACATCGCTCATGACGGTATTGGTGCTGGTGGGCGTAGTCTCCGTTGTATGGGGCACGGTTTTTACGGATTACACGCGCTCCAATATTGTCGAAATCGCCAATTCCGCTGCCGAAAAGTTGGCAACGTCATATGAGGAAAACGGTTCTTGGACCGCGGGGGAGCTGCGTACGGTCGCGACATCGAGCTTGGTGTCCGACGATCTGGGTATGCAGGTCGTCAATAAAAAGGGCGTCATCGTCTACGACGACTCGTGGCCCTCGGCAAGCGCTACTGCCGATGTACGCGAAAATCAGGCGACGACCGACGATACGAGCGGAAAGAGGGCATCGCACAGCCCAGTCTCGTCTGCTCCCACCGATTCCAATAGTGTTGCCAACGTCGAGATCGTGACGTCCTCCGGCGAGCACGTGGGTCAGGTCAAATTGTGGGCGGTTGGCTCCGATGCCCTGCTCACCAGGGCAGACTCGGCATTCAGAGAGAAGACCTTTAACGCCATGGCCCTTGCCGCGGTTGTGGCCGTCTGCATCTCGGTCGTTATCGGAGCGCTTGTGTCGCGCATGCTCACCAAGCCGATTCATCGTATTACCAGCACCGCCAAGCAGATTCGCGACGGCGATCTGTCCGCTCGTACGGGCTTGCGCGGCGATGATGAGATCGATCAGCTGGGAGAGACCTTCGACGAGATGGCCACCTCGCTCGAGAAGGACATGAAGCACGAGAAGCGCCTGACCTCTGATGTTGCCCACGAGCTGCGCACGCCGCTCATGGCCATGCTTGCAACGGTCGAGGCCATGCAAGACGGTGTGTATCCCACCGATGACGAACACCTGGAAACGGTCGCATCCGAGACGCGTCGTCTGGCCCGTCTGGTGCAGCAGATGCTCGACCTGTCGCGCATGGAAAACAGTACCGCGCCGCTCAACCTGGAGCCGGTGGATATGGTGCCGTTTGTGCGCTCGATTGTGAATGGCCAGGAGCGCCTGTTTGCCGACCGTGACCTGCGTTTGCGCTTTGCAGATGAGACACAGGGACACGATGACGTTGTCGAGGCAGATCCCGACATGATCACGCAATGCGTCATCAACCTCTTGAGTAACGCCATGCGCTATACCCCCGAGGGGGGTTGGGTCGTGGTGTCGGTGCTTAGCGACCGCAAGCACGTCGATATCGCGGTTTCGGATACGGGCATCGGTATCGCCAAGGATGATTTGTCGCGCATCTTCGGTCGTTTTTGGCGTGCCGACGCTAGTCGCGCCCGCGAGGCGGGTGGCCTGGGCGTGGGCCTCGCCGTGACCAAGCAGATTGTCGAACGTCATCACGGCTACATATCCGTGGAGTCGGAGCTTGGAAAGGGTACGACTTTTACGATTCATCTGCCTCGCGAGCACACGGCGGACGCGGCATCTACTACAATGGAGCACTAGCTTTTCGCTATTCGGTGAAGGAGGGGGTTTCGTCCCTGCCGCTCCGAGTTTGCGAAAACGTGCGGGAAAGAACCCGCATTACTGTCGTATTTTGGTAAGGAGTGACTCACGTGACAACGATGGAGCGTCGTCCGGATTCCCGTGGCAAGGTTCGTGATATCTATGATGCCGGTGAAAACCTGCTGATGGTCGCCACCGACCGCATTTCTGCGTTCGATTTTATTCTCCCCGACGAGATTCCGTTTAAGGGAGAGGTGCTCAACCGCATCTCGGCATTCTGGTTTGATAAGTTTGCCGACATCGTTCCCAACCACCTCGTCTCCATCGACCCGACGGATTTCCCCGAGGAGTTTGCCGAGTATCGTGACTACCTCGCAGGCCGCGCCATGCTGGTCAAGAAGGCCCAGACGATTCCTATCGAGTGCATCGTCCGCGGCTATCTGACCGGTTCGGGCAAGAAGACCTATGACGAGAACGGCACCGTCTGCGGCATTCAGCTGCCCGAGGGTCTGACCGAGGCCTCCAAGCTTCCCGAGCCGCTGTTCACGCCGTCCACGAAGGCCGAGATCGGCGACCACGACGAGAACATTTCGTTCGAGCGTTGCTGTGAGATCGTGGGTGAGGACATCGCCGCGCAGATTCGCGATTTGTCCCTCAAGATTTACAAGGCCGCTGCCGAGTACGCCGCGACCCGTGGCATCATCATCGCCGACACCAAGTTCGAGTTCGGTGTCATCGATGGCAAGGTTACGCTGATCGACGAGTGCCTCACGCCCGACTCCAGCCGTTTCTGGCCTGCCGCCAGCTACGAGGAGGGCAAGATTCAGCCCAGCTACGACAAGCAATTCGTCCGCAATTGGCTCAAAGCCAACTGGGATATGACGGGGGAGACCCCGCACCTGCCCGCCGAGGTCATCGATGGCACGTCCGAGCGCTATCGCGAGGCCTTCCAGATCATCACGGGCTCCCAGTTCACAAGCATGAAGGAGAACGCATAAGTGAGTACCCGTAGCGCCACGAACAAGCGCACGCAGTCCCATGAAGTTACCGGGGTTGCGCGCAAGTCCGCCGCATCTGCTAAGCCCGCCCGCCAGGCAGCGAGCTCCGTTCGCGTCGTGCCGGCATCATCCAAGGCACGCCGCAAAGAGCTCGAGAAGGGTGAAAACCTGGAAGGCCTTTCCAAGGAGGAGAAGCGCGCCCGCAAGGCCAAGCAGCGTGCTCGTGAGGATCGTATCTACACGGTGTCGAATATTCTCCTCAAGCAGGATGAGGACTACACCAAGCGCCGTCGTATCTGGTGGGCCGTGCTCGCCATCGGCATGGTACTCGTCGTGGCAATTTGGGCTTCGCTTTACTTCGCTCCCGGCGGCACGGTGTCCAGTCCCGTCCAGATGGTCGGCATCGTTTTGTCCTATGTCATCATTCTGGGTGACTTTATCTACGACTTCGTTCGTATTCGTCCCCTGCGCAACATGTACCGCACGCAGGCCGAGGGCATGTCCGAGAACAAGCTCAACGCTCTTATTGAGCGCGCGGCTGCCGAGGAGGACAAGAAGGACTCCAAGAAGAAGTAGCGTTTGTATCCATACTTATCGCTAAGATATAAGGCGCGTCGTTTTTACGGCGCGCCTTTTTACTGTTCTATAGATAGATGGAGTGGCACATGATTCGAGCTGCCCTGACGGTCGAAGAGGCTCTGGAGGGCATGAAGGCCCTGGAGCCCAAGATTAAAAACTACGCGCGCCTGGTCGTCCGCAAGGGCGTAAACGTCAAACCCGGCCAGGAGGTTGTCGTTCAGTCTCCGGTTGAGTGCGCGCCGTTTGCGCGCGTGGTGGTCGCGGAGGCCTATGCTGCCGGCGCCGGCCACGTGACGGTCATTTGGGCTGACGATGCCATGACAAGGCTTACGTACGAGCATGTCGATAAAAGCTATTTTGAGCAGACGCCCGAGTGGAAGCGCCTGCAGCTGGATTCCCTGGCCCAGGACGGTGCCTGCTTTATCTTTATTGAGGGTGCGGATCCTGCAGCCCTCAAGGGCATCGATCCAGCCAAGCCGGCCGCGGCATCCAAGGCGAGGAATACGCAGTGCAAAGTTTTCCGCCGTGGACTGGATTACAACATCAATCCGTGGTGCATCGCCGGCGCTCCGGTCGTGGCTTGGGCGCACGAGGTGTTCCCGGGAGACGCCGATGAGGTTGCAATCTATAAGCTGTGGAATGCGATTCTTCACACCGCTCGCGCCGATGGCCAGGACCCGGAGAGCGACTGGGAGCTTCATGACGCGGCGTTCGAAAAGAACTTGCGCTTCCTGAACGACAATCGTTTTGACCGCCTACATTACACCGCGGCAAATGGAACCGATCTGACGATTGGCATGACGAAGGGTCACGAGTGGGCCGGCGGCAAGGGTAAGACGCCCGATGGACACCCCTTCTTCCCCAACATCCCCACCGAGGAGGTCTTCACCTCGCCTGATCGTATGCGTGCCGACGGTATCGTGTACTCGGCCATGCCGCTCATTCACCACGGTAATAAGGTTGACGATTTTTGGATTAAGTTCGAGGCTGGCCGCGTAGTGGACTACGATGCCCGTGTGGGCAAGGCGACGCTTGCGAGCATTATTGACACCGATGAAGGTGCCGCTCATCTGGGCGAGGTCGCGCTCATTTCCAAGAACACTCCGATCCGCGAAAGCGGCGTTCTGTTCTATGACACGCTCTATGACGAGAACGCCAGCTGCCATCTTGCGCTGGGCGTCGGCTTCCCCGAGTGCATCGAGGGTGGGTATGACATGTCCAAGGAGGAGCTCTTGGAGCATGGCGTTAACGTCTCGAGCACGCACGTCGATTTTATGATCGGCACGGACGACATCGATATTACGGGCATTACGCCTGATGGACGTGAAGTTGTGATTTTCCAGAACGGCCAATGGAGTTGGGAATAGTCCCAGACCGTGGTACAATGCCACCCGCGGGCCGTTAGCTCAGCTGGCAGAGCAGGGGACTTTTAATCCCAAGGTCCAGGGTTCGAACCCCTGACGGCCCACCCAAGATTGTTGAGACGGTCAACTCCGGTTGGCCGTCTTTTTTGTCGCCCTTTCATGGGTTCGAACCCGTCGGAGCGCGGAGCTGAGTAAACGCGTGAGCGTTTGCCAGCGCAGCGCGCAAGGCGCGAAAGCGCCGCAGCGGCCGCCTGCGGAGCAGGCTGAACCCCTGACGGCCCACCATGGAATAGAAAGCGATCAACTCCGGTTGGTCGCTTTTTTGTTGCCGGTGCACGGGTTCGAACCCGAACTTCTCTAAATATAAGAACGCTTGGCGAACAAAACCTGCCTTTTACCGACGGGAAACAAATAGCTGATGCTTTTGGAGTAAAGTGACGCTCCAGAGATGACCGATGCCTTAACACCTATAAACCAGCTGGTCATCGCCAATATCAGAAGCTGCTGCTTCAGTTTTAACCTCAGTGATGCGACTGAGGGACCTGTTCATTTGTGAACAAAATATGGAGTGCGCGATTCCCGCCCCCGGGGGCCCTCCGGTCTGGCAATATATCTCCTTGCCGCGCGGCCCGGTCGAACCG
>UQKY01000008.1 GCA_900541785.1 uncultured Collinsella sp.
CACGCCGTCGGGATACAGCGCCGTCACTTCGGTGACAACGTCCTTGAGCTCGCCGTCCATGCGACGACCCTCGCGCACCAGCGCCACAAAATTCGACAGGCCGTTGCGCACCTTGGCGCTAAACATGCCCGTCTCGGCGCACGCGATCTCGCAGGCCTGGAAGAACGAGCAGCGGTTGTCGCGTGCCAGCTGTTCGATCTTTTGGATCGAGGTGGAGCCGATACCGCGGCGTGGCGTGTTGATGACGCGCTTGACGCTCATCTCGTCGGCCGGGTTCACGATCATCTTGAGATAAGCCATGACATCGCGGATCTCAGCACGGTCGAAGAATCGCGTGCCGCCCACGATCTTGTAGGGCACGCCCGCGCGCAGGAACATATCTTCGAGGATACGCGACTGGGCGTTGGTGCGGTAGAACACGGCGATGTCGTCGTAACTCGTGCCCTTGGCATGCAGCTTTTCGATCTCTCCGGCAATCCAGCGACCCTCGTCGCGCTCATCGCTTGCCTGGAAGGCCTGAATCTTCTCGCCGTCGCCCTCGGCCGTAAACAGGCGTTTGTCCTTGCGCTGCGAGTTGTGGCGCACCACGGCGTTGGCGGCGCTCAGGATATGACCCGTGGAGCGGTAGTTCTGCTCCAGCTTGACGGTCTTGCAGTTTTTAAAATCCTTCTCAAAGTCCAGGATATTGGTGATGTCAGCGCCACGCCAGCTATAAATGGACTGGTCGTCATCGCCCACAACCATGAGGTTTTGATACTTGGCGGCCAGCAGGTTGGCGATCTCGTACTGGACGTGGTTGGTGTCCTGATACTCGTCGACGCTAATGTAGCGGAAGCGCTCCTGGTACTTGTCGAGCACCTCGGGGCGGGTGCGCAGCAGCTCGAGTGTGCGCACGAGCAGGTCGTCGAAGTCCATGGCGTTGGCGGCACGCAGGCGGCGCTCCAGCTCCAGGTAGACTTGCGCGGCCTTTTTGTCATTAGGGCTGTCGGCGGATTTGAGCATGTCCTCGGGCCCGATCATGGCGTTTTTGGCCGAGCTGATCTTGCTGCGGATCATGTTGATGGGGAACTGCTTTTGCTCGATGCCGAGCGCCTGCATAATGTCGCGCACCATGCGCTTTGAGTCGTCATCGTCGTAGATGGTGAACTGCCCGGTGTAGCCCAGCAGGTCGGCGTCCTCGCGCAGCATGCGCACGCACATGGCATGGAAGGTGCACACCCACATGCCGCGGGTGCCGCTGGGGATGAGCGCTGCCAGACGCTCACGCATCTCGGCCGCGGCCTTGTTGGTAAACGTGATGGCCAGGACCTGCCAGGGCTTAACGCCCAGGTCGCCAAGCATATGCGCGATGCGGAAGGTCAAGACGCGGGTCTTGCCCGAGCCGGCGCCGGCAAGAACCAGCAGCGGGCCCTCGGTGGTCAGGACCGCCTCGCGCTGGGCGGGGTTCAGGCTATCGATATCGACGAGCGGCTTGGCGGGTTTGGGTGCCGGAGCCGGGGCGTCGTAGATGTCGAGCGGAACGAGCTCGGGTTCCGGCGCGGCGGGGGCGGTGTACGCATCGAGCGGCACGGGTTCCGGCGCGGGCGGCACGGGCGCAGCAGTGTTCTTTTCCCAGGGCAGGGGCTGGGTCATGGGCGACTCCTCATCTGACGGGCGGCGCGCCTGCGGGCAGCGCCATAGTTTGAGCCGTACCAGTATACCGAGCCGCGCGGACACCGACGCAAATCACACCGCGACTCCGCGCGCCACCGTCAGGCCCGCCCCGGCCGATTTGGTGTAATGGGGTCAGGTTAATCTGCACCATGTTGGCGCAAAGTAACCTGACCCCCTTGCACCACGGAGCCACCGATGTCATGGCAACGGCAGCGAGCGGCGGCCAGAGCGAACAAATTGGCATGAAAAGGGGGCGGCATAGACCTTTTGGCCATGCCGCCCCCTTCGAATAACAAGTTGTCGCTCTGGCCGCCGCGCAGCGTCAACCAAGTTACAGGCCGAGCATAGGCTCCAGAACGAAGAAGTATGCGAGCACCACGATGCCCAGGATGATGCGGTAAACACCGAAGCACTTAAAGTCGTGACGGCGGACAAAGCCCATGAGCCACTTGATGGCGATGAGCGAAACCACAAAGGCCACAACGCAGCCCACGCCCAAGATAGCGACCTCGTTGGCGCCGAACGTGCCGCCCTTGATGAAGTACTTGACCAGCTTGAGCGCACTCGCGCCAAACATGACAGGGATGGCCAGGAAGAACGTAAACTTGGACGCCACCGAACGTGTGCAGCCCAAAAGCAGGCCACCGATGATGGTAGAACCGGAACGAGACGTACCAGGCACCAGCGAAAGCACCTGGAAGCAGCCGATACCCAGCGCAGTCTTCCAGCTCAGGTCCTCGAGCGTGGCGATGGAGCCAAAGTCCAGATTCTCGTCATCGTCCTCATCCTCAGCGGTAGCCGCGGCGGGCGCCGCAAAGTGCGCACCGGCGGGACGTCCGCCCGCCACCACAGCACGCGAACCAAACGAACCGGCAACGGCCATTTCCTCGCGCTTGTTCGCGCGCCAGTTCTCAATCACGATAAACAGCACGCCGTACACAATGAGCGCCAGCGCCACGACGGGAGCATTGTAGAAATGCTCCTCCATCCAGTCGTTGAGCGGCAGACCGATCGCCGCGGCGGGAATGCAGCCGAGCACAATCTTGCCCCACAGCACCCAGGTGTCGCGACGGCCCTCCTTGCCCTTGCTAGGAGAAAACGGGTTGAGCTCATGGAAGAACAGGACGCAGACGGCCAAAATGGCGCCAAGCTGAATCACGACCAGGAACATATTCCAGAACGTCTCGCTCACGTTCATCTTGACGAACTCGTCCACCAAGATCATGTGACCGGTCGACGAAACGGGCAGCCATTCGGTGATGCCCTCGACCAGGCCCATGAAGGCAGATTTTAGAAGCTCGATGATATCCAAAGGGACCCCCTCGTTAGACACCCGCCGATATTGTTCTGCGGACGGTGCGGGCGATGTCCCATTATCAACCGTTGGCGGCGCGCCTGCGCCTACCCTTACCAAAAAACTCGCCCGTTCACAGAATTGCGAGCGGTCAAATCCGAATCCTTGGGTATAACTGCAACAAGATAAAGTGTCCGGCGGCCAACGCGCCCGCGCCCGCCCGACGCACGAGCCCCGCGCCCGTGCGATAGACCAAGGAGGAAACCATGAACGAGGGCTATACCAAGGTATTTGTTTCACTCGACGGTACTGAGCAGCAGGATTTTGTGCTCGCACGCGCCATCAAGGTCGCCGCGAACAACGGCGCTAAGCTGATCATCGGCCACGTTATCGACTCCACCGCGCTCGAGAGCGCCGGTTCCTATCCGGTCGACCTGGTCAACGGCTTGGAGGAGGCCTTTAACAACTCCATCGCCAAGCAGCTCGAGGAGGCCAAAGCCAATCCCGACATTCCCGAAGTCGAGGTCATGATTCGCACCGGCCGTATTCGTGAGACGCTCAAGGATGAGATGCTCGACGTGGTCAAGCCCGATCTGGTGCTCTGCGGCGCCCGCGGCCTGTCCTCAATTAAGTACGCGCTCTTGGGCTCGATTTCGACGTTCCTGCTGCGCAATACGGACTGCGACATTTTGGTCGTGAAGTAGGTTCCTTCCCGCCGGCGCAAGGCCTGCGGGGTTATCACGCCGACGTCCTCGCCGCTTCGCGGCTGCGGGATGTCGGCTTAAATAGCCCCTCCCGGCCTTGCGCCTTCGTCACCGTACTTCAGCAAGTTACCTGAATAGAGGAATGGCGTGCCGCCCCTTTTGGGGCGGCACGTTTTTGTTTGGGCGGACGTCTGCCGCGTGCGTTACTCGAAGTATTGGAACTTGTTCGTTGAAAAAGCAAACGTAACGACGAAGCCTTCGCCGGGCTCGGATGCCGCGGTGACGTCGATGCCCATCTTGGAGCACAGACGCGCCACCAGGTAGAGGCCGATGCCCGTTGCGCGCTTGGTGGTGCGGCCGTTGTCGCCGGTAAAGCCCTTCTCGAACACGCGGGGCAGGTCGGCCGCGCTCACGCCACAGCCGTTGTCCGCGACGGTAAGCTCGATGCGCTCGCTCGCCAGGCCCTCGTCCAGCAACGCGCCCGAAAACGTGATCTTCGCACCATCCTCACGCGCATATTTAATGCTGTTCTGAATGAGCTGGCCCAGAATAAACTCGAGCCACTTCTCGTCGGTAAAGACCTCAAAGTCGAGGTTCTCGCACACCGGCGCCACGTGCGCCGCGATGAGCTCACGCGCATTGGCTTTAATCGCGCCCGTCACCAAGGTCTTGAGATCCCAGCGGCGAATCAGGTAGTCACGCTCCACGACTTCCGAGCGCGCGTAGTACAGCGCCTGGTCGATATAGCGCTCCACGCGAGCCAACTCACGGCCCAGGTCATCCACACGTGACAGGTCGTCTTCGCTGCCATCCAGGTTTTCCAAAATCAGGTGAGCCGCCGCCAGCGGCAGCTTGGCCTCGTGGACCCAGCTCTCGATATAGTCGCGATAGTCATCGGTCTGACGCCGGCCTTCGGCAACCTCGTCGCAGGCAGCTTTGCCCACCCGGCGCAAGACCTCGTACTCGAGCTCGCCCTCGGCATAGGTCGGACATTGCACCATCTCCTGCACCCATGCGGGACTCTCGAGCTCCTCTGCCGCGCGCTCCAACTGACGCAGAAAACGACGACGGCGAGAGTACTCGATCACGATGCCGAGCATACCGAAGATAAAGGACACGCCGACCGCCACGGCCACGATAGAAACGGGTGCGCCGGCGACCGTCAGCACAAAGCAGCTCAGCAGCACGCCGCACGTCCACACGGCGACGGGAAGCAGCGCGTCTTTAAAGAACTTGGCAAACGACATAGCCGGCCCCTAGACCGAATAGCCTTGGCCGCGGTGCGTCGTCAAATACCCCTTGATGCCGATTTTTTCGAGCGTGGTGCGCAGGCGGTTGATGTTGACGGTGAGTGTATTGTCGTCCACGAAGGCATCGGAGTCCCACAGGTCCTGCATGATGGCCGGACGCGAGACGATCTTGCCCGCGCGACCCAAGAGCAGCGAGAGGATACGCAGCTCGTTTTTGGTGAGCTCGGTACTGTCGCCGGTTGCCGTATTGGTGACCATGGAGCGGGCGAGGTCGAGCTCCAGCCCCTTGTGGACGAGCGTGCTGCGCTCGCCTGCCGCCGCGGTGCGACGCAGCAGGGCGTTGATGCGCGCCACGAGCACACGGGCGCTGTAGAGCTTGGGAACAAAGTCGTCCGCGCCGAGCGTCATGGCCATGACCTCGTCGATCTCGGTCGTGCGCGACGTGAGGACGATGATGGGAACCTCGGATTCGCGGCGAACCTCGTGGCAGATATGCTGGCCGTCCTTGACGGGAAGCGTGAGGTCGAGCAGCACTAGGTCGGGCGCGGCGGCGAGAATATCGCGCGAGACATGCTCAAACGATTCGCATGTCTCAACCTCAAAACCGGCGCGGGCAAGGATGTCGACAAGCTCACGACGAATGGGCTCGTCGTCCTCAACGACATAGATCAGCGCCATGTGTCCTCCCGTTTCTCGTAACTTGCACTTTCCACACCATTATGCCCACGGCGTCGCAGCGATGCGACCCCGTGGGCATCTAATGTGACAATAGTGTTCGGTAGCCTTGAGAGAAAATAGGGGCCGACCGGTCCTAAACCGATCGGCCCCATCACTTTGGCCTCGAGCCCCTACTCGAGCGTACGCATGTACGCAGAGATAGCGTCCAGGCCCTTCTGCAGGTCGTCGGTGTTATCGGAGTATGCATAGCCGATGCGCATGCTCTTGGGCTCCTCGAAGCAATCGCCCGGGGTGACGAGCGCGCCGGACTTCTTAATCATGTCGACGCAGAACGTCCTGGAGTCGATGTCGTAGTCGTAATACACGAGCGCGGTGGTACCCGCCTCGGGCTTGACGAACGACAGGTGCGGCTCGCTCTCGACCCACTTCTCCAGAACAGCAAGGTTCTGACGGACGATGCGACGGCTGCGCTCAAGGATCACGGAAGCGTTGCCCAGAATCAGCTCCGCCACCGACTCGCTGAATATGCCGGCGGAAATCAGGTTGTAGTCGCGATGCGAGAGCAGTGCGCGACGGAGCTCCGGGCTCTTGGTAACCGCCCAGCCCAGACGCAGGCCGGCGAACGACCAGACCTTGGACATGGATGCGGTGACGATGGCCTTGTCGTACAGGTCGATTACGGACTCGGAGTACTCATCCGTCTGAGTAAGCAGACGGTAGACCTCGTCGCAGAGCACCCACGCGTCGTGTTTGCGTGCGACCTCGACAATCGCCTTAAGCGTATCGGTGTCGAGCAGGGCGCCCGTGGGGTTGTCCGGGTTATTGATGCAGATGAGCTTGGTATCGTCGGTCACCAGGGCATCGAGCGCATCGACGTCGACGTGGTAGCCGTTCTTTCGATCGAGCTGAAGAATATCGACCTTCGCACCGCACATCTCGGGAATCGAGTAAAGCTGCTGATAGGTGGGCTTGACGGAGACTACATGATCGCCCGGTTCGACGAGCGTGGAAAGAACTAGGGAGTTGGCACCGGTCGCGCCGTGCGTGGGTACGATATGCCCGGGCTCGACCGTCTTATAGAGACGCGCGACCCCCTCGAGGAAGCCGGGCTGCCCCTCGATGTCTCCGTAGGTGAATCGGCGCGAGCACAGGCTGTCGAGCCAGGCCTTCTTGTCGGTGTTCGTAAGCGCGAACAGCTGGTCGAGTGTGAGGGAGTAGACGCACGTCTCCGCAACGTTGTGGGTACACTTGGTCTCCCACTCGTTCATCCACTGCTCGACGGCGAAATCCTTAATCTGCACTGTCACTTCCTTTCCTTGACTTTCTTACAGTTCCACCACGGTGCCCAGCCCCGCCTCGACGGCGCGGTCGTAGGCGATTTTCGATGCCGAAAGGTCCTGAACGGCGATGCCCGACGTATCGAACACCGTCACCTGTTCGTCATCCGAACGCCCCGTAGCCGCGCCGGCGATGACTTCGCCGAGCTCCGCTTTGATGTCCTCGGGCGTGATGGCACCCTCGGCAACTGGAATCTCCAGCTCACCGGACGCGACCGATTGCTCGCGGTCGTCGACGTAAACAGCGGCACGGGCGACAAGCGCCGAGGCGAGCTCCTGCTTGCCGGGCATGTCGGCACCGACGCAGGAGATATGCGTACCGGGGCGCACCCATGCATCGGGGATAATGGGCTTGGTCGCCGGCGTGATCGTCACGATGATGTCGGCCTCTGCCGCGGCACCTTGGCCGTCGGCCGTCGCCTCGATGGAATAGGTGGATGCCTCGCGAGCATGCTCGCAGGCGCCCAAGATATGGGCGACCTCGTCTCGCATGCGCTCGACGCGGGCCTCGGGCGCGGCATCGGAAACCGGCTCCCACACCTTGACCTCACTCACTTTGGGACAGGCGGCGAGCACGCCCGCCACCATGTAGGTGCTCATGTGGCCGGCACCCGCAACAAGCAGTTTGGACGCATCCGCCCGAGCCAGCCACTTGGCACCGAGCGCAGCGGCGGCACCAGTGCGAAGTCCGGTGACAGCGGAGGCATTGAGCAGCGCCAACGGCTCGCCCGTCGCGTTGTCGCACAGCAGCGTGGTGCCAAAGATCTCGGGCAGCCCCTTTTTGGGATTCTGAGAGAACCAAGCAGTGAGCTTGAGACCGAAGAGGCCGCTTCCCGCCAACTCGCCCGAGCGGATATCCATATCAGCCACGCCGGGTTCGAACTGCTCATATACCATCGGCCACGCAACACCCTTGCCCGTTGCCTTCTGGCGATATGCCTCCTCCACGGCAGCGATTGCATCCTCGATCGTCAGCACCTTGGAAACTTCCTCGGCCGATAGCACCACCATCTGCCCCATCATCGCTCCTCTCAGCGAAAGCTTTACGTTGCTTCACTGTACGGTTTAGTAACGATGCCGCCAAGGATCATTTATTGTTGGAATCTACAACGATTCTCAATCTGATTTTTCGTTTTATCAGCAGGTATTTGAACTATTTCTCGCATCAACGGCATATAGATGTGCGATTATCCTATTTATACCGGTACTTGTTGTAGTGATTTACAAGGTGATGCTGATGCTATACACCATCTCGGACTTCTCACGGGAATATGAGGGGTCGGTCCGCCTAATCGCCGGCAGCGATGGCGTCTCGCGTGCCGTTTCCGGCGTCGGGATTCTCGATTATGAACTCATGCCCGGCCTCAAGAACAAGTATCAGCGCGTCAACTTCAGCCCAGACGAGATCGTCCTCAGCACCTTCCTCTATGCGAAGGACGACCCATACCTCATCACTGAAGCTGTGAAATACCTCGTCGCCAAGGGAACGAGCGGTCTCATCATCAAAAACGTCCTGCACATCCCGATTCCCGACCAAGCCATCCGCTACGCCAACGCGCGGCACTACCCGGTCTTTCTCACGACCGACGACTCACTGTTCTTTGACAGCGTCATCTATGAGGTCAAACGGCATATCGAGCAGCTCGCGTCCATCGACTTCGCACAGCGCGAGATCGATGCCCTGAGGACAGACGCATCGCCCGAGTCGATCTGCCGACGCATCCGAAGCCTCAACCCGTCATTTCTGGACGAAGTGATCGCCCTGTTCGCATCGTTTGCAGAACCCCTCGACCCGCGTACGTTTTTGCAAATCGAACGTCTCTGTGCAAAATCGACCCTCGCCGGATGCCACAACATGTTGGCACCCTATGACGGAGGTTTGTTATTCGTAGCGACAAGCGACTCGGAGCAGGCGCTCGATGTGGAGCGAATCGTGCAGGCGCTCACGGAGCTCATCGAGGCTAGCGGTATCGATGGCGGAGCGGAAGGGCTCGGCATCAGCGATATTCTGTTTGGAGACGAGGCGGTGGCGCAGGCAATCTCGCAGGCGATTTACGCACAGCGCCTATCTTGTCAACGAGCCGAGGGTCCCGTCCGCTATACGCAGCTCGGCATCCTGAGAACCGTGATGCCTTTTGCGGAAACCCCGGAGATGCGATCGTTCTCGGAGGCGATCCTCTCGCCGATACGCGAGCACGACAGCGAGCATGGCAGCGAACTGGAATCCACACTCGCCGCATTCATCGAGAACGACCGACGTATCGAGCGAACCGCCAAGCAGACGAGCCAGCACCCGAACACGATTCGATATCGCCTCGATAAGGTGACAGCCCTCACCGGACTGAGCTACAAATGCGCCCCGGAGATGGAGCAGCTGTCGCTCGCCTACGCCATCGAACGCGCTCGCTCGCTTCAGTAAGCCCACCCCGCCTTGAGGTTAGGAGCGGCGGGCACGGAGCTTTTCGTAGCCGTCGGCAAAGAATGCGACCGTGGCGGCGTCGGCCTCGGCGGCGTCCGTCTCGGCTGCGGGAACCACGCCGTGTTCGTCGCTCACCAGGAAGAGGGCGCCCTTAAGCTGCGCGGGAATGTCTACGCGCGTGACCGGGATGCCCTTGGTCTGGGCCAACTGCTCAATGAGCGTCGCCGTGCCGCACAGGCACTCGTCCGCCGGCACCACAAAGGCAAGCTCGCCGTTGTTGACGGCGGCGAGCAGCTCGGGCGCCACGCCGGTCTCGTCGGCTTCGGAGCGAGCCTCGGCAGAACGGGCACGCAGCGCCTTGGCCGACGTGTCGGCCAGCGGCTCGTACTCCCCCACCGTCATGGCGGCATTGCCGTTAACGTCGATCACCAGCATGAGCACGCCGTCGCGTGCGGTGTAGTCGCCCTCGGCAAGTGACCACTCAACGTGCTGCTTGGCCCAGCTGAGCATGTTATGGGTGAGTGGCTCGCCCTGCACCAGACGCTCGGACAGCGCGCGGATGTGGCGGTTGAGCATGGGCACCTTTTTGTTGGACATGCGCCAACGGCAGATGAGCGCGGGCTTGTCGAGCGTGAACTTCTCGACCGCCTCCTGATTGGCGCAAAAGTCCTCGTACGCACGCTGATCCTCGGCATTGCCAAACAGCTCGGCATCATCAATCTGGGGCATGGTTATACCTTTCGTGTTAGTCATTCCGTCCTCTTATACCAAAAAGACGGCCCTCCAAACGGAGCGACCGTCTTTTGCGGAGATTATTTTGTCCCGGGGCGAAACTTAGTGACGGAAATGCCTGGCACCGGTGAAGACCATAGCGATATTGTGTTCGTTGCAGGCCTGGATGCCCTCGTCGTCGCGCTTGGAGCCGCCGGGCTGAATGATGCAGGTCACGCCGTGCGCGGCAAGCACGTCGACGTTGTCGCGGAACGGGAAGAACGCGTCGCTTGCACAGGCAAAGCCGCCCTTCTCCACGCCCTCGCGCTCGCAGAAGTCCTCGGCACGCTCGCAGGCCAGCAGCGCAGAATCCACGCGATTGGGCTGACCGGGGCCCATGCCAATGCCGGCCTTGCCCTTAGAGACCAGGATGGCGTTGGACTTAACGCCCTTGCAGACCTTCCAGGCAAACTCGAGCTCGGCCATCTCGGCGTCGGTGGGCTTGCGGTCGGTGGGGAACGTAAAGGTCGCGGGATCCTCGGTCACGTGGTCAACTTCCTGCACCAGCATGCCGCCGTCGACGGAGCGCAGCTCCACCTTGGCGCCGTGGTCCACGCCGCCGGTAGCCAGCACGCGCAGGTTGGGGCGCTTAGCCATGCGCTCGAGCGCCTCATCGGTGTAGCTCGGGGCGATGATGACCTCAACGAACTGCTTGTTCTGATCGGCAAAGTGCTCAACCAGCTCATAGGGAACCTCGCGATTGCAGGCGATGATGCCGCCAAAGGCGCTCTTGGGATCGCAGGCGAAGGCGCGGTCGTAGGCGGCCGTGATGTCCTCGGCAACGGCGGAACCGCAGGGGTTCTGGTGCTTGAGGATCACGCAGGCCGGCTCGTCGAACTCGCGGACCAGGTTCCAGGCGGCGTCGGCATCCAGATAGTTGTTGTAGCTGAGCGGCTTGCCCTGGATCTGCTCGGAGCCCACAAGCGGGAACTGCGAGCTCGCGGTGTTCTCGCAGCCCTCGGCAAAGCGGTAGACCGTAGCCTTCTGCTGAGGATTCTCGCCATAGCGCAGGTCGTCGACCTTCTCCAGCGAGATCTCGAGCTTGGCAGAGGTGTCCGCCACATCGCTTGCCTGGGCGGCAAGCCAACGGGAGATAGCCGTGTCGTAGGCGGCGGTGGTCTGGTAGACCTTCACCTGCAGGCGACGACGGGTGGAGAGCGTGGTGCAGCCACCGGTCTCGCGCATCTCGGCCAGGACGGCGTCGTAGTCGGCCGGGTCGGAAATGACGGTAACGCTCGCGGCGTTCTTAGCGGCAGAGCGCAGCATGGAGGGGCCACCGATGTCGATGTGCTCAATGGCATCCGCGAAGGTGACCTCGGGGTTGGCGACGGTCTTCTCGAACTCGTACAGGTTGACGACGACCAGGTCAATCAGCTTAATGCCGTGCTGAGCGGCCTCCTGCATGTGCTGCTCGGAATCGCGACGGGCAAGCAGCGCGCCGTGAACCTTGGGATGCAGCGTCTTGACGCGGCCGTCCATCATCTCGGGATAGCCCGTGAACTCCTCGATGGGGGTTACGGGAACGCCCGCGTCCTCGATGGCACGAGCCGTGCCGCCCGTAGAGATGATCTCGACGCCAAAGTCGTCAACCAGCGTCCGTGCGAAATCGACGACGCCCGTCTTATCGGTAACCGAGATCAACGCGCGTGCGATCTTCACATCAGATCCCATGCAGTCCTCCTGTCTGGTACGCCGCCGTGCTCTGTGAGTCGGTGATACGTCGATCTGCAGCGCTCGCGCAGCGGCATTGAAAATACTGATTCAATGTAGCGCATCGAGCGCGACGATGCACCCCGCAACGCACGGCTGTGCAGAAAAAGCTTCGAGCGGGGGTTGCAGGAGCTCCACTGAGCACGGTGAGTTGATGGAACACAGGGGCACCATAATTAGATGCCAACGGCGTGGTAGAACTGTGCTCGATATGCATCCGCAATAGAAAGAGGCACCATGGTCTCGCGGGTTCTCTACCGACCGTTTGATACCGAAGATTTCGACGCCATCGCGCTGATCTTGCAGCAGCTTTGGCACAACAACTCGGATAACGATGAGTACAACCGCCTCGAAGCCGCGTGCGACCTTGCCTACTGCCTTTCTTCCTCGACGTTTTCGCAGGTTGCCGTAATCGACGGTCAGGCGCGCGGCATTGCGCTTGCACGCGCAGGACAGAGCTCCGGCGTCACTATCAACGAACATTGGATGGATACCGAGCGTGCACTGCTGTCGCAGATGCGTGAGCTGGAGCCCGATGCCTGCGCCGAATATCTCTCGTTTGTGCGCGCAACCATCCGAACCAACAACCGCCTGCTCGAATGCAGCCCGCTGCCGCACGACAACGAGGTCACATTGCTCGCCGTGGATCGCGATGTCCACGGCCTGGGCGTTGGCACGGTGCTGCTCGACGCCGCCATCTCGCATCTGTCCTCGTGTGGGGCGACCAGCGCGCACCTGTACACCGATTCCAACTGCTCGTGGAAGTTCTACGAGCTGCACGGCTTTAAGCGCACTGCCACGCACCGCGCCAACCGCGAGGAACGCCGCCACGCCATGCCGCGCGAAAGCTTTCTCTACGAGCTGGACCTAACCGTCTAGGCCCAGCAGCCATACCTAGTCGTTGGGGACGTTCTTAAATGGCTAGTCGTTGGGGACAGTCTTGATCAAAACGACCGACGAAGCCCTTCTTGAGGTCGCTATATAGGGGTTCACATATAGCTGTGATCAAAAAACATCAAATATGAGTACTGTTACCTTTTTAGTGGCAGCGAAATTCGGCTTTTTCGGGTCTCTTAGACCTCTCGACGCGTTGGATGAACTAACGTATCTCTCCAAATGTACAATAAAATGGACTCCTAACGAGAAACAATCTCGTTAGGAGTCCATTTTTTAGTACAAGCAAATGTGACAATCTAGGCAACAGTACTCATATTTGGCATTTTTTGCCCACTGCCCCTTGCGCGAAGGTCCGCAGCGGAAAGTATGGCCCGTTTCGATGCACAAAAATGGGATGGATCTTCCCTGGCAACCGCCCAGAAAGGTCCACCCCAAAGCAAGCGCTCGCTAGAACGTTCCGCCGCCGCCACCGCCGACGCCGCCTCCGCCGCCGCCCGAGAAGCCGCCGCCACCGCCGCCGCCCGAGCTGTCGGAGCTCGAAGCCAGCTCACGGATGCTCTCGTGATACACATCGTTAAATGAATCGAGCGGCGAATCGATACCGTAGTGATGGTAGTACCACCAGTAGCAGGGGTAATTGTCGTAGAAACCGTCGGACTCGCGCACCTCGGGAGGAACAGCCTCGGCAAGCTGACGCAGGACTTCCTTCGAAACGCCCAGCGCCACGCCCATCACCAGAAGTTTATTCCACAGGACCAGATCGCCGGGGACGGCTTCCTTTAGGCGCGTGAAGTCCTCGAGCCAATGCTTAAGCGCCTTGCAGCGCGCCGCCACCTCGGCGCCCTCCGGCGTAAAGCGGCGGAACGTAAGGCCCACGCCAATACCCACCAGCACAATCGGCACCGAGATAAGCGCGGCGATAATGTTCACCTGTGCGCCGTCGGTAAAGAAAATGGATCCCATGGGGACAAAGGCGATCAGAATACCGAAAACCAGGCAAAACACCATTGCAACGATGCCGTCCGAGGCAACGTACTCGCTATCGGCCAGCTTGCCCTTAACGGTGTTCTGATAGTCCTCGAGCTTGTCGCCCACGGGCGTAGCGTGCTGCTTGACGTAGTGCTGCAGCTCGTCAAACGTGCGCGAACGATCACCGTTCTCGTCGGGCTTAGCGCCGGCAAAGAAGACCTTAAGCACCATGTGGTCAATGCCCTTGGCCGACTTCCAGTCCGCATCACTCACCGTCACGCGATACGTCTGCTCTTCTTTTTCGCGCCCCAACAGACCCTTCTTGGCCTTGGTCACGGTCGCCTGCTCCAGCTTGATCACACGGTCGTCAGTGAGCTTCATGAGCGTGGCGATATATGCCTGATCGGGCACCTCGTTCCAGCTCATGAGGGCC
This sequence comes from uncultured Collinsella sp., assembly GCA_900541785.1. Classification (GTDB taxonomy): domain Bacteria; phylum Actinomycetota; class Coriobacteriia; order Coriobacteriales; family Coriobacteriaceae; genus Collinsella. The sequence goes on from UQKY01000008.1 coordinate 14,116, forward strand.
GAAAGTACGGCGGGATGGTCGGCCGAAGGCACATCGCGGAAATATTCGTCCTGGAAAAGCGGCTTGGGCTTGCGGCGGCGCAGCTTGAGCACAACGATTGTGCCGGTAAAGGCCACCGCCGCGACAACACTTAGCGCGGCAAGTGCATTGGCAATCATGCGAGCGTGAGCGCGGCGGGCGTTAGCTTCGTCGGCCCATTCTTTCTCTTCGCTCAGGATCGTTGACATGCGCTCCTCGCTTGAAGCGGAAAGCCATGGCACCCAGTCGCCGGGGAAGGCGATGCGCGCCTCGGCGAATTCGCCCTGATGCACGCAGGGAATGGTATAGGTGACCATGGGCTCGTCCTCATCGAGTGACACATCGCCCGTCAGCGGACCGTGGCCCCATGCGCGAAAGTTATCGCCCTTGACGGCCGCCGTCCCGGCAGCAGCATTTGCGAAGTACACTTCCATCTCGACATCGTCGGAATCCGCAGACCAGCCGTCACCCACAAATTTCCAATAGAGCTCGGCGGTGTCGGCCCAGTTCATAACCGCACCAGTCATGGTGTAGCTCACGTAGAAGATCACGCTGTCGCCGCTCTCGTGGGGGCTAAAAACCTTGATCTTTACGCCGCCGTCGGACTGCTCAACCATATAGACGCCAGAGTCGCCCTTGTTCGCGCTATCGACCCTGTTAAACGCGGTGTCCTCTTCCTCGACACTCAGAACGTCGACGCCCGCCGTGCCGCCCTGCTGGTTGGTGCCCGTATTGATCTCCCAAAACACGCCGTTGATGTCGTCGTCGAAATCGAACTGGCGTCCCTCGACAACGGTCAGCGATCCATCGGCCTCAACCGTGGCGCCGATGTAGGTTTGGCTCATGGAGTAGCCGTCGGCGTGTGCGGCGGCAGGCAGCAGCAACAACGCAAGCGCGACGAGTGCGCAGACGGAAGCGAATCGCGCGAATAGGCGGCGCTGCCGACAGGTCTTGGCAACGGGGGCGTTCATAGGCACATCCTTTGTCTGTGATACCAACAGCGTCATTGTCCCACGTTTACGGGCGCACATGACGAATATCTAGGCGACCGGAGCGCCAAACGGGATGAAAGTCACGCCCGCCGCCAGCAGCTAGTCATTGGGGACGTTCTTAAATGACTAGTCGTTGGGGACACTCCTTGGCGTGGCCTGCACCAACGATAGATACCACTTCACAGCTCCGTCACAGGTGTAGCGGCTTTGTGTGGGCGCGGCATACGCTGATTGAGCCGCCAGCCGAGGGGCATAAAGCAGTTGAGCGAAAACGGTTTGCCCCTTTGCCGTCCGCTCGAGGATCATGTCCCCCTTTTCCGCGGAAACCCCGGCAGTTGCGAAGAGCTGCCGGGGTTTCTGTCGTTTGAGGGGTTGGGCTGGCGGGCGGCGATCGAGCTGTCGAGCCGGTGGTCCGGCACGCGCAACGCGCGGCCTCGGCAACTTGCAGGCCACGGCAGCGTCTCCCCCACCGCGCCCCGCGCTATACTCGTCCGCATGGATATCAACGCACGCAACATAGCAACACACGCCGCGGACGCGCCAGCGATGCCGCCCGCCTCTGCCCCCGCGCCCGTCGTGGGCCGCTTTGCCCCGTCGCCCTCGGGCCGCATGCACTTGGGCAACGTGTTCAGTTGCCTGTGCGCGTGGCTTTCGGCCCGCAGGCAGGACGGCCGCATCGTACTGCGCATCGAGGACCTGGACGATCGCTGCAAGCGTCCGGAACTTGCCGCTCAACTGATTGACGACCTGGCCTGGCTGGGGCTTGAGTGGGACGAAGGCCCCTACTACCAGCACGATCGCCTGGACTTGTACGAGGACGCCCTGCACCAGCTGCAAGACGCCGGCCTCACCTACCCCTGCTTTTGCACGCGCGCCGAGCTCCACGCCGCGAGCGCACCGCACGCCAGCGACGGCACGCCCATCTATCGCGGCGCCTGCCGAGGCCTTTCTGCCGAGGAGGTTGCCCGCCGCAGCATCCTGCGCGCTCCGGCCACGCGCCTGCGCGTGCCCGCCGTCGACGACCTCGCAGACGATGTGGTCGAATTTGTGGACCGCACGTATGGTGCCCAATGCGAGGCGCTCGCCACCGAATGCGGCGACTTTTTGGTGCGCCGCAGCGACGGCGTGTTTGCCTATCAGCTAGCCGTGGTGGTCGATGACGCCGCCATGGGCGTCACCGAGGTCGTGCGCGGATGCGACCTGCTGGGCTCCACGCCGCGCCAAATCTACCTGCAGCATCTGCTGGGACTTCCCACGCCGCACTACGCGCACATTCCGCTGCTCATGTCGCCGGACGGCCGCCGCCTTTCCAAGCGCGACCGCGATCTGGACCTGGGCGAACTACGCGCCCGCTTTGGCACGCCCGAAGCGCTGCTGGGCTGGCTTGCCGGGCAAACGGGCATTGCGCCGGATGCCACGCCCCGCTCTGCCGAGCAACTGGTCGAGCACTTTAGCTGGGACGTCATCCGCGCGCACAGGGAGAACATCGTTATGAATGGAGACCTTTCGCTGTAAAGAGCTCGTCAACTAATGGCATCTCCCGTCTCCGGCCTTTTTTCGACGAGCGTCTTATTCTGCGTCTTGTTATGTACGGAATAATTCCGTACAATAATGCCGAGGAGGTTTTGTTATGCCAACTATTGAGAAACAACGCCGCATGGATCTAAGGCTAACCGAACGTCAACGCCTCACTTACGAGCGCGCCGCCGCCTTGCGCGGGCAGACCCTCACCCAATGGGCCACGGCGCACCTTGACGAGAGCTCCGCACGCGACATCGCCGAGGCGTCAACAACTTATCTTTCTCCCGATGGGTTCGATGCATTTTGTGAAATGCTCGACTCCCCCATGCCTGAAGCCGCAAAAGCGCTGCTTGACCGTAAAGCGGTTTGGGAATGAGCGCGTTTACCAAGCCTGTTCAACTCCCTGTTGGTCAAGGCATCGAGGCATTCCACTGTGGAAACACTCTCGTCGATGGATGGGCCAAAAACAGATCAGCCTCAGCGCGAAGAAGAGGGTCCGCGGTTATATACGCGTCATATTGTGATGGCGCTGTCGCTGGGTTTTATACGCTGTGCACGCACTCCGTAGCTCGTGAAAATGTTGACGGGGGATGGTTCGTGCGTAATTCACCCTCCCAAGTTCCCGCAGTCCTGCTTGGGATGATGGGAGTCGATGAGAAATTCAAGGGACTTGGTCTGGGAGCATCGCTGCTCAAAGATGCCATTGAAAATGCTTTGAAAATATCTGCCTTGGCAGGCGCACGAGCTTTGATTGTCGACCCAGTAGATGACGAGGCGGCAGCATTCTATGCGCATTTTGGCTTCACCACCCTACCTGGCACCAACCGAATGGCGTTGAAACTCTAGACTGACAGGCATCATCTCTTCCAGCCGCTAGCATGACTCAAGTTACCCTACAGATAATGGCTATTGTTGAAATGTAGGGTAACTGCCCAAGGCATCGTATGAAGATCTCTCTATGCCCGTCCCTACGCAACGTCCCAGGGCTGGAGTTCGTCGCCTAGACGAACGATGCAGTCGTAGAGCACGGTGTGGCGCTCGGCTGGGTTGACGTCGCGATGGAAATGCCCGTAGTACCAGCGTTTGTAGTCCAGGCGCTCCTCCAGCTCATCAAAAAACGCGGTGAGTCGATCGACACTGGGATAGTTCCAGCCGGGCGCCGGGTAGAGCGTCGGCGAGAGCATGCGCGTGGAGCAGGTATGGGTGACCACGTAGTCGACCTTCCAACCCACGCTGTCGAGCTTTGCCCGCGCCTCCTCAAAGTTGCGCTCGTCCGGTAGCTCCTGCGGCCACCAGCTCGAATACGGTATGCGGTATTCCTTGTCCACGCTCGTGGCGCCACCCATGGTAAAGATCGTTGAGCCGTCGAGCTCAAAGACCTCGCCGCGCGTCAGGCGCCGAATGGACGAGGTGTCCGATAGGCGCTGTGTGAACCCGCCGCGCCACATCTCCATGGGGCGCTCCGCCCAGTGATCGAAGCGCTCGTGGTTGCCGTCGACGAACAACGCGGTGTAGGGGCGCGACTCCAGCCAGGCGATGTCAGCACACTCCTCGGCAGAGAAATCCCACGGAAAGCCAAAGTCCCCCGCGATGATGAGGTAGTCGTCGCTCGTCAGGCCATCCCCAAGCTCCCAGTCGCGGAGCTTTTGCATGTCAAGCCCACCGTGGATGTCGCCTGTCACATAGACCGTCATCGGATCACCTCTTTCCTCTTATAGGCCTCGAGATCGCGCTCGACCTGCTCGTCGCCCGTGGCGTTGACCCACCACGGCCATTTAACGCGACGCGCCGGCTCGTCGACCTGCGCAAACCACGACTTGAGCTCCTCCAGGCTCACCGGGGCGTAGCCGTTGGCGTCCACGCCCACGTCATAGCGCAAAAGCCCCTGCCTGAGGTTGAACCTGTTGTACGCGCCGCCGCAGCTGTGGATATGCCCGTGAAGATGCCAGCTGCCGTGCGACATACTCTGCCAGTCGGCCATGGGATAGTGGCTCAGCACGATTTTTTGGCGGTCGATCTTGAGCACGCAAATGGGTGGCTCGACGATAAAGGCATCCGCTACCGCAGGCTGCGTCCAGTCTTTGTCGTGGTTGCCGGGCAGCAGATGGACGCGCTTGCATGCAATGCTTTTGCGCAGCTCGTAGGCCTCTTGGATCGTCATCTTAAAGCTAAAGTCACCCAAAATGTAAAGCTCGTCGTCCATGGCGACTTTGCTATTAACGCTCGCGACCATGTCGTCGTTCATCTGTGCAACAGTCGACCAAGGCCTGTCGGCGAGCCGTAGCATGTTCTCGTGTCCAAAGTGAGTATCGCTGGTAAACCAGATCATAGGGACCTCCTAACGCTGCGGGGCATCCATCCCTTAGGGCTTACCCCTCGTTCTTCCATCCAAACGGGTCAAACACCCAAAAGATCAGATCGAGCACGCCGCCGGTCGCCATGGCGCCGGCAAGGGCCATGCAAACGTGCAGAGAGCTGCCGCTTCGAAGCACGTCGAACGGCCCCAGGACGGCGAACAGCCCGACCGCTGCGCCGGCCACGCACAGCGCGAGACACGGTGCCGCGTCCTTAACGCATTTCTTTGCGAGGTGCTTGGTGTTGTCACTCATCGATATCGAACTCCTTAGAGGGTTGCTGTTCAGGTGTATGCCGCCGCGGCAGAGCAGGGCGGCAGGTTAAGTCTCCCATGCCGCGCGGACATGTATTTAGGCCCGCGTGTCTGCAGGGACCCATGTCCTTGCAGGACACCCCCGAAGGAACGTCTAAACCACTGGTGGGCAACATGTTGGGCAGGGTGTCTTGCCTCGTTTGAGCGCAGTCGCCAATGGCACGCTCGTTCTAATGGCCTTTTGATTAAGGCTTTTGCATCCCGTAGAACGGTGATAAACCTTGCCGTTCTTGGTGACGATTACCTTCGTTCTTGAGGTATCTACACTGCGGGGCTCGACGGGCGCGGCCACCTCTTGACGAGACGGCCCCGTTTTCTGAGGCTTGCCGCTCGAAAAATCAGAATCGCGGAATCGATTGATATAGCCGTCAAAACACCCATCGAACAGCAATCCCGTTGCCAGGCCCGCCATGAATCCGCAAGCGATCGCCGCCTCTCCTCTAATTTGCATATGTCACTCCTTAATCGCTCTTGAAAAAAGCGGCGCGCGCCGTGTGGGACCTTCTTGTCCCTTTCGGTGCGCGCCGAAAACAATCCGTTTTCTTCTGTCCCTAACGGGTCAGCTGGCGGCGCTTATCGGACAGGAAGACACCGGCGGCCACCAGGACCGTGCCGCCGATAACGAAGGTCTCACCCAGTAGGTCGGACGTATCGCCCGTGGCAGGCATCGCCGTCTGCCACGTCGCGGCCTCGGTTGTTGCCGCCGCATGTTTGGCCTGGTACGTCACTTGCGTGGCGGGCTGGGTCTGCTCGCCGTTCCCGCGCTCGGCAGCCTCCTGGCGAGCGATCTCGGCGTTGAGCTCGACAATAGCCTGGTCGAGCTCGGCCTTGGCAGTGGTGTAGTTTGCAAGCGCCTCCAAGTATGCCGGCGCCACAGCATCCGCCGCAGCCACGGCGGCATCGAGCTCGGCCTTGGCAGCCGCGGCGCGCTCGGCCGCATCGTGAGCCGCGGCAATCTTGGCGTTGAGCGCCTCGTCCGCATCGTCAGCGCTGCCGTTAACAATGGCTTCGGCAAGATTGATCCCGCGCAGGCGGGCAACCGCGGCGGCAGAGGCATCGCGGGCGGCAGCCGCATCCGTCACGGCATTGTCAGCCTCCACAAAGTCGTACTCGGCATCCATCACGGCATCCGCCGCAGCATCGAGCGCGGCATCGGCAGCGGCTTTGTCCTCGGTAGCCTTGGCAAGCGATGCGGCGGCGTTCTTAAGCTCAGAGGCGCGGGCGGCAGCCGCATCAGACTTTGCCTGAGCCGTTGCCACGGCGGCGTCGGCATCGCTCACAGCCTGCTGGGCCATATTGAGCTCCGTCTGGACGGCAGCAGCATCGATGTCCGCCTGATCGGCATCGCCTTGGGCGGCAACAAGTTCGGCCTCCGCCCCGCGCTGATTGGCACGAGCGTCTTCGAGTGCAGACGACGCCGCATCAAACTCACGCTGAGCAGCGGCGATATCGGCTGAGTACGCCGCCAGCTCGTCCTGAGCTGTGGCAAGTGCATCCTGCTTGTCGCCAACACCGGCACGAGCGGCATCCAGCGCACGCTTGGCAGCAGCGGCCTTGCCCTTGGCAACATCGAGCGCTCCGGACTTGGCGGTCACGACATCCTGCGCCGCAGCGACGGCAGTGTTGGCAGCGTCCAGGTCGGCGCGGGCATCGCTGACGGCACGCACGGCGGCGTCAGCTGCAGCCTGCTTCTGCTCCACAGCGGCCTGAACCTCAGAAACCCTGGCCGCAGCAGTATCAACATCAGCGGCAGCGGCATCAACCTGCGCCTGCTTCGCGGCAACTGCCTGCGATGCTGCGTTCGCTTTGTTGCCAGCATCGTCGGCAACGCCCTGCGCCGCAGTAAGCTCCTTGCGCGCCGCAGCCACGCCCTGAGCTCGTTATTAGAAGGGAATGACCATGTCGGGTTCCCGGGTTCCCGAGGACGGGGAGGTCGCTTCGTTGCCTGTTCGGAGTACGGCAATGAGGTCCCGGATTCGCTGGAGCAACTCATCAAAAGTAACTACAGTCACATCGCTGAGGTTATTCCGATAATGCTCAAAGGTAGCTTTTTTGCCCGCGGTGTCGAGTTCAGAGATCCTCCCTATGACTACAACGCACTTTGGGGAAAGGGCCTCAAAGTGAGAAGACGAGCGCCCGTTGACCATGTAGTAGTCCTTCGTGAGCGTGTCCCGGTAGTTAAGCACCTGGTTCACTGCTCCGCTCATATGTGAGGTCAGGGAGTAGACGGCGTTCTCAGGCTCTTTTCCCCTGTATATCGTGCCGAGCAGATTCGTCCGAGGAGTCTTGATCTCGATGAGCGTGACGTTGCTGGTTAGCTCATTCTGGTAGAGGAAATCGCAGATATTGCCACCGGAATTATCAATTGCCTTGCCTCCGACATACGCCTTGCCTTGGAGAAGCGTGCACGGGGCAGAGAATACCTGCGACAATATCCATTGATGGTTGGTGAATAATCTCTGCCAGTATTCCTCATTGCTGTTATCGAGGTTCTCGGCGATTTCCTTTTCTGCCTTTTCGAGCTGGGCGAGACTCAGACTGACCGTGAAGTCATCGAGATGTCCCTTTTCCAGCTCGGAGAATATCTCGCTCAGTTGCTCTCGAGTCGTCCCCTGGGTCATGAGCCGAATCATCTCTTTGACGAGTTCGAAGTTATTGCCATCTGAAAGCAGCCTGGTTTCCGAGGGATTTTCGCGCATCATCTTGAGAAGCGAGGTTACAGAGCGGTCAAGGGGGACATACGTCGTGCTGCCACCCTGAACCCCACCGGCCTCCTGATGAATTCGATAGCGAGCATCAAGCGCTTCGTATAGGCGGCGGGTCTCTCCGGTATCTAAAGTGAGCTCGAGCCAATCGCCGTTGAAGCCTTTTCTTTGGAGCATGCCCCTTGAAACGGGGTCCAGCTCAGATTCGGTCGAGTCTGAGGGAAAGGAGGGATCCCCCTTCTTCTTTCGCTCGTAGACGAATTTTCCCTCGACACAATGAGAGGGGTCCTTCGGATTGTCGACATTGGTCGCGAGGAACCGGTACCTCACCCTGTCCGTTGTTTCTGTCAACTCAACGGGGTCGGATTTTGCCGTGTATCGAGAGGTCGAGACCATGTTGATGGCCCCATCAATAGCACTTGAAGGATTGGGGTAGTGCGTGCCATCCCAATCAAGCGCGTCCCCGAAACTAATGTGCCCCATCCAGGCTCCCTTCGCACATCCTCTGGATCAGCTCCTCGTCCGCCAGTCTTCCTGCCAGATAGCAGTCGAACACGTAGTCCGCGGGCAGAGCCCACATCTCCACCCCGTCCGAGAGGGGCGGCTCAGGCTTCCCGAAGACGCCTGGGAAGCGCACCCCGCCCATGAGCCTCGCCTCGGCCTCGTGGGTCGGCACCAGGAAGACATTCGCCACGGAGGAGAACCCGTTGTCCCGGATGAAGCCCTCGTAGGCGCTCTGGTAGAGCACCTGCTTCGTCACGGACTCGACGCCCGGCACGCGCTTGGCGGTGCCGGGGCGCAGCGTCGGCGCGTAGTACTTCGCGTCGTAGATGCAGAACGCCCTGCCGCCAGCGCCATCTCCATGGATGCCTATGACGTCGGGAATCAGCGTGTTCACGTCCCCGCAGCCCGCACCGCCGGCGTCCGTCCACTCCGGCCTCGGGATGATACCAAGAAGCGTCTCCGCACCGCGCTGGCGCCAGTCCTCGGCGAGCGGAAGCCCCAGCGAGTCTATGCGGTCGGCGAGCCTGTCCCCGAAAGCGGTCTTGCATGCCAGTTCCCACGCGTGGTAGAAGGACGAAGTGCCCAGGCAGAACTCCTCCTCGGGGCTCTCGTATTCCTCGGACGGGTTCAGGTAGCGCAGCAGCATGTCGATGACGTCCTGCTTCCACGTCACGAACTGCACCGAGCGCTCCTGCTCGAGATGGTGCGTCAGGGTCTCGGGCTCTCCCAGGTCCTCCAGCTCCTCGCCGGAGAGGTCCACCTCGGCGAGCTCCAGCAGCTCGTCCACGCCCCAGCGGCGCAGGTCGGCAGAGCACCGCGTCAGCACGCAGCGGTGCAGGCGCGTCACCAGGTCGGCGGCGTCGCGGGAGGTGTCGCGTGTCTTGAGGTCGAAGTAGACCGGCGTGTCGCGGTCCATGAAGGGCTGGTTCTGCGCGATGGTGCGGTCCCAGGCGATCTCGCCGGAGCCGTTGTCGCGGATGACACGCACGTAGTTCGTGTAGACGCCGTTTTCCTCGTAGGAGCCCAGCAGGGCCAGCATGAGCGAGAGCGGTCCGCCGTCCTCGTCGGCGTCCGGCAGCGCGGCGCCGATGCCAGCGAGACCGCCCGAGCTCTTGCGCAGCACGCGGAACACCTGCGCGAGCTCCGCCTCCGGGGGATGAGGGAACTCGTCGGAGGGACGGGGGTAGTACTTCGGGTACGCGCAGACGAGCACGCGGCGCCAGCGGGCAAGGCCCACCCACGTGAACTGGTACTTGCCGAGGGCGGCGAGCTCCTCGTCGGCGTCCTCGCCCTCGGGCGCGACATCGCTCCTGAGCGTCAGCACGCCGCGAGAGGCCCACGCCCTCACGCACGCGAGGGCGTCGCACAGGTCGAGCCTGAGCAGCCGCGCGAGGTCGCCGACCGAGTAGTAGTCCCGTTCCCGCACGTAAACGGGGTCGAAGGCCATGGGTTACGCCTCCGCGCCCGTCTCGGCGTCCCCATCGGCATCCTCGCCCTCCGCCGCGCGCTCGACGGGCGTGTCGAGGGCGAAGACGCCGTCGGCGGAGCTGTCGTACTCGGCGCAGATCTCGGAGTAGGTGAAGTCGGGATGGCGGAACACCTTGGGGCGCTTCATCTTCGCGGCGTCCTCGTAGAGGTAGAGCAGCACCTTGCTCTTGAACGCCTCGTCGAAGCCCTCGTCGTCATCCAGTGTAGACTCCTTGAGGAAGAACGGACCCAGGAGCTTGTCCTCGTTGACGCGCGCCTTGCCCTTGAGCAGGCCGTTGATGGCGTGGCGCAGGGCGTTCCACTCCACGGGTTCGCGCCTCGAGCCGATGCGCACGACCTTGCCGGCGTACTTCCCTTCGCCCTCGTCGATCCCCATGTAGCGGAACTCCCAGCGGCGCTTGAAGGCGGTGTCCATCGGGAACACGCCCTGGTCGGCGCTGTTCATAGTCGCCCAGATGTAGAGGTTGGAAGGCAGGCGCATCGTGTTCACACGACATGCGGCGTTCTCCTCGCGGCTGTAGAGCCCTGGAACCTCATCCGCGCGACCGGACGTGTGGCAGAACTCCTTCCAGAGGTGCTCTCCGAGGTCGACGGGGACGTCCACGTCGTACTCGCTCTCTCCGTCGCCGTCTCGGTCGAGCAGCTGGAACACGTCGCCGAAGGTCGCGGCGGGGTTCGCGCGGTTGATCTCCTCCACGATGAGCAGGAAGTTCTCGTCGGGGTGCGTCATCGCCTCGACGTAACTCTTTACGAGTGGGCCGGGCACGAACTCGTAGGAGACGTAGGGGCGACCCATATTCTCGGAGAGGGACTCGTCATCCTTCTGTTTTGGCCAGCGCATCGCGGGCTTATAGCAGCCGACGAACGAGGCATAGCTGTAGTCGGGATGGAAGGTGACGCGGCGCGTGTGCGCCTTGTCGAAGTATTTTCCAGCGAGCACGTTCAGGCTGTGGGACTTGCCAGTGCCCGGCGCGCCGAAGTAGATGAGATTGTGGGGCTCTCCGATTGAGGCAGAGATTGACAGCCTTCTCGCCTGGGGAAAGACGCTATCCTCAACCAGTTTCCTAAGGTCAGGGTAAACAACAAACAAGTCTTTGAGCGAGCTGTTAATTGCAGCACCGCAAGCGACGAGTAGGGCCCCCATATCGCTACGCTTTCCATATTCGACTTTGCGAATAGTTTGGTTTGCGTACTCTGACAGCCCGACGAGCGGGAGGTCGGAGAAGTGGACGTAAGCCTCCGGATTAGCTTCAAGTAAGTCGATCTTGTCCATAGACATCGGAAACGCGTAACCGATGGAGACGATCGTTACGGAATCGTCATTATGCTTTTCGCCGAGTTTCACTTCTTCAATGCGGGCAACCGCTCGGACTCCCTGTTTCCACGCGGTCTTGATGCCTTTAGAGTTATCCGATCCAAGCCATAGAAGGACAAATGTACCGGCCTTAAGTTCTCTCGGAACCTGTTTGCAGGTTACGGAAAGGAAAATGGGCGGATCTTGGATACCGCCCTCACAGGCATCGATTCGCTTAATATCTGCGACGCTATCTTTGCCCAGCCTCATGGTCACGAATTTTGGAGCGCCCGTCATCATTTAGCCCTCCTTCCCGACAGCTTCTCTAGGCCATCACGCAGCGGGCCAAAAAGCTGGCGGTTATTGTTGTCGACGCGCCTAAGAATTCCTTCGGCTGCGTTTGGAGTCAGGTAGTAGCGGGGATTCACATCATCCTTCTCGACTATCTGGTAAAGCGTGGAGGTTGCGGGTGAGCAAGGTGCCTCGCGATGGTCGACGGAGATGTACTTACCATCCCACATCAGTCCTGACTTCGGCCAGACTAGCTTTTCATGCTCGAAGTCAATGTCGGGGACATCACGCCAAGACGCGTTGTTAAAGCATTGATGATTGCTGACAAGATTGTCGATAGACTCGGGAGAGGGATCTGCATAGGCGGACTTCATCCGTCCTGCAATCCATTCGATTACAGGCACAGAGACGGCATTTCCTATAGCGGCATACCGAAGAGAGTCTGAGTCTTCGGTATCTCCCTCTACATTGGTCCAGTTGTCCGGGAAACCTTGGAGTCTTTCGCATTCGATTGGCGTGAGCCTTCGCACACCGTCGGCGCAGGTTACGTAGGTTCTGCTCCAGTCGGTGCCAGTGTGTCTGCCCGATGTAGCGGCAAGGCAATAGCCAGTTACAGGAACGCGAGGATATAGGCCTTTGGGGGTTGACTCGGTAATGAAAGAGCTGCGAACACCGGAGGGTTTTGAAGGTACCGAGTTCTCGAAGATTGAAGAGAAGGCCTTTGTAGGCTTACCCTTCCAGCAGCAGAGATAGACACGCGGGCGCGATTGAGGGACGCCGAAGTACCGGCTGTTCAACAGCCTCCAAGCAACTCCATATCCAAGTTCGTTCATCGTCGCAAGAATGACGGCGAAGTCATTTCCCTTATTCGAATTGAAAAGACCGGCAACGTTTTCAATGAGAACGGCTTCCGGTTTCTTTTCACCAATCAGCTCCGCGAATCGATGGAATAGACCGGATCTGCTCCCCTTAAGTCCAAGGCGTGACATTGAGCCGCGAGCAACAGAGATGTCTTGGCAGGGAAAGCCGCCACACCAAATCTCGGCATCAGGAATGATCTCGGGTTTGACCTCGTTAATGTCGCCGGCCTTCGTGACGTTAGGCCATCGGGCGCTGAGGACCTCATTGCAGAACCCATTATTTTCGCAGATAAACGTATTCATATAGCCCTGGCGCTCAAAGCCCAGGTCGAAGCCACCGATACCGGCAAAGAATGAGTTAACCCTAAGTTCTCTCTTGTCGTTCACGTGATTCCTATTTCTTCATTCAATGGGTGGATGGATAGATTCTCGCTCTACTAATCCTCGTCAAGTAACGAGTCGATCAGCGATGTGCGCACGTACGCACTAAAGCTCAATCCTCTGAGTGCAGCTTCTTCAACCGCGGCCTTTTTGAGGTTGGCGGGAATGCGAATGGTGATTGCCACCGTATCGCCTTCGGCGAGAAAGCCACGACGCTCGTTTTGCGTCGCCCCACTTTCCGCAAGCTCTGAGTAGTTCATAGAAGCTCCAGCACCGTTATGCAATACAAACGGTGCAATGATAGCATGGCGGACGAAAGCCAACCACCTCGTGCCCGACTTGCTGGCCAAAGATGGAATTGAAGCAAGGTGCTTTTCGATTTTGTCCAAAGAGGTCTTTATTTGATTCAAATCTGACTTTGTATAAAGCGAGCCAGAAAAAGATCTATAGTCCAACGGAAAACTTCAGAACGGGCAACAGATTTGCCGGCGAATCCAGTTCGCGTATAAGAAGCGGTTACTGGCGAAGATAAATCAGCTCGCGCCCTCATGTCTCCGGCTTTGAGGATAACTGTCTTTCGCCAAGCATTAGGTACGAGACAGGGGGATTCCGTGTGCCACGAAGATCTTCTCCAAAAGGTAGTTTCTAAGCTCTTCAGTGGCCAGGCTGCAATCAAAGCCTTCAATCTGAATGCCCCTTGCCACCCCGTTGCCTATGTTCTCAACAATTAGGTGCATGCAGGAATGGTCGGTATCAAATTCGAGGTAGGCAACAACGGCAGCGACGGCGCTGAGGGCGCTCACGATAGCTGCGACGCAAGTTGCGACGTCGAACATGTTTGATTGCGGCATATGACTCCAATCACGCTAAAAGTTACTAGCCTCTATCCTATGGTTTTGCGCGGACGTTAATTTCGCCGCCCAGCGGGGCAACCACTGCCGCGTGCTCACTCATCGGGGGACGTCCGCTACGGGTGCCGCGCCGGGTCGGTTGTGCCGCGGGCCGTCCCTCGCGGTGCGCACCCTCCGCTCCCGCGGTGTGCAACCGCCTGATCCACCACGGCCGTCTCGTTGAGTTCGGCGGCGGGAGCAAGCGCCTCGACCGTTCCCTCATGCTTGGGAAGGGAAACGAGTAGCGGAAGGATGCAGGCGTTCCCGCGATGGGTGGGCTGAGGCAACGCCGTGAGACCCGAAAGAAATAAACCATGAATTCCTAAAGATTAGTCTTGTTAAAAACAGGCTACCCGCGCTCCGGGAACAGGCGGGCGTACACCCCGGCACCCATTTGTTCCGCTTCCTCCCAGGCGACGTCGTGCTCGGCCGCGGCCCTGAGCATGTCGGAGACCGCAAAGCCGCGCCGGAGCGAAGAGGGGGCAAGGGGCTGCGCGGCAACCTCCACCAATCGGGAGCGCGGCGGACGATTTGTGCGAGGTTCTGTGCGGCTTCTTGAGGCCTCGCAACGGAGGTGCAATTTCGAGCTGTGGCGACTCTCGTTAAGCCGGGCTGGCAGTCGCCTGGATATCTGCACATGCATTACAATTCTTGTTTAAATGGAGAAACATCGCATGGGAGCGAATATGGGAACCTTCAACGAGGTTGCACTCGAAAGCATCCTTTCTCGCTATGAGAACAAAATGGAGCTTATTCGGGAAACGGAAATCTATAAATGGGAGGCTCTGCGCGATTTCAAAGACGCTTGGAACCTTGATTCTCCAAACCTGCCGGAAATGCTCAAAGCGTCCCTTTTGGGCTTTGCGCAATACCTGTCGAGTCCGGTTGCCTACCACTTCATCTCGCTAATCGAGCTTTCAAAATACTATCCAAATCAGACAAAAGGTGAACTGCAGCGCCTAAGTGACGAATCGTGCCGATTAGACGACAGAATTGACTCTTTTTACCGCTCAACAAGCCGTCTTTTGAAAAAATGTTTGGAGGAGCACGCAGAAGATGGCGCAAGTCTTGTGCGCAGATATTTTCCCCTTCAAGCGATCAGCGCCTATCTAACGCTCCTAAACCCGCGACAACATTACTACTACAAAGATGAAGAGTTTCAGGACTACCTTCAGATAATCGAGGATGAAAGGGCAGGGGCGTTCAAGAGCCTCACCGCCGACCAGAACTCTGGAATGGCGGCGCGTTATCGATATGTTACGGAAGCCTATGGCAACCTAATCGCTTTTCTCAATAAAAGACACCCCGCCATCATCGAGAAAAGCGATTCTCTCCTATCACCGGAATTCGCCGCCCTCGACCCGAATCATCACTTCCTTGCCCAGGAGATAGTATTCTCGGCGAGCACTTACCTAGATAGGCCCTCGTGGGTAAGGTCTAGCCAAAAGATCTCAGAAAAACTGTGCCAGATTTATGAGAAGGATTTAGGCGAAGAGTCGCCAGAGCGTCTTGAGGCGGAACTGTACTCAACGGTATCTAAGGGCGCAAATAAATTAATCGAGGACGCCGACCCGCTTTCCTTTCTCTCCGCAGCGCTCGGCACCGGACTTCCCGAGAGGGAAAAGAGGGAACTCTTCAGCAGGACAATACGCCTGCTCCGCATCTCGGCGAACACCCCGATTGATTTCAACGGCATCCCCGAGATAACCCCATCTGAGCTCAATGGTAGTGCTAACGCGCGCGAGCATCGACTTGCCCTGTTCTTGGCAAGCTGCCGATTGGCGAAGTCTGACACAGAGAAGGCCAGGAGCGAATTCACAGGAGCTTTCAACCGCGCAATTCGAGACGGGGGGCTGAACGCAAGACCTCTAACCGTCGCGCTCTTCCTTTCAAATCCGTCTTATTTCTTGCCGCTCGACGCAGACACGTGCCTCTATTTCGAAAAGAAGTTGGATATCAAGCCCCCCAAAGTCATATCGGGGGAAACATACCTTAACTATCTTGACCTAATCTACCGCTGCGTTCCCGAGTCCTTCGCCAGCGCGGTCTACTCCGCCCAGCTTTGCAAGGCTTCGCTTTCGCAGAGGGAGGCGGGTCCAGAAAGCACGGGAAAGCCAGAAAAAGCCTCCCGACCCGCATCGGTGAAGTATTCCCGGGCAGATTTCCTGTCCGATGTCTATCTTGATGAGGCGCAACTCGACATCGTTCTTGGCCTGTTGAATGACAAGAGAAACCTCATTCTGCAGGGGGCACCCGGCACGGGAAAGACATACGCGGCGCGCAGGATAGCGTACATGCTCCTGGGAAACACTGATCGCGATCGCGTTCGCATGGTCCAGTTCCACCAGAGTACGTCCTACGACGACTTCGTGTACGGATACCGCCCCACCGCCGACGGTGGATTTGAGCCGCGCGAGGGGACATTCAGCGAGTTCTGTCGTGCCGCGCGGGAAGAGTGCACCGAGGCCGCCCGAGAAGGTCGCGACGCGCTTCCCTACGCGTTCATCATCGACGAGATCAATCGAGCGAACGTTTCAAAGGTCTTCGGAGAGCTGTTGATGTGCATCGAAGCGGACCATCGGGGAGAGG
The DNA here is from genome assembly GCA_900541785.1 of uncultured Collinsella sp. Taxonomy (GTDB): domain Bacteria; phylum Actinomycetota; class Coriobacteriia; order Coriobacteriales; family Coriobacteriaceae; genus Collinsella. The sequence continues at coordinate 30,317 of UQKY01000008.1, forward strand.
AGGTCATCAACCCGGTCTCCAGGGCCCCGTTCTCAGTTCCCGACAACGTGTTCATCATAGGAATGATGAACACGGCGGATAGAAGCCTCGCACTCATCGACTATGCTCTTCGCCGCCGCTTCAGCTTCTTCGAGATGCGCTCGGCGCTGGAAAACGCGTCTTTCAGGGGGACTCTGAAAGACTCCCCCTCGATGCTGAAGCTCGTCGATGCGGTGGCGACGCTCAATCGCACAATCGAGGACGACCCGTCCCTTGGACGCGGTTTCGAGATCGGCCACAGCTACTTCTGCAGGAATAGCGGCACCGTTCCCGACCCGGACAGGATCGTCGAATACGAACTCGCCCCGCTGCTCCGTGAATACTGGTTCGACAACCCCCGAAAGGCGGAGAAGGAGATCAGCAGGCTCAGGGAGAGCATCTGATGGGCAGGAAAGCGGAGGATACGGTCGTTATTCGCAACATCTACGTGATGATGGCGTATGCGTTCAAGGCGCTTGACGTGAAGGAGTACTCGCGCCTGGGAAAGGAAAGCTTCGAAAATTACGCAAGCTTGCTCGCCGCTATCCTGTGCATCGGCATCTCGATTCAGAGAAGGCGCGGGTTCGAATCCGGTTATACCAACATCGTAGAAGATCTTGCGCAGATTAGGGGAACCATTGACGTCCGAGGCACCGCCCGCCTTAAAGCCGCCGGTCGGACACGCGCGGTCTGCTCTTTCGACGAGTGGTCGCAGGACACTGAGATGAACCGGGTTCTAAAGACATGTGCCGGGCTGCTGCTTAGGAACCCTGAGGTCAGGATCGATCTTCGCGAGGAACTGAAGCGCGACTACCTAGAAATGTCCGAGATAGGAGTCCTGGCTCCCCCATACCGCATCGAGTGGTCGAGGATGATCTTCCATAAGGGTAACCCTGGATACGTCTTCCTTATGAACGCCTGTTATATGGTATTGAGTAGGTTTATTCCAGTCAGCTTGGCGGGTGACAGCCCATTCGGCATCTATACGGACAGCCAGGAGTTACATGCCCTGTTCGAGAAGTTCGTCCTCGAATACTTCAAAAGGGAGCATGCGGAGCTGTCCGTATCGGCGAAGGTGCTCCCCGCGCCAAGCGATGCACCAAGCTTCCTTCCGAGACTGTGCACGGACGTGACCTTGGAGTCGGACTCCAAGGCCCTCATCATAGATACCAAGTTCTATGGAACGATCCTCAACATCCACAACGGCAGGGAGATGATGTCTCCCGCCCATCGCCATCAGATAGTCGATTATGTGGTTCACGAGTCCTATAAGAGCCGAAAGGAGGTATCTGGCATGCTCCTTTACGCGCTTACTGATAACGATCCGTCCATGTGCGAAAGCTGGAACGAAATTGGCCATACCTGGCACCTCTGGACCCTTGATCTTGGGCTTGAGTTCAGCGAAATCTCTCGCGTGCTTGACGCCGCAGCCGATCTGCTAGGGGGCGTCTCCGCCGGGAACGGCGGCGGCGTGAGAAATGAACTAGAGTAAGACTGGTTTCTAGACCTTTGCGCCCACGTTCGGAACGTCACCGAATCCAAAATGATAACAAGTTTGCGATTAAGCTCTATTCGTCATAGCCAATTTCGCTTTGGTTTAAGTGACAGCTATGCTCAAGCAAAATGAAGTCGATATCAACCAAGAACTTTTTCCGATGGTTAACCCCATCTCTATCCACCATATCGACACACCCAACGACTCGATATACCTCGGACCCTTCGGGGGTAGTGTCGCGAATGTTGATATAGGGCTCGGTTCTCGAGGGCAGCCGCAGGCCGCCCGAGGAACCGAGAATCACCTAGAATGCCGTCATTCTAGCTCATGTCACGCCGCCTTCCTGCCGGGAATCGGGTTGTCGGCCACGACGGGCGCGATGATCCTGGCCACGTGATCTGCGGCGGTGCCCTCGTAGGCGGGCGCGGGCGTGTTGACCTTGGCGCCCTCCACGGCCCTGCCGATGGAGTCGTCGTTGAACCAGCGTCGGCCCGCCCAGCCCTCGTCCATCTCGGCGAACACGGCGCCCATCATCCTGATGAGCGACTTCCTGCTCGGGAAGACCTGCACGACCCTGCTTCGGCGCTTGAGTTCGCAGTTGGCGCGCTCCTGTACGTTGTTGGTGCGCAGCCTCACGTGGTGCTCATACGGGAAGTCCAGGTACGCGGGCGCATCTGCCTCGGCCTCCTCCAGGACCGCCGCCGCTGTGGGGCAGAACCCTTCTGTCTGTCCGATGGCCAGCTGGTAAAGCTCGCGAACCAGCTCAGGGTCGCGTTCCGCGAACACAGCCTTCAGGATGCTGAGGACGGCGCCCCCTGCCTGGTCGGCGCGTTGCCGGCGGCGTTGCGCATCAGGTGCACGATGTATCGCTGCCACGCGGCGCCGGGGAAGACCTCCTGTATCGCGCGCCTGAGGCCCTCGTGGGCGTCGCTGGTGTCGCAGATGACGCCGTCGACCCCGCGTGCGCGCAGCGACAGCAGGAACGACCTCCAACCGTCATAGGGCTCAGTGTCGATGGCGTCGAGGCCGAGAAGGCGCCTGTAGCCTCCCGACCCCGCGCCGATGGCGTTCACGAGCGCGGTGGACTGCACGCGCCCGGCGTCCCTGCACTTGATGTAGGCGGCGTCGAGCCAGATGTAGGGGTAGCTGACGTCGGACAGGTCGCGTTGTTGCAGGTCAGTGACCGATTCGTCCAGCGACGAGCACATCCTCGACACCTGGCTGGCGCCCATGCGGTCTATGCCCATGGACTGCGCCACGCGCTTCACCTTCCATCGGAACCGGGCCTCGATGTCGGGATATGCTCTGACGTACCAGGCGTCTTCTGAAACGACCTAGGTTCGGCGAACACACTCGGGGCTAACTCTAGGTCGGGCAGGCTATGTTCATCTGGCACCTCATGCGCAACTACGCCCTGCCCGTATTAATGACGCTGAAGTTTGCGATAGATGTCTTCTTCTGCGTTTGGCCGCGACTTCCTCCCGCAATTACCCCAATGGGAGGACGGAAAGTCAGGCTCTGAATGAGCTGAAATGGAATATTGGTTGCATTCGCAATCTCGAAAAGGCTGCCTGAACTCTCTTTTTCAAGGTCTAATACCTTGTCGGCAATTTGCGAACGCTCAGGCTCAATTCCATCGGGCTCATTTGTACGCATGCCTCGCATACCCATCTTTTTACACAGGTCGTGATATTGCCAGTCACTGATTAGTCCAAGAGTATGAGCGCGATACACTGCAGCAAAAGCGGAGACCTTCCAGAATCGCTTGACCCGCATTGCATCGCTGAGGGTTAGTCCTCGTGGCGTCTTGGATCTGAACCCGCGGCTCGGCATGAGAAAAGCGCTTGCAAAAGAATCGGCCTCTTTTTCGACATCGCGTGTACCCAGGCGATCAAGATCCACCTTGCGATGCATTACAAGGTGCCCGAGCTCATGGCTTGCGTCCATTCTGCGTCGTTCGCCAGATTTTGAAGTGGTCAAGAAAACAAAGGGTTGGTTGCGATCTTCGTCCCAGAACGAATACGCATCAATTTTCTCAGATGCTTCAGTAATTGAAAAAACGCGAATCCCGTGAGCTTCTAGGACGGCTATAACGTTGGGGATTGGACCTTCGCCCAAGCCCCATGCTTCACGTACTGCACGTGCGGCATCTTCTGGGTCGAACCCTTGCAAATCAGGCACATCGAGTTTCGGGAGGATGTATTCAGCACTTATCCAGTCAGAAAGCTCGACGCCAAATGTGCTTACGGCAAGTGCCTGATCCCTGTTTTTCGCGGGCATTTTTGAACGAGCGCGAAATGACACCGCTGAGGGTTCTGGCAAATCGACGTCAGAAAGCGAGAAGAACGAGGCGTCGAAGCCGAGGGCGTCGGCAATAGCGGCAAGAGTCATGTCGCTAATCCCTTCGCCTTCTTTCTCGTATTTGGAAATCGCACGCGGCGTCACGCCGACTTCTTTAGCAAGAGCCGTTTGCGACATGCCACGCAACTTGCGAGCAAGCGTCAACCTCGAGCCCGACATCCTGACCTCCCTTCGAATCAGCACATACCGCGAAAGCACGAAAACCTAGCCGATTATTGTAGGTCGGCAAAGGCTCTCCGTACAGATTCGTTAGGCGGTCTTGCGAATAACCTCAATATTCGGGGTGGGCGCTTCCGTTGTGTCGATGGGCGGTTCGTTGTTCGTAGACAGCGAAGGCAGGAGTACGCGATCTTTCCAACCAGAGTGCACACCATTCTCAGAAAATGCCGGCATAGAAAGCTCGATCCGAATCTCCTCGTGTCGCTTGTCGATATGCATGATCAAATAGTAGAAAGCAAGGTCATCATGTTTCGCTGGTTCGCCTTCTCCCAGATAGCCCTCAAGACCTGGTATTGGCATCGTTCTGCCCTCTACGCCGGCAAGACGCAAAGTCCCCTTGCCCTTGTCGTGAATGGCAGGCCCAGCGCAATTCGACTTTCCGACGCGACCGTCACTCGAGGTTGTGCAAACCAGGCGCACCTTGTCCTTCTTATTGGCAACTGCTGGAACCTCAAAGATGTTTTCTACGCGCCAGCCGGTACGGGATAAACGGTCACGGAGGTTCTCCGTCGCACGAATATAGAGCTCTAAGCCGCGACCGTTTATGGGTGCGAAATCTGACATCCCGACAACATAGGGGCATAAGCGGCTGCCACAATATCATGTATGAGTTCGACGGTCAGATCTGGGGATATTAGTCTGAGCATCTCGTCGGCAGACATCTCTCCGCGGTTGATGGTGTTCGAAGCAATATTTAAATAAGGCATTTAGCCCTCCTTAGTACCAAAACATAACCTCATTCTAGGTCGTGCTTTGGTACTAGTCAAGCATGTAGATGACCTTATGAAATCTTCCCTCAATTTGTGACGCCCGCCTAGTCTGCTCTTGTACGAGCTAGATGAGGCGGGTGTTTCGTGCCTCGCCTCCCGAGCAGAAAGGCGATCCACCGATGAAGGAAGACACCGATGGCGGGCAGACGGCAGAGACGCAGCGGCACCCGCGAGGGCAAGCGGACCAAGAAACGCAACATCAACAGCATGGATGGCCGCACATGCCACCGTGTCGACCGTGGCGCAGGCATGTCGCATCGAATGGCATACCGTCGGCGGCGTCTGCAAGCACATCCAACGACGGCCTTCAGCGGGCGACGGGGCCCGCGCGCTTCGACGGCGTTCGCAGGATCGGCATCGACGAGACCTCGTTCAAGAAGGGGCACAGGTACCTGATGGTGGTGGTCGACCACGACAGGGGCTGTCTGGTCTGGGTGGCCGAGGGGTGGAGCAGGGAGGCGCTGCGCTGGTTTCTCAAAGAAGAGCTCACCCGCGAGCAGGGGCTCGGTATCGAGGTCGTGACGGCGGACGGCCGTCGGTGGATAAAGACGCCGGTCGAGCGGTGGTGCCCCAACGTCGAATGGGTCATGGGCCCCTTCCGCATCGTCAGCTGGATGAACGACGCCCTCGACGGCGTGCGCCGCGAGGAGCGGCAGGTGGCCGAGAAGGCCACCAGGGCGGCGACGTCGAGGCGGGGATGCCCCGGAAAGTCCGCTGCCGGCGACGAGACCCCGCCCGAAACCCTCAATCTCGCCGGGGCGGCGAAGGAGATCAAAGGAACGCGCTTCGCACTCGCGAAGGGCAGGGAGAGCCTGACGGATAGCCAGAGGGCCAAGCTCGACAGGCTGAAGCCTGTCGAGTCGCGCCTGTTCCGGACATGGGAACCCCAAGAGGACCTGTGCGCAGTCTTCCGGACAGGTGACGCCACCGAAGCGGAAAGGCTTCTTGACGATTGGCTCCACCGTGCCGCCTACTGCAAGATAGCGAAGGTTGTCGCGGTCGAGAAGAAGGTCAGGCGCAGGCGCGACGACATTCTGCGTGCCGTATCGCCGGACATCGGCAACGCGAGGGTCGAGTCGATCAACAACAAGATCAAGGTCACGGTGAAGATGGGCTACGGCTTCAGGAGCACAGACAACCTCTTGGCGCTGCTGATGTTGAGATGTTCGGACGCGAAACCGCAACTGCCATGGAACCAAGCGACTTCGGTAAGAAAGGTAGCCTAGCGACGAGACCCTCTAGCCACACAAACTACCGGAGCCTCAAATAGATCCTTATAAGCGATTCCCATTTTTTCCTTAAAGTACAGATGCTGTTTAACGCTATTGTTCTATCATTTCGCTCGGACAGATTTTACAGAGTCGCCGCTAATCATTCATGGAAAGCGCCCTATGCGACCTACCTCCGTCTAATTATTCCCCGCGCTCCTCATACCCGCGCTCGAGCTTCTTCCCAAGCTCCGCAGCGCAGCGCCTCGTTTCCTCGGCAAACAAGCCATCGATGGCCCTGTCGATCCGCGTGCAAGTCTGCCGGTGTTCGTCCTTCCAGGACAGGTTGAGCCCCAAACTCGCATCCCAATAGCCGCCGAGCTTGGCGTTAATCACTTCCTCGGGATACAGCACGTCGCGGCGAACGCCTTCAACCGCATCGTCCTCGTCCATATCACAGGCCGCATCGCCCTGCTCAAGGCACTTGCGCAGCTCCTTCTGCTCCCGGATGCTGTCCAGCACGCGAACGCACACCACAGCCAAAAAGCGATAGCGTTCGCACAGATCCCACTCGCCGCCGAGCCATACACGATAGCCCAGCATCTCGCTCGCGGGCTCATCGTCCATCAGGAGCAATTCACACGGACGCTCATTGGCGAGCGCACCCTCCCCCAGCCTTTTCACGCCGTCGCGCATAAAGATGCACGGCTCCACGTCGTAATAGCCAAAGCCGTGGCCTGCACCACAGCAATTGATGGCGTGCTTGGGCAGCAGGACGATCTTGTCGCTGGGCTCGGGGTCAATCTTGCGCAGCTTTTTGACCTTGCGACGGGCGCGCTTTAAGCCGTGCTCGCTATCGCCACGGCCGCGGCCACGGCCGCCTGCCTTGCCGGCGTACCGCAGGGCGATCTCGCCTGCTACCGCACCTCGCTCCACCGCGCACAACCGGTCCATCGTCCAGCGCGGACGGCATAGCTCTTGTGCAGCAGTACCACCATCGGCAAGGTGTACCATGCCCACCGGCTAACCCATCCCAACGGCCTGCCTGCAGTCGCTACGAAGGCCACCTTGCCGCCATGAGCGCGACAACCGCTGCACCCCAGCCCTATTCGTCCGAAGGCACCGCCGCAGCGGGCAGATACGGCTCCCAAAGCGGGCATCCCTGCCAACCCTCCGCGAACCCCATGCGGCGCAACTCGTCGGGATCCAGCCTGTCCAGCAGCTCAAACAAGCGTGTGCGCCAGCCCGTCTCGGGGGCGATACGCTCCAGCAGGTAACTCAGGATGGTGAGTATGCCGAACATGTTGTCCGACCGCACCTGGTACGGCTCGTGCCACTCTGGATACTTCGACTTGGTGGGGATGGTCGGCCTGGCGCCAAACCCTCTGTTCCACAGGCGGCCATGGTGTGCGCATATGTTGCGAGCGGTGTTGATGGCCACGAGCCACGACTTCAACACGCGCGACGACACGCCCAGGTCCCCAGAGATTCTGTTCCTGATGTCAACCGACGCGCCGTTGTAGAGGCGAAGCATCGTGCCGAAGTCCATCAGGTTCACGAGAATCCAGTAGGGCGGCAGGTCATGCGCGTCGCCGTAGGCCTCCTTGAAGTGGATGGCGAAGGGTTCACGCGAGCGGTCAAGCTCCTCGGTGCATCGTTCGATGAACTCGCTGTACGCATCGCCCTCGAGGCGCGGGAGATTCTCGCGGTCGAAGAAGCCAAACGCTCCGGTCTTGCCCGCGAGCTCATAGGCCAGCTGCGTGCGGAAGTACACCTCGACGCGCTCGATGGCGTCCAAGACAATGAGCCTGAACTGCCTGTCGAAGGTATAGAGCTTCCAGATCTGGTCGAATGTCGTGCCCTCGACGAAACGCTCGTCCTTGTCGCCGTCCTCGTCTGCCTCTGGCTTGCGCTTGAAGATGTACCAGTAGCCGCTCAGGCGGTAATAGCCAACGTTTGCGAGGTGAGCGATAAGGTCATCGCGGTCTGCCACCAGGCCGCGCTCGACTATGAGCAGGTCGGCCTGCTCCTCGAAGGTCAGCCAGGGCTTCTTGTATTCCCCCCATGGTGCTTCTGTGCTCGATGCATAAAAGAAGACCCGCCAGTGTGCATGCTCGAGAGCAGAGGCCGGGCGGGTTTACTAAGGTCATTTTACCGCAGTCGAAGCCATTCTATACGGAACTCCACGAGGAAAGTTTGCAAACGGCCGCCTCCCTTGAATATCAACTTCATCCCACCCAAAAACTCATCCAACATTAATCTTGGCTCAAGAATCGCTTAATCTATAACCTGCACTATAGAGTTCGACCAAGGGCGGGGCGGCGCCGCGCAACGCAGACCGCCGAACGCAACGCTCGCGCCCGGGCAGATCGCCCGGCGTCGCGCCCATCGAACGAAAGGACAGGTCATGGACGACCTCGAAAAAGTTGAAATCATCCGCACCAAGTGCAACGTGAGCTACACCGATGCCAAGGCCGCGCTCGACGCCGCCGACGGCAACGTCCTTGATGCCATCATTTGGCTCGAGTCGCAGGGCAAGACCCAGACCACGTCGGCGCACGCCGCCACCGAGTCCGAGCCGGTCGACGAGCCCTCGGCCGAGATGGTCGCCGCGCAGGCCGCCTACGAAAAATCGAGCGAAAAGACCGACTTCTCCAAGAAGATGGACAGCGTGTGGGAGTACCTCAAAAAGCTCTTCCGCCTGAGCCTGGACACCAAGTTTATCGCCACACGCCGCGACGCGATCATCCTCAACATCCCCATCCTGATTCCCATCGTCGCGCTGTTTGCCTGGGGCGCCACGATATGGCTGATGCTGCTTGGCCTGTTCTTTGGCATGCGCTACCGCATCGATAGCGACGGCGACGTGCCCGGCAGCATCAACAACCTGATGAATCACGCCGCCGACGCCGCGGACGACATCAAGCAAAATCTGAACGACGACAAGTAATCACAGACGGGGGCACGTATGGCACGAATCCTGATCGTAGAGGACGAGGAGAAAATCGCCCGCTTTGTGACACTCGAGCTGGAGCACGAGGGCTACCAGGTGGAGCACGCCGCCGACGGCCGCACCGCCGTGGACCTGGCGCTGGAGCGCAACTACGATCTGATTCTGCTCGATGTATTGCTGCCGCAGCTCAACGGTATGGAGGTGCTGCGGCGCGTCCGCAAGTACAAAGATGTGCCGGTGATTATGGTCACCGCACGCGATGCCGTGATGGACAAGGTGGCAGGACTCGATGCCGGCGCCGACGATTACCTGACCAAGCCGTTTGCCATTGAGGAGCTGTTCGCACGGATCCGTGTGGCGCTGAAGCGCTCGGAGGCCGTGCGGGCGGCTTCGGGCGTTGGCGGCGTCGGTGCCGGGGAGAACGTAGTGGTCGGCGCGGGCGCCGGTACCGTTGCGATGCCCCTGGGCGGCGGCTCGGCCCAGGCATCCGCCGCGCCCTCCCCCGCCGCGCTCACCGTGGGTTCGGTCGCGCTCGACCCCGACCGCCGCGAAGTCACGGTCGGCGGCTCGCCCATCGCGCTCACTGCCCGCGAGTTCGACGTCCTCGCGCTGCTTATGACGCACGCCGGCACCGTGCTCGCGCGCGAGCGCATCGCGCACGAGGCGCTGGGCTACGAATACGTGGGCGACACCAACAACGTCGACGTGCACATCGCGCACCTGCGTGCCAAGATCGAAGACGCCGGCGGCGCCCGAATCATCCAAACCGTGCGCGGGGTGGGCTATGTCTGCCGTGCGTAACGCCGAGGCCAAGCGCGTCACATCCATCGCCCGCGCCATCAACTGGAGCTATATGTGGCGCCGCCTGATGAGCTACGTCTGGCTCGATCTGTTGCTGTTGGTTATTGCGGCGGCGATCCTCGTCTATGGATACAACCAGACGCTGCCCGACGGCGCGTTTACCGCAGGATGGATCCCCAGCGCCACCGTTCGTGGCATGTCGCTGAAGCCCGCGCGCGGCTGGGACCTGACAACGCTCACTTATACCGTCGAGTTTGCGCGTACCACCAAGACTTTCCCCCTCGCACAGGACCTCGTCACGTTATGGCCTCTCTACCTTGTCGTTGTGGGTTGGCAGGTCATCAGCGTACTCAACATGCTCGGCGGCGCCCGCCGCGTGCGCCGCACCATGGCGCCTCTCAACGATCTGGCCTTGCGCGTGGACGAGCTCGGCCGCATGCAGCTCTCCGGCGGCAAGATGGAAACGCTGGAGCAGGCCATCGTGCGCGCAAGCGTCGACTCACCAAGCGTCACCACCGGCGATGCCGACCTGGCAAGCATCGAGGTCGCACTCAACCGCCTGCTGCGCCAGATGCAAGAGGCCAAGCTGCAGCAGATGCGCTTTGTCAACGATGCAAGCCACGAGCTGCGCACGCCCATCGCGGTGATTCAGGGCTACGTAAACATGCTCGACCGCTGGGGCAAAGACGACCCGGACGTACTGGCAGAGTCCATCGCCTCGCTCAAGGCCGAAAGCGAGCACATGCAGGAGCTCGTGGAGCAGCTGCTGTTTTTGGCGCGCGGCGATGCCGGACGCACGGTCCTGCGGCGTGCGGATACCAACCTGGCCGCACTGGTCGGCGAGGTATGCGAGGAATCGCAGATGATCGATGCCGCGCACACGTATCGGCTGGCATACGACGCCGCGCTTGTCAGCGACCCGCGCTGCGATGCGCCCGTCGACGTGGCGCTCGTGAAGCAAGCCCTGCGTGTGATCGTGCAAAACGCCGCCAAGTACTCGGATGCGGGAACGACCGTCACATTTGGCATAACGCCGGATGCGGGCGCGGGCACGATCGACATAAGTGTTGAGGACGAGGGCATCGGCATGAACCAGGAATCCGCAGCTCACGCGTTTGAACGGTTCTACCGCGCCGACAACGCACGCGATGCCGGCGCGCAGGGCTCGGGTCTGGGGCTTGCCATTGCCAAGTGGATCGTCGATAGCCATGGCGGCGTCATCGGCGTGACCTCGGTCGAGGGCGTCGGCAGCCGCTTTACGATTCGCCTGCCGCGGTAGGAAGCCCCTCGGCATAAATAAAGGGATAGGGCCACGCGGCCCTATCCCTTTTTGCTAGCTATGGCAGCTTGTGCGCTACTCGCGGCACAGGTGCACGGCGAAACCGGCGAACTCGCGCTTAAAGTACACGAGCTTGGTGCCGCCGTCGGGCAGCAGTACGCGCGACTCCTCGTTGACCTCGAGTCCGCGCTCGGCAAACCACTTCTCGGCCGCATCGATGTCGTTGACGGCAAAGCCGATGTGGCCCTTGGCGCCACGACCGTTCTGCTTCATGATCTCGACCAGCGAATCGTTAAAGTACGAAACCGGGGTCTCGATAACGGGCAGACCCATCATCGTCGAGAACAGCTCCGCGATCTCCAAGGCGTCTGCCGGGTTGGCGGCGTTAATGCCCACATGGGCAACGCGCATGCCAAAGAGCTCGACCGGATTGGCGTTCTGCTCACTCATGCAGTCAGCGCCTACTGAGCCATGACGTCAAGAACGGCCTTCTCGGCAGCGACGCGGTTCATGCCGGTCATGAAGGGCACGCCGCTCACGTACGGGCAGGTAAGGCCCTCGGGGGCAACGGTGGTGGCGATCAGCAGATCGGCACCCTCGTCGCAAACGTCCTTGGCCTCGGAGATGGCGCACTGCACGATCTCGTACTTGTCGGCGTAGCCGTTGGCGTCGAGCATGGTGGCGACCTTCTGGGCAACGAGCGTGGAAGTAGCAGCGCCAGCACCGCAAGCCAAAACGATCTTCTTCATAGGTAATGTCTCCCTTCGTGGTTTACTTTAGGTAAGTGTACCGCAGCGAGCGATGGCGCTCGGCCTCGATGCACTTTTATGCCAGTTTGCCTGCGCACTGCGTATAATACATCTAGTACGTGTTGTCATACCGCTCGCTTTATGAGCGACTAAGGACCCCAATATGCCCGATTCCCGCACCCTCTGGACCGCCGTCGTCATCATCTGTATCGCCGTGTCGGTGTTCTTTAGCGTCAAAAAACGCACAACGTTCAAGCGCCTGCAACAGCTTATGGCTGCCAAGCAGTGGGACGAGTTCGATCACCTGCTCGACGCCAAACTCACCAGTATGCTGTACCCGCGCTATAACCGCGACTACCTGCGCCTGAACTCCTATCTGCTGCGCGAGGACCACAAGCGTGCTGACGAGATGTTCGATTTGCTGCTGGGGCTCAATCTACCCAAGATGCAGCGTGTCGACCTGGTGATTAAGGCCTTTAACTACTACGTTGGCCAGGAGAACCGCAAAAAGTCCAAGGAGCTGTTGCGCGAGATCGAGGGCTTTGAGGGCGGCCAGGCCGAGGCGGTCGCGCACGAATGCCAACTGATGTACGACACGATGATCCTCAAGCGCCACAACGACATTCCCGAGCTGGAGCGCATGCTCGAGGAGGCCGGTGACGATAAGGTTAAGGGTTGCCGCTTGGAGTACCTGTTGGCCCTGCAGTACAAGAACAAGGGCGACGAGGCCAAGTTCCAGGAGTTCCTGGAGAAGTCGGGCCAACACTCGATGGCCGTCAACGCGTAACGGACGGCTTGTGCTAGACTTCTAGTCTCACGGGGGCGTGGCGGAATTGGCATACGCAGGAGACTTAAAATCTCTCGCCGCAAGGATTGTGGGTTCGAGTCCCACCGCCCCTACCACGTATTGTTTACGAGCCCGTGTCCCCCAGGGATGCGGGCTCATTTCTTTTGGACGCCGATGGGGCTTTAAGTTGCGGTGGAATAGTTCCTGTTTTGGCCGTTTACCGGCCCATTTAAGAACTATTTCACCGCAACTTATTTAGAGGGAGCTGAGCTCTGGGGTCCAGGCGATGGTGGGGGTTGCACCGTCGAGAGTCTCGTTGATGGTGGCGGCCATACCGGCGAGTAGGCTATTCTCGCTTACGGTGAGCGTCTTGTAGCCGCCGGCACGCATGAGCTCGCGGATTACCACGGCGCCAGCCAAGATCACGCCCGCGCGTTTGGGCTGCACACCCGGTAGCGCGGCGATGCCGTCCGCGTCCAACACAGACATGTGCTCGATAGCAGCCGAAATCTGTTCCATCGAAAGCTCGCGCAGGTGCACGAAGCTCGAATCATACGGCTCCAGCTCGTGAACCAGCGCCACGAGCGTGGTGACGGTGCCACCCACCGCGACCAGGCGCTCTGCACGCTCAAAATTGCTCGGCAGGCCCTCAAAATAGGCGGCGAACTGCTCGCCCGCCCAGTTGGCAGCGGCAGCAAGCTCGCCGTCCGCAGGCGGCAGTGCCGAGAAAAACCGCTCCGTCACGCGGCGACAACCGATGTCCAGCGAACGCGTGCCCTCCAGCGCAAAGACCCCACGCTCCGGTGCGTACACGCCCGTCGCGAGCTCCGTAGAGCCGCCGCCCGAATCCGCGACAATAATGCGCTCGCCGGCAAAGTCGTGCGCCACGCCAAAAAACGTCAGGCGCGCCTCAACCTCGCCCGGAATCACCTGCGGTTCGAGCCCCAGCTCGCGCAGGCCGTCCAGCAGCAGGGCGGCATTGGACGCATCGCGCGCGGCGCTCGTGCACGTGGTGCAGATGCACACGGCCCCAAAGGCATGCGCCTCGTCCACAAACATCCGGCACGCAGCGAGCACACGCTCAACGGCCGCCTCGCAAAAGCGACCTGTCGCGTCAACGCCCTCGCCCAGATCGGTAATCTCGGTATGCTTGGACGATTCCACGATCGCCCCGCCCTCGACCTGGGCCAACACCAGTCGCGACGACACCGTTCCCAGGTCGATCGCCGCCACCTTATAGCGTTTGCAATTTGTCATTGCGGGCTCCCCTCCGGGCGCTATTTGCCGTTGGACACGACCGTCTGGCCCTCGACACCGTTAAACCCAAACAGCATGTCGAGCGCCTGGATGTACCACGGCGCGTCCTTACCGACTTCTTCGATTTCCTTGGCAACCTCGCTGGCCTTCTTGGCGTTCGAGGACTTTTTGCTCGACGACGAGTCCGAATCGTCGTCCAGACCCTGCACTTCAATTCTCTTCTCGCCGGGCATCACCAGGCCCAAGTCCTCGGATGCCGCGTCCTTGATACCCTCCTCTGAGAGCAGCTTGTCGACGCTTTTTTGCAGCTCATCATTGTATTGCTGACGAATCTCGACCTGCTTGGCCAAGATATCGCTCGAACGCTTTGCCACGTACAGATCGCGCACGGGGAAATACAGGCTCACGAGCACCAGGGCAACGACAATGCCGATGAATAGCCCTCGCTGAGGACCGTGGGTAAAGTCGTAAATTGCCTTGACCACTGCGTTGTCGTTGGCGTAGTGCATAAAGTCCGAGCCGGAAAGACGGTTCGAGGGCCTGGTCGACTTTTCGTGCGTTTGAGCCGAGGGGCGCTGAGCATGCGTCGGGCGCGCCGAACGTGGCGGGCGGTCCGTCGACGTATTCATTTGAGCATGGGAGCGTGAGGCACTCGGCGGACGCTGTGCGCGGTGATCGACGCCGCCGTAGTCGGACCCACCGAGCTGCACCGTGCGCGCACGGCGAGGCGACGGCTCACGCGAACCGGCGGAATAGTACCTGTTGTCGTAAATCTGATCCATGTGCGCCTTGTGCGGTTGAGGTTTGTTTGCGCTAAGTATTCTAGTTATAGCACGAGCGTGCGCGCCACCTTCGACAGCCTTTGCTCGACATAAAAAAGGCGCTGAGCCATATGGCCCAGCGCCCAATGGCGGCCATCAGAAGTGGAACGGAGCCGAGTCAACCCCGCCCCCCGCGAGCGCCACTTGTTTAGCGAATGTTGTAGAACGCGGCCTTGCCGGCGTAGCGCGCGCTGCCCTCGAGCTCGTCCTCGATGCGGATGAGCTGATTGTACTTGGCGATACGGTCGCTGCGGCACGGGGCGCCCGACTTGATCTGGCCGGCGTTGACGCCCACGACCAGGTCGGCGATCGTGGAGTCCTCGGTCTCGCCGGAGCGGTGGCTCACGATGCAGGCGTAACCGGCCTCCTTGGCGGTCTCGATGGCCTCGAGTGACTCGGTGAGCGTGCCGATCTGGTTGACCTTGACCAGGATCGCGTTGGCGGCACCCAGCTCGATGCCCTTCTTGAGGCGCTCGGTGTTGGTGACGAACAGGTCGTCGCCCACCAGCTGCACCTTGTTGCCAATGCGACGGGTGAGCTCAACCCAGCCGTCCCAATCCTCCTCGGCCATGCCATCCTCGATGGAGATGATGGGATAAGTGTCGACGAGCTTCTCCCAGTAATCGACCATCTGAGCGCTCGTGTACTCAACACCCTCGCCCTTGAGCTCGTACATGCCGGTCTCGGTGTTGTAGAACTCGGTGGACGCCGGGTCCATGGCGTACATGAAGTCGACGCCGGGCTTAAAGCCGGCCTTCTCGACGGCCTTGGTAATGTACTCGAACGGCTCGGCGTTGGTCTTGAGGTTGGGTGCGAAGCCGCCCTCGTCACCCACGCCGCTGCCCAGGCCGGCCTCGTGCAGCACGCCCTTGAGGGTGTGGTAGACCTCGGCGCACCAGCGCAGACCCTCGGCAAAGCTCGGGGCGCCCACCGGCATGATCATGAACTCCTGGAAGTCGACGTTGTTGTCGGCATGCACGCCGCCGTTGAGGATGTTCATCATGGGCGTGGGCAGCAGGTGGGCGTTGACGCCGCCCAGGTACTGGTACAGCGACAGGCCCGCCGACTCTGCCGCGGCGCGGGCGACGGCCAGTGACACGCCCAGGATGGCGTTGGCACCGAGCTTGGTCTTGTTGGGGGTACCGTCCGCGGCGACCAACGCGGCATCGACAGCGCGCTGGTCGAAGGCGTCGAGGCCCACGACGGCGTTGGCACACTCGTTGTTGACGTGCTCGACGGCCTGCGAGACGCCCTTGCCCAGGTAGCGGCCCTTGTCGCCGTCGCGCAGCTCGCAAGCTTCGAAAGCGCCGGTCGAAGCGCCCGAAGGCACCATCGCGCGGCCGAAGCTGCCGTCCTCGAGCACGACCTCGACCTCGACGGTGGGGTTGCCGCGGCTGTCGAGCACCTCGCGACCGTAGACATCCAAAATATCGCTCATGTTGTCTCCCTCTCACTTGGAAACGTAGTTGATGCAAGCGACTGGCCGACTGTGCACCATCGGTGCGCCTCCGTAAGTTAGCCATGTCGCACTTTTTGCATTATGCCCTAAGTTAGCCGAGGGATACAATTATTTTTCGAAAAATTTGATGGGAACGATGAGGCATGTCAGCCCGTCGTTCCCGCAGTCTTACTCCTCCGCCTTTGCGGCATCCCAGAGGTCGTTGAGGCCGTGGGTCGAAAGCTCAGCCAGATCTACATGAGCGTTGGCCGCCATCTGCTCCATCGCGGCCCAACGGCGGCGGAACTTTGCCGTGCTGGCACGAAGGGCACTCTCGGCGTCGATTCCCTCCTTGCGCGCAACGTTAACAAGGGCAAAGAGCAGGTCGCCAAACTCCATCTCGCGCTCGGGCGAGCCGGGAGCCTCGGCCTCAAACTCAGCACGCTCCTCGGCAACCTCGTCCCACACGTCCTGGACCGTCTCCCACTCAAAGCCCACGGCCGCCGCCTTGCGCGACACCTTCTGCGCCTGCATCAATGCCGGCAGATGCGTGGGCACACCGTCGAGCAAGCCCTCGGGCGCAGCCTCGCCTGCCGCCACGGCTTTGTCCTTGGCGGCCTTCTCGGCAAGCTTGACCTCGTCCCAGATCTTGAGCACCTCGTCGGAGTTGTCGGCATCCGCATCACCAAACACGTGCGGATGACGGCGAATGAGCTTGGCGTCGATATCGCGCGCCACGTCGGCCAGCGTAAACTCGCCGGCGTCCGCCGCGATCTGCGCATGCAACACTACCTGCATGAGCACGTCGCCCAGCTCCTCGCGCAGGTGCGCCGCATCATCGGCCTCGATGCAGTCGAGCGCCTCGTAGGCTTCCTCGATCATGTTCTTGCCAATGCTCTGATGCGTCTGTTCGCGGTCCCACGGGCAGCCATCGGGCTGACGCAGGCGCCAGATGGTCTGCACCAGATGCTGCAGCTCGGCCGACGCGTCGACCAGCGTGGACAGGTCGCGCGAACCCTCGTCATTTTGCTGAGCCATATGCTCGGCCATGGTTAGTCCTCCTCCAGGATCACATGGCGGAACGCGCCGTTCTCGTAGATGCCGTAGCTGTGCGTGCCATCCTTGGGAATGCTCACGCTGCCGGGGTTGAAGAGCCACAGGCCCGGGTGCGCGGCGCTTTCCTCGTTAACCTTGATGTGCGTGTGGCCGTAGACGAGCGCGGAACCCTCGGGCAGCGCGGGCGCGTGGTCGACGCTGTTGTGCATACCGGCGCCAAAAACGTGGCCGTGCGTCAGGAACAGTTCACGTCCGGTCTCGTCGAATAGTGTGGCGTAGTCGGCCATGACGGGGAAGTCGAGGACCATCTGGTCGACCTCGGCGTCGCAGTTGCCGCGCACCGCGATGATGCGGTCGGCCAGGGCGTTGAGCAGCGGAATCACGCGCTTGGGGGCATAGTCGCGCGGCAGGTCGTTACGCGGGCCGTGGTAGAGCAGGTCGCCCAGCAGCACAATGCGGTCGGGCTGCTGGGATTCGATGGCGGCGCAGAGGCGCTCGGTCCAGTATGCCGAGCCGTGAATGTCGGAAGCGATAAGGTATTTCATGGTGGTCCTTTCGGGTGGGGTTGATGGGGCTGGGCGTGGCGTGCCACCGGCCGCGTTACTCAAATCGCAGTGCCGCGCTCTGAGCCGCCTGCATCACGCGTTGGAGCGGCACGTTGTGCTCACGGGCAAGACGAGCGCAATCCTCGTACTCGGGAGCCGCGCGCTCGCTGCTGTCGGGCAGAGTCGCCACCTTAACGGATACCTCGCCCCAAGGCGTCGCCACCTGCTCAAAACGACGCGGCAGACAGACGCGCTCCATAACCTGGCGGCGGATGCCGTTGGTCGTGGTTTCCAAAAAGATGATCATCTGCAGACGGTCAATGTCCTCGCGGGCGCAGATTACCTGCAGCTGCCAGCCGGGACGACCTTTTTTGCAGTAGAGAGGCAGCCAGTGCACTTCGCGGGCGCCCGCCTCGCGCAAGCGGTCGGCGGCATAGGCGAGTACCTCGGGCGACGCATCGTCGATGTCGCACTCTAGCTTGACGATGGTCTCGGGCGCATCGGTCTCGCGGGACAGCGGAGATGTACTTCCACGTTGCATACGGTCCGGATCCTTTCCGCACGGGCTCGTTTTATTCACCCAAACGCTAGCACATCGGACGTGGCACAGGCGTGACTTTCGTCCGTCGCCGCCCTCGCCCCTATCCAAACGTGTACGTCAGCCTCCAAACATGTCATTTTTTGTCGGTTTTGGAGGCTGACGTACATGTTTTGAAAGCGCAAGCGAGGCCGCGCCGCGCAGCCTTTCCGATCGATTTCGGCACCCCGCGCGTACGACGCGCCGAGGCTGCGCCATTACAATGGAGCGGATTCGCCAAATGCAAAGGAGCCGCTATGCCTATGTGCCCGCTGGTCGATTGCCATACCCACACCTCGTTTTCGGACGGCCATGCCACGTTTGAGGACAACGTTCGCGCCGCTGCTGCGGCCGGGTGCCGCGTCATGGTCTCGACTGACCATCTCACCCTGCCCGCCAGCATGGACGCCAACTGCGAAGTGCAGGTCGTCGAAGGCGACTTGCCGGCACATCGTCTGGCTTTTGAGGATGCTCGCAAGCTTGCCGCGCAGATTGCGCCGGAGCTCAAGCTTATCTATGGCTTTGAATGCGATTGGTACGAGGGCTGCGAGCCTTTGGTTGAGCGCTGGTCCCAGGGCGCCGTCGTGCGTCTGGGCAGTGTGCATTGGATTGGCAACCCGGGCGATATTGCGGCAGGCGCTGCGGGCACGGCGGGGACGGAGGACGTCGCTCGCCCCGATACACCCGATTCCCTTTGCGGTTGGATCGACGACGACACCGACCTGCACGTTTGGGAAAACCTGGGCGTGCGCGGCGTGTGGGAGCGCTATGTCGACGACTGGTGCCGTGCTTGCGAAAGCTCGCTCAACTTTGATGTAATGGCCCACCCCGACCTGGTCATGCGCTTTTCGAAAGACGGCTTTGCGCCCGACTTTGACCCCGCGCCGTTCTGGGAGCAGATGGCCGAGTGCGCGCACGATACGGGCCGCCGCGTTGAGGTCTCGACGGCCGCGCCGCGCAAGGGGCTCGACGACTATTACCCCTCGACCGGTCTTTTGCGTTGCTTCGCCCACGCCGAGGTACCCATCACCTTTGGCTCGGACGCGCACCGCGCCTGCGATATCTGCTGGAATATCCGCGAGGCCCAGGCCCACGTCTACGGCTGCGGTTATCGAACCTTCGACATCCCCCACGCCACCGGAGAATGGGAGTCCACGCCCCTCGCCTAAAACTAGTGGCGGCGAGCGTTGAGTTCGCCGGCCAACTCGTCGAGGGTGATACCGTAGCGCTCGAGCGTCACGAGCAGGTGGTAGACCAGGTCGCCGGCCTCGTAGCGGATGTGGTCGTGATCGTTATCCTTGCAGGCCATGATCACCTCGCTCGCCTCCTCGGCAAGCTTCTTGAGCAGCTCGTCCTCGACGTCGGTCAGCAGGCGAGCGGTGTAGCTCTCCTGTGGCGACGCATCGCGACGACCGTGAATCACCTCGGCCAGACCCGTCAGCGTCTCGCCGATATTTCCATCCTGAACATTTGCGGTGCGCACACCCATAGTTCAATCCTTTCCGTTTTACCGAGCGCCCAACAGGGTGCCCGCCTTAGGCGAGTTTCTTAAAGAAGCAGGTACGGTTGCCGGTGTGGCAAGCCGGGCCCGGAGAGTCAACCTTGACCAGCAGCGTATCGCTATCGCAGTCGGCCCAGAGCTCCTTGACCTCCTGCATATTGCCGCTCGTCGCGCCCTTGTTCCAGAGCTCCTGGCGGCTGCGGCTCCAAAACCACGTAGTCCCGGTCTTAAGCGTCAGTCCCACCGATTCCTCGTTCATCCAAGCAACCATAAGCACCTCACCGGTGTCATATTGCTGAACCACACAAGGAATCAGCCCGCGGGCGTCATATTTAAGCTTTGAAGGCTCGGTTATCTCTTCCATTTCTCTCCCCAATTTAAACCCCACAGGTCGGCGAGGGTTGTCCAGGTGCCCGAGATTCCGAGCGACAAGCCCGACGACGCGTACTTAAGTACGCGAGGAGGGTTGGAGCCGGAAGGTCGGGTGCCTGGGCAAGCCGCAGCGCTAGAAGTCCAACCTGACAGGGATGCCCTGCGATGCCATATACTCTTTGACTTCGCGAATGCTGAACGTCCCAAAGTGAAAGACGCTGGCCGCCAGCACGGCGTCGGCCTCGCCCTCGATCACGCCCTCGGCAAAATGCTCGAGCGTGCCCACGCCGCCGCTCGCGATGACGGGAATCGGCACCGCGCGCGCCACGGCACGGGTGAGTGCCAGGTCGAAGCCAGCCTTGGTGCCGTCGCGATCCATGCTGGTGAGCAAGATCTCACCGGCACCGCGACGAGCCGCCTCCTCGGCCCACGCCACCGCGTCAATGCCTGTGGCATTACGGCCACCCGCGGTAAAGACCTCCCACTTGTCGGCACCCGGCTCGCCGGGCAGGCCTACACGCTTGGCATCGATCGCCACGACCACGGCCTGGCTACCAAACGCCGCGGCAGCCTGGCCGATCAGCGACGGGTCACGCACGGCGGCAGAGTTGAGCGACACCTTATCGGCACCGGCGGCAACCATGGTGCGCATGCCCGCCAGGTCGCGAAAGCCGCCGCCCACGGTATAGGGAATAGCGAGCTCCTCGGCCGCATGCGCCGCCATCTCGATAGTCGTCGCACGGTTGTCGCTCGTGGCGGTAATGTCCAGGAAGACGACCTCGTCCGCACCCTCGCGGTCATAGGCACGCGCCAGCTCCACCGGATCGCCCGCATCGCGTAGGCTCACAAAGTTGACGCCCTTGACCACACGGCCGTCCTTGACGTCCAGGCAGGGAATCACGCGCTTGGTAAGCATGGGCTACTCCTCCCCTCGGGCGGCGGCCAGCGCCTGTGCCAGCGTAAAGTTGCCTTCGTAGAGCGCACGGCCGGTAATGGCGCCTTCAATCGCGACCTCGCCCACCGCGGCCAGTGCGCGGATGTCGTCGAGCGACGAGATACCGCCCGATGCCACGACGGGAAAGCCCGCGACCTCGGCCACATGGCGATACGCCGCCACATCGATGCCCGTCTGCATGCCATCGCGCGCGATGTCGGTATACACCAGATGCTTAAAACCCAACTCGGAAAGCTGCGCCACGGCGTCGTCGAGCGCCACGCCCGCGCCGTCACGCCAGCCGTTCACCTTGACCTGGCCGTCGCGTGCGGCAATATCTGCCACCAGCAGCTCGCCAAAACCTTTGGCTGCCACCTCGGCAAAACCCGGCTCGGTCACCAGCACGGTACCCAGTGCAATGCGGCGCGCACCGTAGCCGGCCAGCTCGTCGATGCGCGCGAGCGAGCGGACGCCGCCGCCCACGTCCACGGACAGACCATCGACGCCGCAGATGGCCTTGATCGCCGCCGAGTTGGCAGCGCATGCGTCCTCGTCCTCGCCAAAGGCAGCGGACAGGTCGACGACGTGAACCCAGCTTGCGCCCTGCTCGGCAAACGAGCGAGCAATGGCCACGGGGTCGTCGAAATATACCTTGCAGCGGCTGCGGTCGCCACGCTCCAGGCGCACGACCTTGCCGCCAATCAGATCGATTGCGGGAAACAGAATCATCGGCCAGCCTCCTCGACGATGCTCACGAAGTTCTTAAGAATGCGCTGACCCAACGCAGAGGATTTCTCGGGATGGAACTGGCAGCCCCACACGTTGCCGTGGCGCGCGATGCACGGGAAGCTCCGCGTGTAGTGCGTGCGCGCCAGAACATCGGCGGCATCGGCATCGTCGGCCACCGCATAGCTGTGAGTGAAGTACATATTGGCGCCCTCGGCAAAACCGGCGAGCAGCGGATCGGCCGCACCGGCGGGCGTCATGTGCACCTGGTCCCAACCCACGTGCGGCACCTTCAGTCGGCTCGACTCCAGGCGCGTGCACGAGCCGCGCATAATGCCCAGGCCATCGACCCAGGGGCCACCGGCCTGCTCGGAGGCATCGTCGTCCGCGACCGTGCCCTCGTCCGCAGGCACGCCCTCGTTGCCGCGCTCAAAAAATAGCTGAAGGCCCAGGCAGATGCCGAGCAGCGGAGTTCCGGCGGCAACGGCGTCGAGCACCGCGTCCGCCTCGCCGCTCTCGCGCATAAAGGCAATCGCGTCGTAGAACGCACCCACGCCCGGGATGACCAGGCCGTCGGCGTTACGGATCTGCTCCGGGTCGTCCGACGTGCAGGCGGCGGCACCGGCGCGCGCAAGCCCGCGCACGACGCTCGACAAGTTGCCCTTGTGGTAGTCGACCACCACGATCTTCGGTTCGCCCACGCGACCCTCCCTTATCTCATCGTCCAAAACCACCACGAAGGTGCCTGTCCCCTTTGTGGTGGTTTTACCCTTGTGGCGGTTACAGTGAGCCCTTGGTGCTGGGGATGCCCTGCACGCGGGGATCGAGCTCACAGGCGTGACGCATCGTGCGGCCCACGGCCTTAAAGGCCGCCTCGATAATGTGATGCGAATTGCCGCCTGCCAGCTCGCGCACGTGCAGCGTGAGCTTGGCGTCGCGCGCAAAGGCGTAGAAGAACTCGACGGCCAGCTCGGTATCAAAGGTGCCCACGCGCTCGGTCGGCACGGGCAGCTCGCAGTAGGCCTGCCCGCGGCCCGAAATATCAACGGCAGCCATTACAAGCGTCTCGTCCATGGCGATCGCCGCGTCGGCAAAGCGCGTAATGCCCGCCTTGTTGCCCAGCGCCTGACAAAACGTCTCGCCCAGCACGATGCCCGTATCCTCGACGGTGTGGTGCGCGTCGACTTCCACGTCGCCCACCGCGCGCACCGTCAAATCAAACAAACCATGGCGGCCAAAAGCGTTGAGCATGTGGTCGAAAAACGGCACGCCGGTCGAGATATCGCACGTACCGGTTCCATCCAGGTCGAGCTTGACGACAATATCGGTCTCCCCCGTCTTACGGGTTACCTCGGCATAACGGCCCATCTACATCTCCTCCTTCACCAGCGCGGCAAACGCCGCCAGCACCTCATCGTTTTCCTGCGGGGTACCCACGGTAATGCGTAGGCAATCCGCGAGCCCCGGCGCATAGCTAAAGTCGCGCACCAAAATCGAATACTCGTCGCGCAGACGCTCGCGCACGCGCGTGGCATGCGGCGTGCGCACGAGCACAAAGTTCGCCGCGCTCGGCCACGCCTCCACGGACAGGCCCTCGGCAGCCATTGCGCGCAGGACGGCCAGCTCGCGCTCGCGCTCGGATGCGACCTGCGCCACCACGGGTGCATAGGCATCACGGGCACGCACACAGGCAAGCGCCGCCGCCTGGCTCAGCACGTTGACCGAATAGATCTGGCGAATCGCCGCAAACACCTCGATAACCTCGGGTGCCGCGATTACGTAGCCCAGACGCGTGCCGGCGGCGCCGAACGCCTTGGACAGCGTATGCAGAATCACCAGGTTGGGATGCTCGACGATAAGTCCCTGCGCCGTGGTGGCCGCGCCAAACGAATCGTCGGCAAACTCAACGTAGGCCTCGTCGACCATGACCATGCCGGGGCACGCATCGCACAGGGCCGCGACAAAGTCGAGCGGAGCCGCATCACCCGTGGGATTGTTGGGCGAGGTCACGATTGCCAGGTTGCACTCCGGCGCCGCCGCGAGCACAGCTGTCTGATCGAGCTCAAAGGTCGCAGGGTCGCGCCACACGTCGCGCACCTCGGTCTGGCAGAGCGACGCAAAGAACGCGTACTCGCTAAAGCACGGCGGGCAGTTGAGCAGGGTCCGCCCCGCACCGCCAAACGCCAGCAGATAGTTATAGAGCAGCTCGTCGCCGCCGTTGCCCACGCAGATGTTCTCGCGCGTCACGCCATGCCAGGCAGCAAGCTCGTCGCGCAGGTCGTTGGACATGGGATCGGGATAGCGGTTGAGCGGTGTGGCAGCCAGGGCGGCGTCGACCGCCTCGCGCACGCCGGCCGGCACGGGATAGGTGTTCTCGTTGGCCGATAGGTTGATGCGCGTAGGCGTAAAGTTAGGATCGTAGGGCTCAATGCCGGCCAGGTAAGGCTGGACGAGCTCCTTCATGCGGGGCGTCAACTCGGCCATATTAGGCCTCCTCGACGACCGCGTCAGCACCATTCGCGCTTGCAGCCGCCAGGTCCACGCCCTCGGCAACCGTCGCCACGGCGTCGCCCGGCCAGGCGACCTTGGTCAGGTCGGCCGCGGCCAGAGACTCGGCGCTCACGGCATCCTCGCCCTGCTCCAGCACACGGCGACGCAGTGCGGCGGAAAGCGCGTGTGCCCACAGGCCCTCGGCCTCGGCCAAACGCTGCGTAGCGGGAGCATCGGAGAGCAGGCCCTCGGGCGTATAGCAAATGACACTTGAGCGCTTGACGAACTCCTCCACCGAAAGCGGGTTGGAGAACTTGGCCGTGCCGCCGGTCGGCAGCGTGTGATTGGGGCCGGCAACGTAATCGCCGAGCGGCTCGGAGCTCCAAGCGCCCACAAAGATGGCGCCGGCGTTGCGAATGCCGCCGAGCAGGCCCATCGCGTCCTTGCAGTGCAGCTCCAGGTGCTCGGGCGCCACGGTGTTCACCGCTTCGACGGCGGCAGCCATGTCGGCGGCCACCACGATGGTGCCCTCATTGTCGAGCGAAGCGCGCGTGATCTCGGCGCGTGGCGACTGCGCCACCAGGATGTCGATACCCGCCTCGACCTCACACGCAAACTGCTCGTCGCAGGTCACCAGATAGCAGGCCGCCAGCGGATCGTGCTCGGCCTGGGCCATCAGGTCGGCCGCGACCACCATGGGCTTGGCCGTGGCGTCGGCCAGCACGCAGACCTCGGAGGGACCAGCAACCATATCGATACCCACGTCACCCGAGACAATCTGCTTGGCAGCGGCGACAAAGGCGTTACCCGGGCCGGTAATCTTGTCGACACGCGGAATGGTCTCGGTACCGTACGCCAGCGCGGCCACGGCCTGGGCGCCACCCACCATATAGATCTCGTCCACGCCGCCGAGCTTGGCAGCCGCGAGCGTATAGGGGCTGATTAGGCCATCTTTTTGCGGCGGGGTCACCATGACCACGCGCTCAACGCCGGCGACCTTGGCGGGAATGGCATTCATGAGCACGGTGGAGGGATACTGCGCACGGCCGCCCGGCACGTAGATGCCAGCCGCGGCAAGCGGGGTCACCTTAACGCCGAGCATCGTGCCGTCCGGGCGCGTGGTAAACCAGCTCTGCTCGACCTCGCGCTGGTGGAACTCACGAATCTGGCGCGCAGCCTTCTCGAGCGCGGCGACAAAGGCCGGATCGAGGCCTTCGAGCGCGGCATCGATCTGCTCTTGCGGCAGACGGAAGCTCTGCAGCTCAACGCCGTCAAAGCGGTGGCAATAGTCGCGCACCGCAGCATCGCCGTTGGCACGCACGTTGGCCACGATATCGCGGGCGGCGTCGACGATGTTTTGCGGCAGCACGCCCTTACGGTTGAGCTGGTTGGTAACGAGGCGCTCGCCGGGAGCAAGCTTGATGGTCTTCATATCGGTATCCCCTATCGGTCGAGGTTTTGTTCGTAAAACGAGAGACCGGGCGGCGGCGCCAGTCGGCCCGCAGCCCGGACGTTGGGGCGCCCGTGCGTGCTCGCGCTATTGTGCCGAGCCCGCAACGGGCTCAAAATGCTTGTCCTTCACGGCTGCCGCCAAGCGATCTGCCAGATTGCGTACGCGCGGATCCAGACGCGCGGCGCCCGGGTTGACAAAGAAACGGGCCGTGCAGTCCATAATGCGACCAGTAATAACGAGGTCGTTGTCGCGCAACGTGGCACCCGTGGCGGTAATGTCCACGATGCGGTCGGTCATGCCGACGATGGGGCCCAGCTCAATATTGCCGTGCAGCGAAACGATGTCGGCATTCACGCCGCGCTCGGCATACCAGGCGCTCGCGATGCGCGGGTATTTGGTGGCCACGCGAAGCGACCCGCGACGGGCGTAGTTGCGCTCGGCCTGACCGGCGCGCCATGCGGGCTCCGCCTCGATAAACGTGCACAGGCCGTAGCCCAGGTCGACCAGCTGCAGCAGATTGAGGTCGGCTTCGATAAGCGAGTCCCAGCCGCAGATGCCGCAATCGGCACCGCCGCAGCCCACAAAGGCGGGCGCGTCGCTGGGGCGCACGATGACAAACTCGATATCTCCGACCGCGCCTTCGCCGGTACGCGTGTCGCGGCCGCGCACGATGAGGTGACGGCCGGGGTCGCGCAGCTCAGAGACGTCCAAGCCCGCGGCCTCGAGCACGTCGAGCGTGTCGGCCTTAAGCGAGCCCTTGGGCACGGCGATGCGCAGCGGACCCTCGGCGCCGCGGCCCACGGCATGGTCACCATCGGAGGCAGCGTCCTCGGCCGAGGTATGCGCGGCCTCCAGACGCTCGAGCGAAAAGGCAAAGCCCGCCGCCGGCACCTCGATGCCGTCGCCAAATGCACCGGTAAAGATGGAGTCGTAGCGACCGCCCGAGCCCACCGGATCGGGCAGGCCACCGGCATAGGCCTTAAAGACCAGGCCCGTGTAGTAATCAAACGAGTTCATGATGGAGAAGTCGAAGGACAGCACCTGGGCGTCCTCGGGAGCCAAGCCCTCGACCAGGGCACGCAGCTCGCGCGTGAGCGGCGCAACAATGCCCGCCGCCGCCAGCAGCGCGTCGACGCGGTCGAGCACCTCGGCACCACCGTGCAGGCGCGGCAGCTCGCTAATGGCGACCTTAACGGCCTCGGACTCGGTGCTTTTCGCCACGCGGGCATCGAGGCCCACGAAGTCGTTGGCGTGCACACAACGCAATGCCTCGGCAGCCAGTTCGCGATCCTCACAGGCCGCGAGCAGTTCCTTAAACGGACGCACGCTGCCCGCGATAATGCGCGCACCGGGAAGTGCCAGCTTGCGCACGGCCTCCGCCACCAGCGAGACGATCTCGACATCGCCCGCGGTATCGCCCACACCGATAAGCTCAAAACCCAACTGCGTAAACTGACGCGAGCCGCCGGCATTGCGCTGACACTCGCGAACCACCGGCGCCTCATAGCGCAGGCGCAGCGGCAGATCGGCCGCGCGCATGCGAGTCGAAACCAGACGAACAATCGGCAGCGTGTTGTCGGGACGGACCACCAGCAGGCGGCCGTCATCATCAAAGAGCTTAAACGGGGTGTCCGCAATGCGGCCACCCTCCTCGAGAGAGCCCTTGTCCTCGAGCAGCGGCGTCTCGACCGGAAGGTAATGATGCTCCCTAAAGCAGCCCTTCACCGTCAGCGCAATCTCCTCGCGCGCCTGAGCCTCCTCGGGCAATATGTCCCGGAATCCCCACGGTGTGGCCGTCATCTGGTGAGCCTCCTCATGCTGTGTTTCATATAGAACAGAAGACCGGCATAGCTCCGCCGGTCTTCTGGGTACTTTAGCATACTAGAGTGCTTGCGGGGAAAATCCGTCGCAGCCGCTCACACCGTATTCATTTGGAAACATAGGATAGGTTGCCGCAACCCAACCCCACCTAGGCGCCAATCGCACGACGATACTCTGCCATTACCTGCGCATCGGCAGCTGCGGGGTCGGCAAAATAGCGCCAGTCATAGGTCTCGGCCGAAACAACTCCGCGATAGCCGCGCGCCACCAGCCTATCCAGGTCGGCGCGCATATCGCGGTCGCCGTCACCCCAAGCAAGATGCGTCGTGCCATCTGCCGCAACATCGACAAAATGCACGTGGGCGACATCATCGCCAAGCAGATCGAAATAATCGTCGATGGTATCCCCTGCCACCGCCATAGCGCCCAAATCCAGACACGCCTTAAGTGCCGGATGATCAACTGCCTCGATCATGCGCTTCGTGTCGGCCGCCGAGTTCACGATCATCGACTCAACCGGCTGTAGGGCCTCGAGCACCAGTCGCACGCCGCGCTCTCCCGCATGCTCGGCAATCGCACGCAGCATCGAGGCGCTGCGACCCCACGCGTCCTCGATCGGCTCGTTCAAAAATGCCCAGCCGCTCGAGACCATGACCTGCTCGGCTCCAAGTTCCGCCGCGATATCTACAACGTTCTTAAAGTACGCGAGCGTGCGGGCACGCGCCTCATTCCCGCGCGCCGCGATATTCCACGGCTTGGGGTTGTTCTGTTCGGGACAAAGCCCCACAATCCGAACCCCATACCGCTGCGACAGCTCCCGTACCCGCTCGAGCGAATCGTATCCATGGCAATCGACATACAGATGCATCGCCCCGGTCCAAAGCTCGCAACACGTGTAGCCCGAGGCCGCTGCCGAAGAAAAGAATTCTTCAAGGTCAAAATAACGATGGCTGATATTCATGACGGCAAGCAGGGGGTAGCTCATAATTACTCTCCAACCTAAACGAGGCCCCGTTCCATATAGGAGCGGGGCCCAATTACATAAACGTTATTTGCTCTTAGTAGTCGAACTGGTGATAGTAGCGGCGATAGTTAAGGTTGTGCTT
>UQKY01000009.1 GCA_900541785.1 uncultured Collinsella sp.
CCCCTACGCACCATAAAGCCGCAAGACCAGCAAATGGGCCCGATTCGTGGCATGCCTGCCCCCACAAGTTAATGGCGGGAGCGCATCCTCGCCAAACGCACCATGGCAAGCGCAAAGCCCACAGCGGCCACAGCCATAAGCACGTAGAACACCGAGCGGAAGCCGAACAGGAACACATCCGGACGGCCCGCAACAAAACTGGTCACGACCTCGCCCATCGCCAGGCTCATCTGCCCATATAGGATATGTGATGCCGCCGTAATGCCCACTGCCATGCCCGCATAGCGTGCAAGGCTACCCAGGCTGCCCGCAAAACCGAGCGCTTCGCGCGGAGCCGAGCCCATATACAGCGAGTTATTGGGGCTTTGGAAAATTGACGTACCGCACGACATAAATGCGACGCAGCACACGATAACAGGGATAGAAGAGTGCTCGTCGAGTGTGCTTACCGCAAAAAGACCGCACACGTACACTCCCAGGCCGACCGCCGTAGGACCCTCGCAGCCAACACGGTCCGAAACCGTACCCGAAAGTGGTCCGATAAAAGCATTCACCATCGGCAGCGCCAAAAACAGCAGGCCCGAAACGTCAGACCCAAACCCATGCGCGTCCTGAAAATAGAACGGCAGGATAAACTCGGATGCACCGATGCCAACAAACACGATGAGCATGCAGGCAAGGTTGATGGTAAAGGCCGAATTTGCAAAGCAGCGACGAGCGGCCTCGATCAGGGACATGGGACGCTCGCCGGTCTCCGGCTTAACATGCGGCAGCGTGTAGAGCCCCACGATAAACGAGATGACGCCAATGGGCAGGTTGATGAGGAAGATGCTCTCCCAAGGAAAGCTTGCCACCAGCATACCGCCGAGCACGGGGCCACACATCATGCCGAGGGCCACAAAGGTCGCGAGAATACCCATGGCACGGCCTCGTTCGCGCGCCGGAAACGACTCGGTGATGATACCCATGTTGTTAGCCATGGCCGCCGCGCAACCGACGCCTTGAACAATGCGTGCCAGGATAAGAACCTCGAGCGAACCCGACAGGCCGCAAAGCAGCGAACCGACCGAAAAGACGATGACACCCAGCTGGAACACACCCACCTTGCCGCGCACGTCGCCCAGACGGCCAAACGGCAACATAGCCACGCATGTCGCAAGCAGATACACCGAGCTTACCAGCTGAATGCGATCGAGGCCCACGCCCAGCTCCTTTTGCATCACGGGCAGCGCCACGGTCACGACGGTCGAATCCAGACACACCATAAACGTCATGATGAGCACGGTAAACAGAATCGCCCACTTGTTCTTGCCATGGGTGTCGCCCTCTAGGGCAATGTGCTCGCGGCGCAGCTGCTCTGCAGTTTTCTCCATATCCATCCTTTCGAGTGGCCCAACGCAAAAAACGGGGCCCCGATCGCCTGCGAACAGTCGCGATTGGGGTCCCGCCTACGGAATCGGAACGAAAGGTCGCCGAAGCTTTCTGCCAGCATCGGCACCTTGTACGGAGCTAGCCTAGCACTGCTCGAGTGCCTGCTCAAGGTCGGCAATCAGGTCGGCCGTGTCCTCGAGGCCGCACGACAGGCGCACCATGTCGGCGGAGATGCCACAGGCGATGAGCTCCTCATCGTTCATCTGACGATGCGTGGCATTAGCGGGATGCAGGCAGCACGTGCGGGCGTCGGCCACGTGCGTGGCGATCTGGGCGAGCTTGAGGCTCTTCATAAAGGTCTCGGCCGCCGCGCGACCACCGTTAAAGCCAAAGCTCACAACGCCGCACGTACCGTTGGGCATGTACTTCTGAGCCATGTCATAGTACTTATCGCCCTCCAGGCCCGGATAGCTCACGAAACGCACCTTGGGATGGCTCTGCAGGAACTTGGCAACGGCCAGGCCGTTCTCGCAATGACGCGGCATGCGCACATGCAGGCTCTCGAGCGAGCTGTTCAAGAAGAACGCCGCCTGCGGGTTCTGCATGGGGCCAAGGTCGCGCATAAGCTGCGCGGTGGCCTTGGTAATGAAGGCACCCTCGCGACCGAACTTCTCGGCATAGGTCACGCCGTGATAGCTCTCGTCGGGCGTGGTGAGACCCGGGAACTTGTCCGCATGGGCCATCCAGTCAAACTGGCCGTGATCGACGATCACGCCACCCAGGTAGGCCGCATGGCCATCCATGTACTTAGTGGTGGAGTGCGTGACGATGTCGGCGCCCCACTCAAAGGGACGGCACATCACGGGCGTCGGGAAGGTGTTGTCGACCATCAGCGGTACGCCGTGGTCGTGCGCGGCCTTGGCAAAGCGCTCAATATCGAGCACGGCAAGGGCGGGGTTGGCGATCGTCTCGCCAAAGACGAGCTTAGTGTTGGGCTGGAAGGCTGCCTCGAGCTCCTCATCGGTGCAGTCGGGGGCAACGAAGGTGCAGGTCAGCCCCATACGGCCCATGGTGTGGGCGAGCAAGTTGTACGTACCGCCGTAGATGGCAGAGCTTGCGACCACGTGATCGCCGGCACCGGCAACGTTAAAGATCGCGAGGAAGTTCGCAGCCATGCCCGAGCTCGTGAGCATCGCGGCAGTGCCGCCCTCCATCTCGCAGATCTTGGCGGCAACCAAATCGCACGTGGGATTCTGCAGACGGCTGTAGAAATAGCCCGACTCCTCCAGGTCAAACAGCTTGCCCATGTGCTCGGACGTGTCGTACTTCCACGTGGTGGACTGGTAGATGGGCACCTGGCGCGGCTCCGCATCTCCCGGGTGATAGCCGCCCTGAACACATGTCGTACCGATGGTCTGCTCGCTCATATCTAGCTCCCTTGCCTGGGTTACGTTTCATTCGGTTCACGATACCGCTACCCTGCACCCCTCTCAACCCATCCCCAAGGTAGGTTATTGGACAAATTGATCAGGGGTATTTATCTCAAGCCTTGGGCATTTGCTCGATAGATAAAAATGAGGCATACATGAAGCTCTCGATGATTACACGCACCGTCACGGGTACCATAGGCGGGTACACCGTGACCAAGGAGACAACGATGAAGCAAATCGATACGGCCCAGCTCGACATCACCGCCTGTCAGGCTCAGGCTGCCGAATACCACGCCCGTGGCTTTAACTGCGCCCAGGCCGTCGCCTGCACGCTCGCGCCCGCCGTCGGGCTCGACCCCCAGGTCGCCTTTACCCTCACCGAGGGCTTTGGCGCCGGCATGGGCGGCATGACCGAAACCTGCGGCGCCATCTCGGGCGCCGTGGCCATCATGGGCTTCGTGATGAGCGACGGCATGGAAAACCCCAAGACCAAGGGTCAGACCTACAAACTGTCGCGCGAAATCGCCAAGCGTTTTGGCGAGAAGAACACGACGACCGTCTGCGGCACGCTCAAGGGCATTGAATCGGATAAGGGTCCGCTCCGCAGCTGCCCCGGCTGCATCGACGATGCCGTCGAGATCGCCTGCGATATGCTAAAGCAGCTTGCCGAGTAAACGGCAGCAACAGAAAACGACGGCCGGCGCGCTTGGGATCCATCCAAAAGCACGCCGGCCGTCGCCGTTAGAACTCGGCAAATTCGGGAGCGCCGACCTCAATCTCCTCGCGCCCCGCCATAAGCTCGCGCATCTTGGCGCAAAACGACTCCTGCTCCCCTGCCTTAAACACCAAGTGAAGTGTCACGGTATCCGCGTAATCGGTATCCGAAACCTTGGCACCCGAATCCTGGGCCAAGCGAAGCACCTGCTCATACTGCGGATAGGCCACATGCACGACAACCGGCACGACACTCGTCATCTCGACGATCTGCCCGGACTCCTGAGCCGAGGCCACCGCCGCCTGCGTCGCCGCGGTATAGGCGCGCACCAAGCCACCAGGACCCAACAGCGTGCCGCCAAAATAGCGCGTCACCACGCAGCAAACATTTTTGAGCCCCGCGCCGCGCAGCACCTCGAGCGTCGGCATACCGCTCGTGCGGCTCGGCTCACCGTCATCGCTCTGGCGCTCGCGTCCATCGACCAAAATCCACGCGGGCACATTATGTCGAGCGTCGTAATGACGTTTGCGAACCATCTCGATAAAGGCATTCGCCTCATCCTCGGACTCAATATGGACCAGCTGGGCAATAAACCGGCTCTTGCGGTCCACAAACTCGCCCGAAGCCTCAATATTCGATTGCAGAGTAAAATAGCTGTCCAACAAAGCCCCTCAACAACAAGCAAAGCAACAAACAGCCTCAATAATACGGCAAAGGCCGTACCGTTGCCCTCGCCAACAAGAACGGAAACACCAATGATGCCGTCACCAACAGCGAGAACCCGTCAGCGCGAGCAAGGTGCCTTGAAAGACGAGGGCATTGACCTTATGGTCATGCCCGAAGGCTTGAAAGGCAGATTGCCGCGCTGACGGGTTCGCAGCGTCAACAAAGTGCCGAGTGGGCTTGTAAGCCGGGTTCTGTCGTGAACGGTCATTTATCTTGTCTGCACGTTACCGTGCAGCTCCACGCACGCTACCCGAACGCGGACCGGGCCGGCCCATAGCGTTCCTATTCGCGCTTGCTCCGGATGGGGCTTGCCAAGCCGCCGTGTTGCCACGACGCTGGTGGTCTCTTACACCACCGTTTCAGCTTTTCCCTTTACGCCTTGCGGCGCAGGTGGGAGTCTTCTTTTCTGCGGCGCTTTCCGTCGGATCACTCCGCCCGGCCGTTAGCCGGCATCCCGCCCTCTGGAGCCCGGACTTTCCTCACGCGTGCCGCAAGCAGCACATCGCGCGACCGTCTGGCCCACTCAGCAGTGCAAGAGTGTAGCACACCGTTGTCACAGGCAATGGCACAACACAAGCGTTCGACACGATAAACCAAGAACCACGCCATGCAGTACAATAGTATCGTCGATGGGCAACGTCGTCAGTCGAGACGCGACCGCGCTCCGCACCCCTCCGTCTACTCGGTGCGTTCCCGCCTCCTCCCCGAGGCAGGATGTCGGCATTTTTCATGCACCAACAACCCAATAGCCCGTGAACAGCCTAGGCGGCATTGCACACGGGCAGCATCGCGCATCTCGGCAGGAAATGCAAAAAGGGACCCGTCCATTGCGGACGGATCCCCTAAAACAAGTGATCGTCAAACCGATTTACTCGGCGTCGGTCTCCTCGTCCTTCTTCTCGGAAGGCAGCGGGGTAACCTCGATCTCGACGCCCAGAGTCTCAGCAGCAGACTTCATGGACAGGGAGATACGACGACGGTCGAGGTCGATCTCCATGACCTTGACCTGAACCTTGTCGCCCACGTGGGTGACCTGAGAAGGCTGATCGACGTGCTTGTTGGCCATCTCGGAGATGTGGACCAGGCCCTCGATGCCCTCGCCCAGGTCGACGAAAGCGCCGAACGGGACAAGCTTGGTCACAGTGCCCTCGACGATAGCGCCGACGGGGTACTTCTTGACCAGTGCGCGCCACGGATCCTCGGTGGTCTGCTTGAGACCCAGGGAGATGCGCTCGCGGTTGAGATCGACGTCGAGAACCTCGACCTCGACCTCCTGGCCGACCTTGACAACCTCGGAAGGATGGTTGACGTGGTTCCAGGAGAGCTCGGAGATGTGGATGAGGCCGTCGATACCGCCGAGGTCGACGAAGGCGCCGAAGTCGACGATGGAGGAAACGGTGCCCTGGAGACGCATACCAGACTTGAGCTTGGACAGAATCTCGGAGCGCTCGGCCTTACGGGACTCCTCGAGCACGACGCGACGGGAGAGGACGACGTTGTTGCGGTTGCGGTCCATCTCGATGACGCGGGCCTCGATGCGGGTGCCCATGTAAGAGGTGAGGTCCTTGACGCGACGGAGGTCGACGAGGGAAGCGGGCAGGAAGCCACGCAGGCCGATGTCGAGGATCAGGCCGCCCTTGACAACCTCGATAACCTCGCCCTCGACGTTCTCGCCGGAGTTGAACTTCTCCTCGATGCGGTTCCAAGCACGCTCGTACTCGGCACGCTTCTTGGACAGGACCAGACGACCGTCCTTGTCCTCCTTCTGGAGAACCAGAGCCTCGATGGGATCACCGAGTGCAACGATGTCTGCAGGGTTAGCGTCCTTGCGGATGGACAGCTCGCGGACCGGGATAACGCCCTCGGACTTGAATCCGATGTCAACGAGCACCTCGTCATGCTCGATCTTAACGACAGTGCCGTTAACGAGATCGCCCTCATCAAAGTCGGTAATCGTACCGTCGATGAGGTTGTTCATCTCCTCCTCATTGACATCGTCAAGAGAGAAAATGGACGAGTTCTGAATCTCACTCAAAGGTGGACCCCTTTCGAACTACGGGGCCCCGATTGCTAGGACCTACAGAAGGGTGCGACAAGCACACAACGTTTAGGAACACTCGGGAGCCGACAGATACTAATGTGACGCTTATGCAATCACGTTCGTATAGGTTACGGGGAAATGAGTTCGATTTCAAGCGTGAACTGCGATTTTTTACTCGTGTGGAGACTTTTTCGTAATCTTATGGACAGCCGCCTCCACAACTTGACGATAAGCAGTTTGCCCATACGCCTTTGAGGTAAAGTATCCGGAGCCAACGATTCTGGAACGATTTTTCGAGAAAGGTGCCCGCGTGCTCAAAGCAGTCGTTTTCGATATGGACGAAACGCTTCTTAGCATCAACCTCAACGCGTTCATCCTTCGCTATTTTAAGGATGTCTCGTCGATGCTCGCGGATATCGGTCGCCGCAGCCACGGTGGCACGATGGCACGCCTCGGCACCATCTTGGTCGACCTCAACGCCAATCGCCGAAGCGGCACGGATAATCGCACCAATCTTGAGTTCTACCAAGAAGAGGTTGAGCGCCGGTGCGGCATTTGCCTCTCGGACCCACTCATCTACGAGGCGTTTACCTACTACGATCGCGAAGTTCTTCCGTACAAGAACGACGATGTCATCAACGCCCACGCCATGCCGGGCGCACACGCCGCGCTTCAGGCCGTACAGGACGCAGGACTGCGCTGCGCGCTCTTCACCAACCCCAGCTTTCCGCAGGGGGCCATCGAGTGCCGCATGGGTTGGGGCGACCTGGCCGACGCTCCCTTTGAGCTCGTCACGCACATGGGAAACGCCACCCGCTGCAAGCCCGATGCCACCTACTATCTAGAGCAGCTTCAGGTGATGGGGCTCGAGCCGCACGAGGTCCTCATGGTGGGCAACGATCCCAAGCGCGACTTCCCCAGCCCCGCCTGCGGCATTCAGACTGCCTATGTAGGCCAGGGCAAGCCCAGCCGAGCCACCTGGCGCGGAACCATGGAAGACTTCGCCCGCGACTTTAACGCCGTAGTAGAAGCCTTCTACGAACACCAAGTAGCCGACGAACTGTCATAGGACCCCTCGCTCCAAACAAAATGGCGCCGCAGGTTGAGCACAAGTCAGCGAAAATGCCCCTAAGCGAGCAATGTGCCTTGAAAGAGGAGGGCATAGGCCTTCTGGCCATGCCCGACGATTGAAAGGCAGATTGCCGCTTAGGGGCGTTTGCAGCGTCGACTGGTTACGCGGTTTGGTAAAACCGCGTAACTAGCACACCTGCGTTTTGCCGATCATGATGTTGAGGATCTCGACGTCGGTATCTTTCATGCCCACGCGGCCTACGTAGCCCATGCTGGCAATCGTCTGCTCGACGGTATCCTGGATCAGGCCCTCGCCGGCACGGAAGCCGCGGCCCTGCATGGCCATATCGTGGCCCAGAATCGCCGCATCAACGGCAGCCGAGATCTTGGCGGCACAGCTCGCCTTGGCGCCGTCGCACACGATGCCGCCCACGTTGCCAAGCGTATTCGAGACCGTCGCGCCAATCTGCTCGCGCGTGCCACCGCACAGCCAGGTAATCGCAGCGCCGGCACCGCACGCGGCGCAAATAGCACCGCAAAACGCCGAGAGCGCACCAATATAGCTCTTGATATGCACGGCGATAAGATCGGACAGCATCACGGCGCGCACCAGGCGCTCGTGGTCGCAGCGCAGGTACTCGGCATACTCCATGACGGGCAATGCGCAGGTAATGCCTTGATTGCCCGAGCCGCACACAATGGCGACCGGCAGCGCGCAGCCGTTCATGCGGGCGTCGGACCCGGCGGCCGCACGGGCACGGGCACGGCAGGCGACGTCATCGGCACGAGCACCCAGCAGCGTACGACCCACCTCGGCGCCCCAAGCGTGCGCAAGGCCCTCGGCACTGATCGCGCCATTCAGCTCAATCTGACGCTCAACGGCAGCGCGGGCGTCCTCAATGTCGCCGTCCTCGATAAAGTCAATGATGGACTCAATCGACATGGGCGTGTCGGCCTTATCCGCCGCTCGCTCGGCCACCACACGCTCGGCGCAGGCGGCACACTCCCCCGCCGACTTGCCGCATACCGGAATACCGTCGAGCGTATGGCACGTGACGTTGGTGTGGTGGTCGGTAATCTCGACGACCGCGGTATGGCCCCCGGCCGTCGCAGCCACCTTGATGTAGAGGTTGGGCACACCCTCGACAAGCGATACATCGCAGTAGTCGGCGTCGGCGAGGAGCTCGGCCACACGTGCACGGTCTTCATCGTTAACGCTCTCAAGCACCTCGAGCGCGCTCTTGGCGTCGCCGCCCACGGCACCCAGCACGGCCGCGGCTTCAATACCGTGCATGCCGCCCGAGTTGGGCACGGTCACGCTCTTAACGTTCTTGATGATGTTGCCCGAGCAGGCAACGTCCATATGATCGGGTTCGCAACCGAGCGTCTGGCTCGCCAACGCCGCTGCATAGGCAACGGCGATGGGCTCGGTGCAGCCGAGTGCGCAGACAAGCTCGCGGTTCAAAACATCGCAAAACGCGGCATCGCGAAGGGAATCGGTAGGCATAGGTATCTCCTACTTGTATAACGGCTAGGCTCTCAATAATAGTTAGCTCTTTTATTTGATAACAATGCATCAAAAACCGCAACCATGGTTCCGGTAGACGGCGTTCAGGCGCAAACTGGCGGCATTCATTCATGAGAAGCCGGTCTTGGTGCATGCTAAAGCGTTTGACCAAAAAACGCCCGAGCGTTTACGCAAAAGTCGCGCTATCATGCAGTCGAAAGCGGTAAACACCTTTAGCATTTGCGCCGCACAGAACAGAGAGGAACCATCTATGAAGATCGGTATCGGTAACGATCACGCCGCCGTCGAGCTCAAGAACATCATCTCCGAGCACCTGAAGGAGCGCGGCTGCGAGGTCGTGAACTTTGGCACCGACACCTCCGAGAGCTTTGACTACCCCATCGCCGGCTACAAGGTGGGTAAGGCCGTTGCCAATGGCGATGTTGACCTGGGCATCCTGATCTGCGGCACCGGCGTCGGGATCAGCCTGGCTGCCAACAAGGTCGAGGGCGTACGCGCCGTCGTGTGCTCCGAGCCCTTCAGCGCCAAGCTCTCCCGTATGCACAACAACACCAACGTGCTCGCCTTTGGTGCTCGCGTCGTGGGCTCCGAGCTCGCCAAGATGATCGTCGACGAGTGGCTCGACGCCGAGTTTGAGGGCGGCCGCCACGAGCGTCGCGTCAATCTCCTCAACGAGATCGACCAGACCCGTGGACTCAAGGTCGTCGACGAGGCTTAAAGACCCACAAAGCCATACGCTAACGCCAGCCCCCGCCCGGAAGAAACATCTGGGCGGGGGCTCTTTAGTAGATTTCTAGGCGTTTACCAAAAATCTACTGGAATAAAAAGGGCGCCGCGGATGGAGTTCCGCGGCGCCCAAGCCACACGCTAACAGCTTTAAGGAGTCAAAGCTGGTTTAGCCAAAGAAGCGCTTAATCTCGATCTCGGCGTTCTCCAAGCAGTCGGAGCCGTGAATCACGTTAGCGTTGACATCGACAGCGAAGTCGCCGCGAATGGTGCCGGGGGCAGCATCAAGCGGGTTGGTAGCGCCCATAAGGGTGCGCATCTTGGAGACAGCGGAGAGACCGGAAACGACCATCTTGACGACCGGACCGCTCGTCATAAAGTCACAAAGACCGCCAAAGAAGGGCTTGTCGGCCAGATGGGCGTAGTGCTCCTCGACGGTAGCACGCTCGAGCGTGGTCATCTCCATGCGCTCGATGACAAGGCCGCTGCGCTCAATGCGAGCAACGATCTCGCCGATCTTGCGGTCGCGCACCGCGTCGGGCTTAATCATGATGAAGGTCTTCTCGATAGCCATAGGGTAGCCTTTCAAGTAGGTTCGCGCGTGCCCAAGTCCCATTCCGGCACTCGCCTGGACTGCATCGTAACAGAGTTTTAGCTGCTGTTAAACAAAAAGCTGTTTATTAAAACGTTACAATTTATTAAAACGTTCCATATGTGTCACTTCTGTTTTGAAGCCCGATTAGAGTACCATCCGACCGCGCATCAACCGCACCGAACCGAGCGGACGGTCGGTTGCCGCCCGTGAACGTACCCCCTTCACAACCTGCCCAAAGGTCCTACAGAAGTTCTCGACAAGCCCCTTCCCCATTGCAACAAAATACGGGCGTCCGCAGCAGCAGACGCCCGTAAAAACAAAAAACGATTTATAAATAAATGGCCAAAGCAGATTCAACTAAACCCTTACTTTGCCCCGTGGCCCATCTCGACGACCTTGGTCAGCGATCCAAGCACGCCTTCGTCGTCGACGAGTTGTGCCTGGGCACGCTGCAGCTGCACGGCAACGGCGGCAGGGGCGGTACCGCCCTCGGTCGTGCGCGCGGCGACAATCGACGGGATGTCGAGCGCCTCGGTAATATCGTGCTCAAAGAGCGGGCTTGCCTCTTGGAACACCTCAAACGGCAGGTCCTCAAGATTGCAGCCGCGCTTCTCGCACATCAGGACCAAATGGCCCACCACGGCGTGTGCCTCGCGGAACGGCAGGCCACGCTTGGCCAGGTAATCGGCAACATCGGTGGCGGCAAGGTGTCCCACGCCGCACTCGCGCGCCATGGCATCCTCGTTGACGGTCCAGGTCGAAATCATACCGGCCATAACGGACAGGCACTGCATGAGCGTATGGGCGGTATCGAGCGCACCCGCCTTGTCCTCCTGCAAGTCCTTGTTATAAGCGAGCGGCAGGCCCTTCATGGTCACGAGCAACTGCACCAGGTTGCCATAGACTCGGCCGCTCTTGCCGCGGATAAGCTCGGCAAAATCGGGGTTCTTCTTCTGCGGCATGATGGACGAGCCAGTGGAGTACGAGTCGGAAAGCGTGATAAAGCCAAATTCGGAGCTCGACCACAGCACGATCTCCTCGGAAAGACGCGACAAGTGCATCGCCATGACAGAGCCGGCGTAATGCAGGTCAAGGAGGAAATCACGGTCGGAAACCGCATCGAGCGAGTTAGGAATCACGCCCGCAAAGCCAAGTTCGGCAGCCGTCATCTGACGATCGAGCGGATAGCTCGTACCGGCAAGCGCAGCAGCGCCCAGCGGGCAGTTGTCGGCAGCATCAAAGGCGGCCTTCAGGCGTGTAAAGTCGCGCGCGAACATCCAAGAATACGCCAGCAGATGATGCGACAGCAGCACGGGCTGAGCATGCTGCATGTGCGTGTAGCCCGGCAGAATCACCTTGTCGTACTGTTTGGCCGCATCCACCAGCACATGGCGCAGCTCAAGATTGGCCTCCATGAGCTCCTTGGCCAGTGCCTTGACGCCCAGGCGTGTATCGGTCGCAACCTGGTCGTTGCGCGAACGCCCGGTATGCAGGCGCTTACCGGCCTCGCCGATACGGCGCGTCAGCTCGCTCTCGATGGACATATGAATGTCCTCATCGTTGATGTCGAAGGTGAAGTTGCCGGCATCGATATCCTGCTCGATTGCGGTCAGACCCTCGGCAATCGCCTGCTCGTCCTCGGCACTGATGATGCCCTGGGCCGCCAGCATCTTGGCATGCGCCTTAGAGCCGGCGATATCCTGCTTATAGAGATGTTTGTCGACCGGCAGCGACGCGCCAAACTCCTGCGTGACCTCGGCCACGCCCGCCTCAAAACGACCGCCCCAAAGAGCCATGGAACCGTCCCCTTTCTCCAAATACCAAAACAAGCGCCCAAAGCAATGCGCCATATCGCTAAAGCGATTTTTCAACCGCTAGTTTTACACATTCCCCACCGTGTGCGGAGCCATGTAGCTAATTTGCAAAGAAGTGACGCGCCATGCACTTGGCGCCCAACGTCTCCCTCCGGATGTTGCCCTGCGAACCATCGATCCAGGCCTTCAGGCTCATAGGAACGTCCTCGACCTTTGCAGCATCGAACTCGGGCGCGAGGGCAAGTAAAGCATGCGCGAAAGCATTGAACATAATGGATACTCCTCATATATATAGGCGCAGAGCCGCCAAATTGATAGAAGGAGCCCCGCCGGACAACCCCGGCGGGGCTCGGACTCAGCCGCAGACGCGGCATCATATATGCGGGCGGAACGTAGGGGCCACCGATGTTAAGAAGTGTCAGCAAGCATAACGAAAGGTAGGGACCCCGTGCGCCCGTTTTGTATCACGCGGATGGGCCGCGCGGATACCAAGGGAAGGAAAAGCCTTAGGCCTGGGCGGCGGCAGAGCTGGGACCCTGGACCTTTGCCCACGTCTTGAGCGACAGCGTATCGATCTCGATAAAGCCGGCGCTGGCCTTCTCGTCAAACGTGGTGTCGCGGTCGTAGGTAGCCAGACCGTAGTCGTAGAGGCTGAAGGGGCTCTTGCGGCCGACGACATGGCAGTTGCCCTTAAAGAACTTCAGGCGGACGGTGCCGGTCACGAACTTCTGGGTGTCGGCCATAAAGGCGTCGAGCGCGTTCTTGAGCGGGCTGTACCACTGGCCGTTATACACGGCGGTGGCCCAATCCTGCTCGAGCTTGATCTTGGTCTTGAGCAAGTCGCCCTCGACGCAAATGTCCTCGAGCGCCTTGTGGGCGGTGATGAGCGTCAGGGCGCCGGGAACCTCATAGCACTCGCGGCTCTTGAGGCCCACCAGACGGTCCTCAACCAGGTCGAGACGGCCAAAGCCGTTGTCGCCGGAAATCTTGTTGAGGGCGATGACGATCTCGGAGAGCTTCATCTTCTTGCCGTCGACGGCGACGGGCTTGCCGGCCTCAAACTCAATCTCGGTATACGTCGGGGTGTCGGGCGTGTCTTCGGGATTCTTGGTCATAACCCAAGCGTCGTCGAGCGGCTCGTTCCAGGGATCCTCCAGGTGGCCGCACTCAATGGCACGACCCCACAGGTTGTCGTCAATGGAATAAGGGTTATCGTTGGCACCCTCGGGAACCGGCACGTTGTGGGCGTGGGCATAGGCGACCTCGTCGGGACGGCACTTCAGATCCCACTCGCGAACCGGGGCGATGACCTTAAGCTCGGGATCGAGGGCCTTGACGGCAGCCTCAAAACGAACCTGGTCGTTACCCTTGCCGGTGCAGCCGTGGGCGACGTAGGTCGCGCCAAACTCGTGGGCAACCTCGACAAGCTTCTTGGCAAGCAGCGGGCGAGACAGAGCGGAGAGCAGCGGGTATTTGTTCTCGTACATGGAGTTTGCGGCGATGGCCTTAGTCAGGAACTCATCGGAGAACTCGTCGCGCAGGTCGAGCACCTGGCAATCGAGAACGCCCAGGTCAAGCGCCTTCTGCTTCTTGGCGTCCAGGCCGGTCTCCTCCTGGCCCACATTGCCGCAGACGCAAACGACATCGAGATTCTTCTCGTCCTGGAGCCACTTGACACATACAGATGTATCAAGACCGCCGGAATATGCGAGAACGACTTTTTCCTTGCTCATGGCTGTTTCCTTTCGCCCTTGGTAGCTAGTTAGAACATCGGTCAGTTGCAAGTCATTTCAAGGTCATATACCGTGCAATATCAGGTTAAATAGCAAAAATCAGCACATACATGCCCTAGAAACATGCAGCAATGTCGTGCTAAAACCCAACGACCTCAAAATGACTCTGTTGAGGCAATTCGCCCCATGCGGACAGAGACGATTGTTATCGTCGTCGGGAAATTGCGTGCTGGCGTCGGATGGCATTGTCTGCAGTAGTGATGATCTTTACGAACTGCATCTGCCTCTCCTTTCACCTATCGCCGGGCGCAATTCAAATATCGTAAACGGCACCTTTTCCTCGGTAAGCGGCT
Organism: uncultured Collinsella sp.; assembly: GCA_900541785.1. Classification (GTDB taxonomy): domain Bacteria; phylum Actinomycetota; class Coriobacteriia; order Coriobacteriales; family Coriobacteriaceae; genus Collinsella. The sequence continues at coordinate 14,104 of UQKY01000009.1, forward strand.
CTTTTGCCGTCTCCGTTTTCGATGGTCGCTATATTACGCTAAAGTGCCCGCAGCACAAGCGACAAATTCAAATTTCTGAAAAGTTTTTTCATTACTTTGTGAAGCGTGGTGCAAATACGCTCCGTTCCTGCGACAATACGCTCGGTTACTGGTTGATGGTTATAACGTCTGAAACAATTTCGAAACGAAAGGCGCGCTTTTATGCAAACTTACGAATCGGACACCAATATCGGCAGCATTAAGATTCTCGCCGTTGATATGGACAAGACGCTGCTCACCGACGAGCGCGTGTTGCCGCAGGGTCTTGATGAGCGCCTGGACAAGCTCGCCGACGCCGGCATCGTGTTCTGCCCCGCCAGCGGACGTCCAGCCCCCAAGCTCGAGGAGATGTTCGAGAGCATCAAGAACCGCCTCGCCTTTTGTCCCGACAACGGAGCCTGCGTCATCTATCGCGGCAACTATATCTATAAGAGCAACATCGATGTGGCGCTGTATCAGCAGGTGCTCGCTCGTGCCTCGGAGGACCCGCGCGCCGTTCCCGTCCTGTGCTGCTACGACGAGTTCTACGTGCTTGCCCGCGACCATCAGTACCACGACGAGATCAGCGTGTACTACAACACGATCAACTACGTCGACACCTTTGAGGGCATTGATTTCGAGTCCAACAAGATTTCGGTCTTCTTCCCCGGCTACGACGCCGAGCCCGCTTTCCGCGAGACCTATAGCCCCGAGTTCTCGGACAAGCTCTACGTCACCAACGCCGGGCGCGAGTGGATCGACTTTATGAACCTGGGTGTCGACAAGGGCGCCGGCGTCGCGCATCTGTGCGAGCACCTGGGCATCGATATTGCCGACGCCGCCGCCGTGGGCGATACCTACAACGACATCCCCATGCTCGAGCGCGTCGGTCACAGCTTTATCGTGGACAATGCCGAGGAGCATATGAACGCGCACGCCAAGTGGCGCATTCCGAGCAACAACGACGGGGGCGTACTGACGCTCATCGACGCCATCTTGGCGGCTCGGTAACGTGGCTCGTCGGACCTGGCCGGGCGAGGCGGGTAAGTTTTTCGCTCGGTCAGGTCCTGGGCTCGCTCGGAAAGCACATTAAGTGCTTTCCGGCTCGTGCGGAATCTACGAAAAACTTACCCGCCTCGCCCGGCCAGGTCCTTGGGTAACTTGCTTGCCGTCTGGGTGGCGTCTTGGCGCCTAGATACTTTGGCTGAATTTAATTGAACGAAGGACGCTCCTTGTTGATGAGGGGCGTCCTTCTGGTTTTGGTTACTTTGGAATTGTGGGTGCTTCCCTATTTGGCGTCGGCCCAGGTTATGCCGGTGCTGGCTTCGGCGATCAACGGTACGCGGAGGTCCACTACGTGCTCCATGACGTCGCGGACCATGGCGGTGAGGCGCTCGACTTCGTCGACGGGGCACTCAAAGTCCAGTTCGTCGTGTACCTGCAGAATCATGTGGGCGGCAAAGCCCTCTTCTTCCAGGCGGCGGCTTACGCGGGCCATCGCGATCTTGATGATGTCGGCGGCGGTTCCCTGCATGGGGTGGTTCATAGCCGTGCGCTCGCCAAAGCCGCGGAGTTGCGGATTTTTAGCCTTGAGCTCCGGAATATGGCGACGGCGGCCGTACATGGTCTCGGCGTAGCCCGTCTGCTTGGCGCGCGCCACCACGTTGTCGAGGAACGTGCGCACGCCCGGGTAGGCCTCGTAGTAGCGATCGATCATATCGCGCGCCTCGGCCATCGAGATATGCAGCGACTGCGACAGACCGTAGGCCTGCTGGCCGTACACGATACCAAAGTTCACAGCCTTGGCGCGGCTGCGTAGGTCGGGCGTTACCTCGGACACCGGCACGCCAAATACGCGCGCGGCCGTCTCGGCATGGAAGTCCTCGCCCTCGTTAAAGGCGCGCACCAGGTGCTCGTCACCCGAAAGATGCGCGAGCAAGCGCAGCTCGATCTGCGAGTAGTCCACCGCCAAAAAGACGCTGCCCTCGCCCGCCGAGAACGCCGTCTTGACGGTACGCCCCAGCTCCGAGCGAGTCGGGATGTTCTGTAGGTTCGGGTCGCTCGAAGACAGACGCCCCGTCGCGGTGATGGTCTGGTTGTACGTGGTGTGCACACGACCGTCACCACGGCGCAACGGACCTAGCGTGTCCAGATAGGTCGACTTAATCTTGGACTTCTCACGCCAGTCCAAAATCAGGCGCACGATCTCGTGGTCGCGGGCAAGATCGCTCAACACCTTGGCATTGGTCGAATAGTAACCGCGCTTGGTCTTTTTGAGACCCTTGGTCGGAAGGCCCATCACATCAAAGAGCACATGCGAAAGCTGCATGGGGCTGCCAATATTAAAGGTCTCGTCACCGGCAAGGTCGCGAATGCTTCGCTCGACCTCGGTGATCTGGGTCGCCAGGCCCTCGGACAGGCTGTGCAGGCGATCGGGATCCACGAGCATGCCCGTGCGCTCCATCTTGGCAAGCACCGGCACGAGTGGCATCTCGATGCCATCGAACACGTTGGCGGCGTTCTCGCGGGCCATGCGGTCGCGCAGCGGTGCGACCAGCGCCAGCGTCAAGGCCGCCGTGCGAGCGGCGGGTGCAGGAGCGTCCTCGCCGGCACCCTCTGCACCGCGCGCCGCAGGCAGCGACATCTGCAGATAGGTATCGGCCAGATACGCCTCATCGAACTCGGAGCGGTCGGAATCCAGCAGGTAGGCGGCAACCACGGTATCGAAGATGCGCGTGGAATCGGCAGACAGCGGGTCCATGAGCTCGGGCTCAGAGGAATCGATAGGCGAAAGCTCGTGCAGCAGTGCCTTCATATCCGGGCTTGCCACGCGGCCCTCCATAAACAGGCGCGCGAGCACGCCGGCAATCACGCCGTGGGCGAAGTTGAAGCCCTCAACCTCAGCCGCCGCACCGCCGTCGCCCTCCTCGAGCGCGAACAGGCCCTTGGACGTCGCCAGCCACAGCGTGCGCGTCAGTCCAAAGAGCGCGCCCTCTTCCTTGTCGTCGTCCACCACGGCGGCGACCCACTCGCCGGCATCAATCGCGCGGGAGACCTCAGCCGCAACGGCACCAAGCGCGTCGGCATCGCCCGCGGCTGCGCGAACCATCGCAGGCATCTCAAGCACACTGGAGGCAGCAGCAGCCCCGCCCTCGCCGCCAATCAGCGCCAAGAAACGGTTCTGCATGGCGGTGATACCAAGCGTGCCCAGCGCCGCGGAAACCTCATCGGCAGAATACGCCGGGAAGGACGTCGCCTCAAAATCGAGCTCAACGGGTGCATCGGTGCGGATGGTCGCCACTTTACGGCTCAACAGCGCGTCGTCGATGTGCGCGCGCAGGTTTTCGCCCATCTTGCCCTTGACCTCGTTAGCATGCGCGATGACCTCGTCCAGGCTGCCGTACTGCGCGATGAGCGCGCTCGCCTTTTTGGGGCCGATGCCCGGCACGCCGGGGATGTTATCGGACGTGTCGCCCTTCAGACCGTAAAAATCGGGCACGAGCGCCGGCGTGATGCCGTGATACAGATCGTCCACGCTCTCGGGCGTCATGATAGCCACGTCGGACAGGCCCTTGCGGGTCGAGACCACGTTGACGTGCTCGGTCACGAGCTGATACATATCGCGATCACCGGTCACCAGCAGCATGTCACAGCCGGCCTGCTCGCCCAGGCGCGCCATAGTGCCCAGGATGTCATCGCCTTCCCAGCCCTCGGACTGCAAGATCGGCACGTTGAGCGCGGCGAGCAGCTCCTTAATCATGGGAAACTGCGCGTGCAGATCGGGGTCCATGGGCGGGCGCTGGGCCTTGTACTGCGGCAGCATCTCCATGCGCACGCGCGGCTTGCCCTTGTCAAACGCCACGACCACACCGTCGGGGTTAAAGGCATCGATCATCTTAAGGAACATGTTCAGGAAGCCGAAGATCGCGTTGGTGGGACGACCGTCCGGCGCGTTCATGGTGGGCGGCACGGCGTGGAAGGCGCGGTGCATGAGCGAGTTGCCGTCGATGACGGCAAAGGTACGGCGCTTGTCAGACATATTGAATACCTCGCTTTAGGCTGGGCACGGTTTGCTCACACCAGTTTACACGCTCCCCGCCCCGCGACCACCGCACATCAAGCTCCCCCGCCACCGTGAGCCCGCGCGTGATACGATGGCTCACGGTACATCAACCAGCACGATCGATCCGAAAGGAGCCTGCGTCATGGAGCGTCCCTGCGCATGGAAAAAGTACACGCCACAGCAGATCGAGGAACTCGAGGAGCTTTGCCGCGGCTATAAGCAGTTTTTGAGTGAGAACAAGACCGAGCGCCTGTGCGTTAAGACCGGTATCAAGATGGCCGAGGAGGCGGGCTACGTCAATCTGGAGACCGTGATCGCCGAGGGCCGCGCGCTCAAGGCAGGCGACAAGGTGTACGCCGCCAACCACGGCAAGGACCTTATGCTCGTCAACCTGGGCACCGCCCCGCTCGAGCAGGGCTTTAACATCCTGGGCGCCCACGTGGACTCGCCGCGCCTAGACCTTAAGCAGAACCCCGCTTTCGAGGCCGGCGACATGGCCTATCTCGACACGCACTACTATGGCGGCGTCAAGAGCTACCACTGGGTCGCTTCCCCGCTCGCACTCGTAGGCGTCATCTGCAAAAAGGACGGCACCACCGTCGACATCAACATCGGCGACAAGGCGGACGACCCGGTCTTTACCATCTCCGACCTGCTGATCCACCTCTCGAGCGAGCAGATGGCCAAGCCCGCCAAGGATGCCGTCGATGCCGAGATCCTCGACGTGATCGTGGGCGGCCGCCCCGTCAAGTTTGACGAGGACGACAAGGACGCTCCCAAGGAGCCCGTCAAGCAGATGTTCCTGGATATCCTCAAGGAGCAGTACGACGTCGAGGAGGAGGACTTCCTCTCCGCCGAGATTGAGGTCGTGCCCGCCGGCCCGGCCCGCGACATGGGCCTCGACCGCTCCATGATTCTGGGCTATGGCCACGACGACCGTGTCTGCGCCTATCCGTCCATGCTCGCCCAGATCGACGTCGCCAACGTGGACCGCACGAGCATCACACTCATCGTCGACAAGGAGGAAATCGGTTCCGTGGGTGCCACCGGCATGACGAGCCGCTTCTTCGAGAACACCGTCGCCGAGATCATGACTCTCGCCGGCGAGGATAGCCCGCTGGCCCTGCGCCGTGCACTCGCCCACAGCCGCATGCTCTCCTCCGACGTGTCCGCCGGCTTCGACCCGGGCTACGCCGGCAAGTTCGAAACCAAGAACGCAGCCTTCATGGGTCGCGGCCTGTGCTTCAACAAGTACACGGGCAGCCGCGGCAAGGGCGGCTCCAACGACGCCGATGCCGAGTACGTGGCCCTCGTCCGCGACATCATGGACGAGGCCGGCGTGGACTTCCAGACCTGTGAGCTCGGTCGCGTCAACGCGGGCGGCGGCGGCACCATTGCCTACATCATGGCAAAGTATGGCATGAACGTCATCGACTCCGGCGTTGCCGTCCTGTCCATGCACGCCCTGTGGGAGGTCGCCAACAAGGCCGACATCTACGAAGCCTATCGTGGCTACAAGGCCTTCCTCGAGCGCGCCTAATCAACCCTTCATCAGTTGCGGTGAATTACGGACTAAACTGGCCCATAAACGACCAAAACAGACCGTATTCCACCGCAACTTCTTTTTTGGCAGAGGAGAGTCCATGCTGCAGGTCATCATTTCGCCCGCCAAGCAGATGCGCGCGGCCCAAGATGCTTTTGAAGTCCTGGGCATTACACCCTTTGCGCGCGAGACAGCTCGCCTCCACCGCGCACTGCTAGATATCGAGCGGAATGAAGGCAGCGGCGGCCTGCAGGCGCTATGGAACGTGAGCGACAGGCTGCTTACAACGTGCCTGGATACGCTTCACGAATTTATGCCCGTCCTGAGCGATGCCGACCTCGCCGATCCCGATATCGCGCGTCGAATCTCCCCTGCCGTCATGTCCTATCACGGCATTCAATACCAAAGCATGGCGCCCGAGGTCATGGATGCCGCACAGCTCGACTGGCTGCAAAACCATCTCTGGATCCTCTCGGGCCTTTACGGATGCGTGCGCCCCTTTCATGCCGTTGAACCGTATAGGCTGGAGATGGGCGCGAAGCTTGCCGTCGACAATGCCCGAGACCTCTACGCGTTTTGGGGCGACAAGCTCGCACGGGCCATCGCTCCGGCGGGCTCCAACGCTACGATCGTCAACCTCGCCAGCGCGGAATACGCCAAAGCCGTTCTGCCCTGCCTCACCACCGACGCCACAGCCGTCACGTGCCTCTTTGGCGAGGGTATCCGCAACGGGAAGCCCATCCAACGGTCGACCGCCAGCAAAAAGGCGCGCGGCTCCATGGTGCGCTGGATGGCAGAAAACAAGCTCGAGGATGCAAGCGAACTTACCGCGTTCGACGTTGGTTATCGACACTTTCCCGAGCTTTCAAATAAAAATACTTTGGTCTTCCTGAACGAACAGGCCTTGTAGGACCACCGCTACTTTTAAATGTGCTGCCTAGGCACGGCGTCTATTCCGCCAAGCCGTCGGCTTTGGCAATTTCATTTGTCGAGCCGTCCTGATAGGTAATCTTGACATGCTCCACCTCGGACACCTGGACGCCCGACGGGGGCTCCAGGCGCCATTCCATCAGCGCGATATCCATCGTCGTGGGCACATCCCCTTTATCTTTGAGCTCGACTGACAGCGTCTTAAGCGACGCATCGAAGGTCACGCGCTCGATCTCTTCACCAGGAATGGAACCACCGCTCAGCTGCAGCTGGACAAATCCATCGCACGGATACCAATAGTCGCCGGGAGCTGCCACCGTGTTACCGCCAGAGACCTTCACCGTCATGATCGGTAGGCTATCATCAGCCTCGAACTCCCAGGCAGCGCCGCCGCGACCGCCAAACGTCCAGATACAAAAGGCAATCACCAGCACGGCAAGCACCGCAAAACCAATCGCGACAAGGCCATGGTGCGCACGGCTTTCCTCGGCCGATACATCCCATTGCGTCTCTCGATATAGATGCTTGTCTTCCATGTTCGCCTCCCCACAGGCACGCTCGTTGGCCCAATCGTACCCATTCAGGCTATACTTGAGCCCATGACATAACGGGGAGCTTGTAGGACAAGACGGCAGGCTGAGACTGGGCGCGCCCGCCCTGACCCGCAAACCTGATATGGGTAATGCCAACGAAGGGAGCCGTGCCAATGAGCACACAGACCGAGCCCAAGCTCGTCACGCAAATCGACTTCGCCCGCGCCGGGCAGATCACGCCGCAGATGAAGGAAGTCGCCGAGCGCGAGCATCGCGACCCCGAGTACATCCGCGAGCGTGTGGCCGACGGCCGCATCGCCATTCCCGCCAACATCGTGCACATCAAAAAGGGCATGCGCGCCTTTGGTGTCGGTGAGGGCCTGTCCACCAAGGTCAACGTCAACCTGGGCATCTCGGGCGACAAGGCCGATGCCGCCGAGGAATGGAAGAAGGTCAAGATCGCCGAGGACTTTGGCGCCGACGCCATCATGGACCTCTCAAACTCGGGCAAGACGCGCCAGTTCCGCCAGCAGCTCATCGACGAGACGCCGCTCATGGTGGGCACGGTGCCGATGTACGACGCCATCGGCTACATGGAAAAGCCGCTGGTCAAGCTTACCAAGGACGACCTGTTCGAAGTCGTGCGCGCGCACGCCGAGGACGGCGTGGACTTTATGACCATCCACTGCGGCATCAACAAGTCGGTCACCAAGACCTTTAAGGAGACCGGCCGCCTCATGAACATCGTCAGCCGCGGCGGCTCGCTGCTGTTTGGCTGGATGGAGGTCACCGGCAACGAGAACCCGTTCTATGAGTTCTACGATGAGTTGCTCGAGATTTGCCACGAGTACGACGTGACGATCTCGCTCGGCGACTCCTGCCGCCCGGGCTGTCTCTACGACTCCAACGACGCAACCGAGACCGCCGAGATGATCGAGCTGGGCAAGCTGTGCAAGCGCGCCTGGGCCGCCGGCGTCCAGGTTATGGTCGAGGGACCGGGCCACATGGCGCTCGACGAGATCGCCGCCAACATGAAGCTGCAGAAGCGCCTGTGCCACAACGCCCCGTTCTATGTGCTGGGGCCGCTGGTGACCGATATCGGTGTGGGCTACGACCACATCACCGCAGCCATCGGCGGCGCCATCTCCGCGAGCTCGGGCGCCGACTTCCTGTGCTACGTGACGCCCGCCGAGCACCTGTGCCTGCCCAACGCCCAGGATGTGCTCGACGGCCTTATGGCCACCAAGATTGCCGCACACGCTGCCGACATCGCCAAGAAGGTGCCCCACGCCCGCGACATGGACGACAAGATGGGCCAGGCGCGCCGCAAACTCGACTGGGATGCCATGTGGAAGTGCGCGCTCGACCCGATTACGGGCAAGAAGCGCTACGAGGAATCCCCCGCCGCCACCGAGGGCACCTGCACCATGTGCGGCAAGATGTGTGCCGTCCGCACCGTTAACAAGGTGTTCGAAGGCACGACCATTGATCTTGGCATGGAGGATTAGCTTTTAAAAGGCAGTCCAGTATGCCTGCTGCAACGCCCGTCTATTGTTGACTTGTGAACAATTGCTTACATTTGCGTAAAGATTGCATCGCCCGCCCGGGTTCGGCATACAGCCGGCCCGGGCATCTTTATAATGCGGGGTAAAAGACCCATTTGAATCCGACCGAACAAGGGAGCGAACATGGATCGCAGTAAGGTACCCGCCGTTCTATCCATCGCAGGATCCGATTCCAGCGGTGGCGCCGGCATTCAGGCCGACATCAAGACCATCACGGCGCACCGTCTGTATGCCGAGACGGCCATCACCGCCATCACAGCGCAAAACACACTGGGCGTCACCGCCGTGCAGAATATCTCCCCTGATATCGTCGCTGCGCAAATTGACGCCGTCTTTGACGATATTCGCCCGAGCGCCGTCAAGATCGGCATGGTTTCTTCTGTCGAGATTATCGAAGTCATCGCCGACCGCTTGAGCGCTTGGAACGCAACGAACGTGGTCGTCGACCCCGTCATGGTCGCCACCTCGGGCGCTCGTCTCATTGCCGAGGATGCCTCCGAGGCACTCACCCGCCGCCTGTTCCCGTTGGCAACCGTCATCACGCCCAACATTCCCGAGGCTATGGCGCTGCTCGATTACGAGGTCGATTCCGAGCGCACACAGCAAAATGCCGCCATGCTTCTCACCCGCCGCTTTGGCTGCGCGTCCCTCGTTAAGGGTGGGCATCTTGTCAACGAAGCCAACGATGTGCTAGCAGAGCCCGCGCCGCTCGATGACGAGGGCAACCACCTGGGCGATCCACTCACCACGTGGTTCCGCCACAAGCGCATCGAGACCGGCAACACGCATGGCACTGGCTGCACGCTTTCGTCCGCCATCGCCTGCGCGCTGGCCCAGGGTATGGATCTTGCCGACGCCATCAACGCCGGCAAGGCCTACCTAACCGGCGCTCTCGCCGCCGGCTTTGACATGGGCAAAGGCTCCGGCCCCGTCAACCATATGTGGCAGTATTAAGATTTGCAGCCCAAAACCACTGCAAAGGGGAAAGGCACCTTTGCAGTGGTCCTCACAAACATCTCAATCTGTAACAGTTAGAGCCCATTTTTCGGCCCACCTGTTACAGATTGAGACATTCAAATTCCGCTCAGGAGATAATCTCGATCTGTAACAGTAACTCGGCAAAATCGACCCTAGATGTTACAGATCGAGACAAACGACCGATATCGACCTAAATAATCTCAATCTGTAACATCTAGGCCGTTTTCGGCCTTACAACTGTTACAGATCAAGACAAACAAACGAAACAAGCCACCGCAAAGGTACCTTTGTGGTGGTTTGGGGCCGTGCTACTCACCGAGCATGTCCTGGAGCTTGGCTGCCACGGCGTGGCCCAGGCTCTCGTGGCTTTCGGGCATCATGTGCAGATAATCGATATCGCCCGGCTCGGCAAACTCGGCGGCATTCAAAAAGTCGCAGCCAAACTGCTCGGCCACGTGCGCATAGTATTCGGCAAAATGCTCCGAAGCCTCGACGGAGTGTTCGTCAAAGTCGGTCATGTACACATCGGTGATCTGCGGCTTAATCTTGATAGGAGCCATCAGCAGAATGCGCGGACAAGGCGCGGCGTCGGTCCACGGAAACGCGCGGACGGCGCGAATCAGCGCCATGGCACCGCGGGCAATATCAGAAGCTGTCACGTTAAAGACCGTCTTACAGTCGTTGGTGCCCAGCATGATCACAATGGCGTCCAGCGGCTTATGGGCCTCGAGCAGCATCGGAAGCGCGCGAATGCCGTTGAGGTTAGTGTCCAGATGGCACATATCGTCGCGCACCGTCGTGCGGCCGTTAAGCCCCTCCTCAATCACATGCCAGCCCTCGCCCAGGTCACGCTGCGCCACGCCGCACCAGCGCACATCCTGCGCATAGCGCACCGCGGTGCCATCGCGCATACCAGCCGGATCATAGCCATAGGTATTGCTGTCACCAAAGCACAGAACGTTTTTCATCGTAAGCCCTTCCTTTAGTAAAAAGCCGACGGGAGCAGCCCTCCCGCCGGCTCGACCTATCTGTCGGCACGTACCGATTACAGGTACTTGCGCCAATCGTCATCGTCCTCATCGTCCTCGGCGGCAGCCTGGGCCTGCTCGGCGGCGCGAGCAGCCGCAGCGCGTGCGGCAACCTGGGCATAGGACTCCTCGTTACGCTCGGGGAAGCTTGCCAGCACGTGCTCGAACTTGGCGAAGTCCTCATCCCAGCGCGTAGAAGGCACGGCAAAGAACACCTGCTTGACCTTAAAGTCGCCCGATGCGAGCTCCTCGCGGAAGAGCTCTGCCACGACCTCGGCGTCAAAGCCGTTGTTGTCGCAGCCCCAAGCACCCAGTACGAGCTTCTCGCGACCCAGCTCGTCGCAGATGGCAAGCACAAAGCGGATGCGATCGCGCAGAGCGTCGAGCAAGGCATCGTCGCTCACGCGATACTCCTGGCGAGCACGCTTGGCGTTGGGCGCGGCGGCCACGATTACGTCGGCATAGGCGTGCACATGGTTGCGATCGAAGCGCACGGCGGGCACCACCAGCGCACGGTTGCGGTACAGCTCGCAGTTGATGTTGCGGCGACGGTTCTCACCGTACCACTTACGCTGCTTGTCGAGTACGTTGTACAGATACGAATCTGCGCAGAGCGTCGCCTCCTGGCCCAGGTAGCCCTGGATATAGCCGCCGCCCGGATTGGTAAACGAGGCAAAGGCAAGCACGGCCATATCGCAGAACTGCGCATAGCCGCGGCCGTTATCGAGGATTGCCTGCGTGGCGGAGGCATCAAGCACAGTGACCTCGGGCAGGGCCGGAGCAGCCTCCTCCGCGGGCGCGGACTCAGCCTCGTCGGCCAACTCGGTGGACTCGAGCGCCACCTCGGGCTCGACCGCGGTCTCCACCTCGGCAGCCTCTACCTCGGCAGCGTCAGCCTCCACAACCTCCGCAGCCTGCTCCTCAGCAGCCGCCGCCTTCTGGGCCTTGGCCTTCATCGCCGCGACAAAACCGGCAGGCATACCATCGAACTCGCGCACGCCGGCAAGCGAACGCTCGATGTCCTTGGCGCAGGCCTCGGACACAGCCGCCACATGGCGCTCGGCGGCCTTGGCACGCGCCTCGCGCTTGGGATTGGGCTGACCCGCTCGGTTAGACCTGCGGTTACGGTTCCTGTTGTCGACATCTGCCATACGTGGCCACCTTTCCTGTCGCTGCCGCTATCGGCTTTTTCCCATCCATGATACCCCGCCGCGCACAAAAAAGACGGCCCCGAAGGACCGCCTTTCGCATCGATTTGCACGCACGGCAAGCACCGCCGCAATTCGCCACTAGTCGCGACGACCGAGAATGTTCAGGATGCGCAGGAACACGTTGATGATGTCCACGAACAGGTTGGACGCCATGAGCACCGCATTGGGCAGCGTAGGTGGCACCGTCGTGGCAACATAGGTGTCGTAGCCAATAAACCCGGCGAACACCACGATCACGATCAGGTCGGTGATGGACTGCGAGACGCCCATAAACATCAGCACGATCTCGACCAGAACAGTGGCGAGCAGAATGCCAAAACCGATGCCATATACGCGCTGGAAAAACTTGGGGAACGTCACGCCCAAGGCGCCAAAGACAAAGGTGATGGCGGCCGTGGCGATAAAAGCGGTGTTGATGGTGGGCAGGTCGTAGTTGGCAAGGCCAAACGACGCGGTCAGGCCAAAGGTGCTCGCAAAGATCACGTAACCCACGAGCGACAGGCCCACGGACTGCTTGCTGGCGGCAGCAGACATCATGACGATGCCGACAATAGTCAGGATAAACGAGCCAAAGACCAGTGGCAGGGCGGCCCCGCTCATCATCATGCGGGCAAACGCCATGGTGCTCGTAAAGTAAGCACCGGCGCCCATGGCGCAAAGGCCCAAGAAGATGAGGGCAGACATGGCAAGATTGTACGCGCGCGGCGACATCTCCTTGGCGCGACTTGCGCCGGTCTCGATGGGGCCGTTCTGATAGCCCTGGATATCGTTCATACTTCGTCCTTTCAAAAAGCGCACGACAGCGCCGTAGGTGACAAGATTCCTGCCATTGTACCCGAATGCCGCACGTCCTTACCTACGGCGCTCGCCCTCAAGCGTACGATCAAAGGCCCAGACCCACCAACGCATCACGTGCGCTTGCGAGCCGTCCGCCCGCTCGCGCGTCTGGTCCTCCAGATACAACTCGGTCGCGTGCCCGCCAAAACGCACCTTATATGTTGCCGTACGGATGCCGTGGACCATCAGGCCAAACCCGGTGGTCGAGATAATTTCGTCGATCGTAAAACAACGGCCGTCGACCCAACAGACGGTGACCGGCACGACCTGTCCGCCCGCGAGGATGCGAGCCACGACGTCCACATACTGCTTGTGCACGCGCCGAGTTTTGCCGTCTGTCTGTCGATATTCCATGCCCCCTATTATCGAACGCGTGTTTGCATGTTGTAAAGCGAACAGACTGTGGTTTTGGGGTGTTGGGGCGCGCACGCGTGTCCTCATGGCGTGTTAGCAAAAAGAATACCCGCGGTCAACAGGGCTAATATTCAATTTTAGTGCCAAAAAATTCACTTCTCCCATCAGAACTCGGTAAAGAAACCCATAGGAGGTGATACGATTTATCATGTTTTTGTAACGTGTCTGCAAACTTCGAGAAAGCCCATATATGGACGTAACGTTCTCAACCTTCCTCGGCCAAATTGTGTCGAACCCAGTCCTTGCCGTCACCGTGATTCTCGCGCTCGGCGCCATCTTCGTCAACGGATGGACCGACGCGCCCAACGCCATCGCGACCTGCGTCACTACGCGTTGCATGCCCGCCCGCGCCGCCATTCTCATGAGCGCCGCATTCAACTTCTTGGGCGTGCTCATCATGACGCACTTTAACGCGAGCGTCGCCAACACCATCTCACATATCGTCGACTTTGGCGGAAACAGCACCATGGCGCTTGCCTGCCTGTGCGCGGCGCTGTTCTCCATCGTCGTCTACGGTGCCACGGCATCGCGTTTTGGTATCCCCACCTCGCAAAGCCACAGCCTTATCGCCGGCCTGACCGGTGCCGCTATCGCCCTCGGCGGCGCGAACAGCGTCAACGTCCACGAGTGGATGAAGGTCATCTACGGCCTGGCGCTCTCCATCGGCTTGGGCTTTGTCATGGGCTGGATCCTGTGCAAACTCGTCTCGATTCTGTTTGCCGCCGCCAATAGGCGACGTGCCAATGTCTTCTTTAAATACGCTCAGATCGCGAGTGCCGCGGCCATGAGCTTTATGCATGGCGCGCAGGATGGACAGAAGTTCATCGGCGTGCTCTTTTTAGGCGTGGCCTTCGCCAACGGCCAGACGAGCGTCGGCGATGCCGGCATCCCCATCTGGATTATGCTGCTGTGCTCGGCCACCATGGGCATCGGCACCAGCGTGGGCGGCGAGCGCATCATCAAGTCCGTCGGCCAGAGCATGGTCAAGCTCGAGAAGTATCAGGGATTCTCCGCCGACCTCGCGGGCGCCGCGAATCTGCTGCTTGCCACCCTTACCGGTATCCCCGTGTCCTCCACCCACATCAAGACCTGCGCCATCATGGGCGTCGGTGCCGTCAAGCGCCTTTCGGCCATCAACTTCGGCGTGGTCAAGGACATGATGTTCACCTGGTTCTTCACCTTCCCCGCCTGCGGACTCATCAGCTTTGTCATGGCCAAGCTGTTCATGATGTTCATCTAGTCAAACCGAGCGTCCATCCGGACCGTAATACCTCGCCCACCCGACTTCGCCTCGAAAGGACCCACTCATGGCAAAGAAACCCGATTCGTTCTACTTCGACAACTACGTCGCCTGCGCCGACCTTGCCGTCCAGGCCGCTGAGCTGCTCACCAAGATTTTCGAGAACTTCGATCCCGCAAGGATTCACGATATGCTCAACAAGATGCACGCGATCGAGCATGCGGCCGATAAGAAGCACCATGAGCTTGAGGACGCTCTGCTCACGGCCTTTATCACCCCGCTTGAGCGCGAGGACCTGGACCTGATGAGCTGCTCGCTCGACACCGTGCTCGACCGTATCGAGGGCGTCGTGCAGCGCGTCTACTTCACCAACATCCAGAGCATCCATCCCGATGCCATCGTGATCGCCCACAAGGTGACCGACGCCTGCCGCGCCATGAAGGACCTGATGGTCGAGCTGCCCAACTACCGCAAGTCCAAGACCCTGCGCGAACTCGTCATCCAGATCAACACGATCGAGTCCGAGGCCGACGAGCTCTACATCAACGCTATGCGCAACCTGCACGTCAACGGCAAGGACCCGCTCGAGGTCATCGCCTGGCGTGACGTTTACGCCTTCCTGGAGTACTGCGCTGACTGCTGTGAGAATGTGGCCGATGTCGTGGATTCGATTGTCATGAAGAACAGTTAATTAGCGGTACGCATCCCACCGGCGAAGGCCCGGCACCGATTTGCTTTCTCACTCCGGCTGCACGGCAGAGTCGTTCGAAAGTAAATAGGTGTCGGGCCTTCGCCTTACGTACCACCATTGGAACTTTGGCTGATAGTTTTAGCGCAATGGGGGTTTGACTGAAGGGACCTTTGGTACCCGTTCGGATACTTTGGCCCTTGATGAGCGTTTGGCTGATTGCTGCTTTGGGTACTCTTTGGGTTACTTTGGGTTTGTTTGATTTTTAATTGTAGGAGGGCTTGTATGTCTTATTTGGATCTGGCTCGGTCTCGGTATTCTTGTCGTTTGTTTGAGGACCGTCCTGTGGAGCAGGCTGTGGTGGATGCCATTGTTGAGGCTGGGCGTATTGCTCCTTCTGCTTGTAATAATCATCCAACCCGCGTGATGGTGCTTGATACTCCGGAGCTTCTGGAGAAGGCTGCTGCTTGTCAGCCTCGATTTGCTCGTGATGGGTCTATCTTTGGGGCTCCGCTTATCTTTCTTATCTGCAGCGTTACCGACGATGCTTGGGTGCGCCCTTATGACCAGATGAACTCCAGTGCCATCGACACCTCGATTGTTTGCGATCAGATGATGATGGAGGCCGAGGAGCAGGGCCTGGGTACGTGTTGGGTGTGCCATTTTAAGCCCGAGGTGGCCTGTGAGCAGTTCAGCCTGCCCGAGGGCATCTATCCCTATCACATGCTCGTCTGCGGCCATCCTGCCGACCATATCGCCGACCCCGAGCAACGCGAGGCCCGTACCATTCCCCTCCCCGACTTCCTCCTCAAGTAGATTTTTAGTACATGCCTTAAATCTACCTTTGACCGCTCACCGGTTCGCCGAGTTCTGTGCCCTCAAACGCAGGACTCGGCGTTTTGTTTTGCAGACTGCATACAGCCACAAAAAAGGACCCGCAAGCTGCGGGCCCTTTCTAGGCGCTACATGATAGCTGGATATTAGTCCAGGTCGTCGGCGGCGAAGTTGTCGATCGGTGCGAAGGGATCGGCAACGGGGATAACCGGCTCGGCGACGGGCAGCGGCTCGGCAGCAGGAACGGTCACAGCCGGAGAAGCGGCGGAACCAACCGGCGTGGAGGCCATGAGATCGGACGGGAAGGAGTTCTGAGCATCGTCCATGAAGTGCTGGATGAGCTTGAGGTACTCGGCCTTGAACTCCTCACGGGAAGCCTTAAGACGGTCGATCTCCTCAAGCTCGGCCTGCTTCTCAGTCAGGGCCTGGCGGATGACCTCGCGGGCCTTGGCGTCGGCCTCGTTGCGGATGCGGTCGGCGTTCTCGTTGGCGTCGTTGACAATGCCCTCGGCGGTCTGCTGGGCAGCAATCAGAGCAGCGGAGATCTGGCGCTCCTGAGCGGAGAAGTCGGGTGCGGGAGCGGCGACGGGCGCGGCAGGGACGGCCTGAGCGGCAGCATCCTGAGCCTGAGCGAGCTGGGCCTGCGTATCGGCGAGCTGCTGCTCGGTGGCGGTCAGACGACCCTTAAGATCGACAATCTTGGCGAGCATGGCGTCGACCTCAGAGGACAGGGTCTCCAGGAAGACGTCGACCTCGGCGGGATCGTAGCCGCGCTTGGCCTCAGAGAAGGTCTGAGCCTGAATGTCAGCAGGGGTAATAGCCATAACAAGTTCTCCTTTATCTTCGCCTTGGCGCTGTGCGCCCGACGTGAATTACTAAGCCAGTTTTATATGAGTATACCTATAAGAAGTTGCAGAACCAGCTTCTGCACCAACTGCAACGCAATAATCGCAACGACCGGTGAAAAATCGACGCCGCCCATGGGCGGGATAAACCGGCGGAACAAATTGAGCCACGGGCCGCACACGCTATCGAGAACGGCCGCGATATCCTGTAGCAATCCGCCCTGCTTCATAGGGATCCACGTCATAAGGCAGTAGACCACGATGAGCGTGGAGTAAAAGTTGAACAGCGTATTGACCAGCTGGACAATGGTGTAGATGTTGATGAGAATCTCCTCGTCTTGTCTTTACTTAAGGTAGCCGTCGGCACGGAGCTTTTTGAGGTCCGAATCCTTGACCTCGCAACCGGCGGGCAGCACCATAAACACGCGGTCGCCCACCTCTTTGACCGTGGCGCCCAGGCCGCAGGCAAAACCGTAAGAGAAGTCCAGGACGCGCTTGGCGACCTCGGTACGAACGCCCACAAAAATCAGCGCGACAGGCTGCTTGGTGCGCACGCGGCGCACGACGGTCTCCACGTCGTCATAGCTCTCGGGGCGCAGGACGTAAGCCGGCAGCTGCGGCGTAGCGTTGATGATGTTGCTCGCATACGCCGAGGCATCGCTCGGTGAGGGAGCAGGTGCGGGGGCAGCAGCGCGGGCACGTGTGCTCTCGGCATAGCTCGACGGCGTGTCGTAAGCACCGGGGCGATAGCCGCCCGCGACCGTCTCCTGCGAGCGCGATGGCGGGTTGTAGGTCGTAGCGTGGCGAGAATCGTCGCCGACCAGCTGACCGGAACGTGTGTACACGGCCACCGACTCGGCCTCGCCGCGGCGCGTCTGACCCAACAGGCCGTTGCTCGGCTCGTCCTGGGTGTAGAAGCCCTCGCCCGAGGCACCGCTGTAACCGTTATTCTGGTAGCCGTCGTCATAGCCATCATCGTAGCCGTAGTCGTCGTCCTGACCATAACCCTGGTCGTAACCCTGCTGGCCGCCCAGGTGCATCTTATTTTTAATCTCGTCAAGGAAGCCCATGGTTGTGTCCTCTCGCGGTTTAGTGCAGGCGCTCTGATAATCAGTGCGCACTTCAGAGCCTTATTTTACTGCAAACTCCGGGCTAAATACTACCCTGCCCAGGCGAACGAGCGTAGAGCCTTCCTCAAGAGCAGGCTCAAAGTCCTCGCTCATGCCGCAGGAAAGTTCGGGCAGGCTCAGATCGGAGTGCGTCGCCTCAAGCTCATCCCTTAGTTCGCGAAGTCCGGCAAAAGTGCGGCGCGACACATTCTTATTCCCCCGGGGCGCCATAGTCATAAGGCCCTGCACACAAATTCCCTCAAGCTCCGCAAGCTCACCTGCGGCGTCTCGGACCTCGTCGGGCGAAAAGCCGCCCTTGGACTCCTCGCCGCTCACATTGACCTCGATCAGCACACGCTGGGGGCCGGAGAGCTCGCCCGCCTCAATCTTGCGGACCGCACGGCTCGAGATAGCCTGAGCCAAATGCAGCGATCCCACCGAATGAATCAGCTCGGCCGAGCCCAGAACCGCATTGATCTTGTTGGTCTGCAGGTTGCCGATCATATCGAAGCGCACCTCGGGTAGCTCCGGATGCTCTACGAGGCCCGCAAGCTTGCGAACGAGCTCCTGCGGGCGGTTCTCGGCAAAATGGCGATACCCCGCCTGAATAGCGGCAACGGTCTCATCAACGCCAACAGTCTTGGAGACGGCAATCAGGCGCGCGGCATCGTGGGGACGGCCCGCGCGATCGAGCGCTGCATAAAAGCGTTCGAGAATCTGCTCGCGGCGAGCGCGTATCAAGTCCAAATAGTTATCCATTGCCAATCGCCTCCGCTGACAGCCAAACAAGTAGTCCCATGCTAACGCAAGAGCGCGGCCTCACATGTGCAAGGCCGCGCTCACTTAGGTATTTACAATCTTTCGACGAACGGGGCCCCCTACTCCTCGTCGTCCTCGGCGTCGTCCTCGTCCTCAAGGTGCTCAAGCAAATAGCGAAGGCCTTCGCTCACCTCGTTAGCAGGCACCTTGGCAACATAGCCCGCATCCACGGCGGGCCTCATGATGACACCCTCGCCCGAAGGCACGCGCATGCTCTCAAGCTCATCTTCGTCCGTATGGGCGATATCGCCGGCAGTCATGCGCTGTCCGGTCAAAAGGAAGGTCAGACGGCAGGCAGCATCGATGGAAATCGAGGCGATACGATCGAGGTAGCGCGAAACCATAATGGCGCGGCGCAGATCGTCATAGTTGCTGTCGTCGTCCATAAAATCGCCCGTGTCCATGCGGTTAAAGATGCGGAAGAACTTCTCGTACGCCGCATGCACCGGCTCGTCCTCGACGGCCAGGTTGCAGATGATGGACATGTCGTTGGTGACGAGCGCAGAAAGCGACGAACCCAGCACCTGGTAAACAGCCTCGGCCTCGGCCTCAACCGTACCGACGAGTTCCTGGGGCAGCGAGATGTCGGCCTTGACCATGTGACGCGTGGCGCGGCAGATCTGGCGAACCTTATCGGTCATGCGCTGCAGGTTAAAGTCGACGTAGATGATCGTCTGCAGCAAGCGGAAGTCGGAGGCGACCGGCGACTGCGTAGCGATCAGGTTGTAGCACACGGCCTCCAAGTTGGCGCAGCGAGCGTCAATCGAAAGCGTACGCTTCTTGGTCTTGGTGGCGAGCTTGCGATCATCGGTCACATAGGCCTTCACGGCGTCGTGAAGCGCCAGATCGACGGCCTCGTAGATGCTCAGCATCTCGTGACGGGCCTCGATGAGCTGACGGGAAAACAGTTTGCGCATGGTTCACTCCAATCAGTTGGGTGCGGTCATGCCGCCCGCACAGTGAATACGCACCGGACCAGGTCCGATCGGCTTGGGACTAGTCGCACCGATCAGCCAAAGCGGCCGGTGATATAGTCTTCCGTCCGCGAATCCACCGGGCTGGTGAAGATCGCGTCGGTTTGACCATACTCGATGAGCGTGGCGGGCTCGCCGGCAACTTCCTGCAAGAAAAATGCGGTGTAGTCGCTAATGCGAGCGGCCTGCTGCATAGAATGCGTGACGATGATGATCGTCATCTCGGGCGCCAGCTCGGCCATCAAATCCTCGACCTTAGAGACGGACGTGGGGTCGATGGCGGAGCAGGGCTCGTCCATCAGCAGGACATCGGGCTGCACCGCAAGCACACGCGCGATGCACAGACGCTGCTGCTGACCGCCCGAGAGCGCCAAACCATCCTTGTTGAGCTGATTGGATACCTCTTTCCAGAGGTTGGCGCGCTTGAGCGATTCTTCCACGATGTCGTCGAGGTCGCTTTTGCTAGTCACGCCCTGCAGACGAGGGCCAAAAGCGACATTCTCGTAGATGGATTTGGGAAACGGGTTGGGCTGCTGAAAGATCATGCCCACGCGACGGCGAAGGTCGACCGGATCGACGCCCTCGGCATAGATATCGTTGCCGTCAAGCGTCATGGTGCCCTCGACGCGAGTGCCCTCGATAAGGTCGTTCATGCGGTTGATGCAGCGCAAAAACGTCGATTTGCCGCAGCCCGAAGGGCCGATAAACGAGGTGATGGCGCTTTTGGCGATGTTGAGGTCGAGCCCCGTCAGCGCGTGAAAGTCACCGTACCAAAAGTTGAAATCCTTGGCCGTGATGGCCGCTTGCTCCGGCGTGGGAGCGGACTGATAGACGGACATGGGACTCCTTAACTAGCGGCGCTTGCGCGACAGATAACGCGCAAACAGGTTGAAGGCCAGAATAATCGCCATCAGCAAAAGCGCGGTGCCGTAAGCTGCGTTCATGTTGATGCCGTCATTGGCAAGCAGATAAAGGTGAACGGTCATAGGACGACCGGAATCGAGCGGCGAAATAGGCAGGTTGATGGCCTGACCCATGGTGTAGAGCACCACGGCGGTCTCGCCGATGGCGCGGCCGATGGCAAGCACGATGCCGGTGGCGATGCGGCCAAAAGCCGAAGGAAGCACGATCTTGGAGACGACCTGCCACTTGGTGGCGCCCAGGCCGTATGCACCCCAACGGATATAGCGCGGAACGGCGCGGATTGCCTCCTCAGTGGTGCGCATAACAATGGGCAGCATCAGAAGTGCCAGCGCCAGGGCGGCCGAGACCATCGAAAGGCCCAGGCCCATGGCCTCGACAAACAAGGCGTAGCCAAAGAGGCCCATAACAATGGAGGGCACCGAGGCCAGGGCATCGGCAGCATAGCGAATGATGTCGACAATCTTGCCCTGCTTGGCGTATTCGGCCAGATAGACCGCAGCCAAGACGGCAACCGGCGTGCAGATGAGCATGGCGAGCGCCGTCACGTAGACGGTCGAGACAATCGTGGGCCAAATGCCGCCTTCGGCGTTTACGCCCTGCGGCCAGCCAAAGATAAAGTCGAGCGAGATATGCGGCAGGCCGTTGATGACCACGTAGGCGATGATGGCGATCAGCACCAGCGTGGTGATATAGGCCGCGGCGCGAAACACGCCGAGCATGATCTTGTTGGAGAGGTCCTTGTTGATGCGGCCCTTCTTGCCATGGGAAAGGGCACGCTTGATGCGCTCGCGCGACGAGGTCGTATCGACCGTCGTGTCAACGGAATCGGACATAGCCTACCCCCTCTTCTTGGAAATCAGGCGGACGATACCCACCAGTGCAGCGGAGATGATAAACAGGACAACGCCCATGCCAAACAGAGCCGAGCGGTGCAGGCCCGAGGAATAACTCATATCGAGCGCAATCTGACTCGTGAGCGTTGAGATAGGGCTCGAGATGCTATCCGGAATGACCGGGGCGTTGCCCACGACCATCAGCACGGCCATGGTCTCACCGATGGCGCGACCCATACCCAAAACGATGGCGTCCACAATGCCCAGCTTGGCGGCCGGCAGCACGACTTTGTAGATGGTCTGCCACTTGGTGGCACCCATGGCATAGGATGCCTCGCGAATGCCCATGGGAATGGAATTGAGGGCATCGATGGTGAGCGTGGTGATGGTGGGAACGATCATGATGGCGAGCACGAACCACGCCGTCAGCGCGCCAAAGCCAAGACCGCCGGTCAGCTGCGCGATAAACGGACGGATGATGACCATGCCAAAGAAGCCGTAGATGATGGAGGGGATGCCCGCCAGCAGGTCGACGGCGGGGCTGATGAGCCTGCGCACGCGCTTGCTGGCGATCTCGACCAGATACACAGCCGTGCCCACACCCAGGGGCACACCCATGGCGAGCGCACCGACAGTCACCAGACCAGAACCCGCCAGCAGCGACATAATGCCGTAGTGGCCCTCAGAGGGTGCCCATGTAAAGCTAAAGAAGTCCGCCAGGCCGATGTCGGTAAAGACCGGCAGCGCCGAGTACGTGGTAAAGACAAAAATCAGGATGACGGTGACGACCGCCAAGAACGCGCAGGCAAAGAAGATCCACTGCAGCGCCTTCTCCTTAAGATAGGTGCTGCGCGACACCAACGCCAACTCACGCTTTTTGGGCACCCGGGTCTCCTGCTCAATCTGGGGGGTTTCCTGTGCTTCCACGCTACTCACTCCCCTTTCCGTCGTTGGTGACGGGAATAAAGCCCGCCTCGCGAATCTGCTTGTCCATCTTTTCGGACGTCACATAGTCGATGTAATCCTGCGCCTGCTGCGAAGGCGTCCCCTTCACAAAGAAGTAAAGGTCACGCGAGATGGGATAGCCGCCACTTGCGACCGTCTTCTCGGATGCCTCGACATGGTTGACCGAAACGGCCTTGACCGAGGTCTTGGCGTTGAGGCTCTCGACAAAACCCAGCGAGATGTAGCCAATGGCGCCACGCGAGCGAGACACGACATCGCGCACCTGGCCCGTGCCCGAAAGAACAGCCGAGCGGCGATCGAATGGCGTGCCGTCCATCACGATAGTGCGGAAGGCCTCGCGCGTACCGGACGCCTCGTCGCGGTTGATAACCTGAATCTTCAGGTCCTCTCCGCCGACTTCTTTCCAGTTGGTGATCTTGCCGGCGTAAATATCGCGGAGCTGCTCGGTCGAGAGATTATCGACCGGGTTGTCG
Organism: uncultured Collinsella sp.; assembly: GCA_900541785.1. Classification (GTDB taxonomy): domain Bacteria; phylum Actinomycetota; class Coriobacteriia; order Coriobacteriales; family Coriobacteriaceae; genus Collinsella. Next base: position 36,929 of record UQKY01000009.1, read on the forward strand.
TCGTTCACGATGACTGCAATGCCGTCGTGCGCGATAACGATAGGCGTCAGACCCAGGTCTTGCTCATCGGCGTTGAGGCCACGAGAGGAGCTGGCGATATCGGCGGTGCCGGCGCTAACAGCTTCGATACCAGCAGATGAGCCAAGGCCGGAGACGAGCACGTCGGTGCCGGTCTCCTCTTTAAAGCCCTCGGCCGCGATCTCGGCAATGGGAAGGCACGTCGTAGAGCCGGCAACGGTGATGGAAGAGGTAGAAGATCCCGAGGAGCAGGCGCACAGCGTGAGCGTGAGCACTGCCGCGCTCAGGACCGATGCAATCTTTCTCATAGCATCACGCCGATCGCAGCATGGCGCCCACAGGTCCCGCCCTCGTTGCGATAGGAATAAAAGCGGTCGTTTTGACGCACGGTGGAAAGTTTGGTGTCCACAATGCCATTAACATCGACACCGGCATCCACCAGCGCCTCGCGAATGGCGGCGGAAAGATCGAGCATACGGGAAGCGGTAGCATCGATGCACGCGAACTCGGCGGCAAAGCGATCCATAAGTTCTTGGGACACCTCATACTCGTCACCCAGGATATGGGGCCCAATATAGGCAGAGATGTCCTCCGGCGTGCAGTCAGCCGCCTCGCAGAGTGCTTGGCTGGCCTTGGCGGAAATGCGCGCAATCGTGCCCTTCCAGCCAGAATGCACCACGGCAAAGCCGTTGGGAGCCACCAGCACCACGGGAACACAATCGGCAAAGCAGAGCATCACGGGCACCTCATGGGCCGTACAGACGATGGCATCGCAGCCCTCTGCAATCTGTTCGCGAATGTTCTCGAGATCGTCGGCGCCGTTCGAGGTCACCGTCACGACATGGTCGCCGTGCACCTGATTGGGAACAAGCAGATTATGCTCGCACTCAGCGGCGCCCATGGCTTCGAGCGCTCGACGACGATTTTCTTGAACAGCAAAGGGGTCATCGCCTACATGCGAGCCCAGGTTGAGCGAGGAGTACGCATCTTCGGAAACGCCACCGGTGCGCTCGGTAAAGGCAAAGCGAACATCGAGCGTCGCGCCCTCTACCAACGTAACTCCATCATGGTCGACACGCGAAACGTTGTCCGCACGTGCTGCCATACTAAAGCCTCCTATTACAACAAGTACCGCGGCGTCGCCGCGCAGTCCGTGTTTATACGACTGTCATACTTCTTTAAAAGGATACCCGCAGCGGTAGGGACCAAACGTAAAGGGAACGTAAGGAGATTGGAGGCTTTCGTTTACAAACGAGAAACAAAAAGGGCGCATCCATACGGACGCGCCCCTGTGCAAAACAATGCGAAGAAGGACTTAGAAGCTGCCGCGCTTGAGGAAGTCGGGAAGCTCAAACTGATCGTTGCCAAAGTTGGGCAGCTCGGTACCGCCGACGTTGCGAGTCGGGGCAGCCTGAGCGGGGCTGGCAGCCGGAGCGGTGCGCTGCGGCTCAGCGGAAGCAGCGGCCTTGCTCTGGGACTGCTGAGCAGCGAAGAGCTCGTCCTGACGGTTGACGTTGGAGTCGGAGAAGCCCGTAGCGATAACGGTGATGCGCACCTGGTCGCCCAGGGACTCGTCAACAACGGTACCGAAGATGATGTTGGCCTCGGGGTCGACGGCATTGGCGACAACGTCGGCGGCGTCGCTGATCTCCTGAATGCCCAGGTCCTTGGAGCCGGCGATGGAAAGCAGGACACGCGTGGCGCCATCGATGGAGCTCTCGAGCAGCGGACTGGAGATGGCCTGCTGGGCAGCGTCGACGGCACGGGTATCCCCAGAAGCGGTACCGATACCCATCATGGCGGTACCGGCCTGCTTCATGATGGTCTTAACATCGGCGAAGTCCAGGTTGATGATACCCGGGACGGTGATGAGGTCGGTGATGCCCTGGGTGCCCTGGGAAAGGACGCCATCGGCAATTGCGAAGGCCTCGAGCATCGTGGTCTTCTTCTCGGCGATGTCGAGCAGCTTGTCGTTAGGGATAACGATCATGGTGTCGACGCAATCGGAGAGGGTCTTGATGCCCTCCTCGGCGCTCTTCTTGCGCTTGCGACCCTCGAAGGTGAAGGGCTTGGTCACGACGGCGACGGTCAGCGCGCCGACCTCGTTCATCGCGATATCGGCAACGATGGGAGCGGCGCCGGTACCGGTACCACCGCCCTCGCCGCAGGTGATGAACACCATGTCGGCGCCAGCGAGCGCCTCGGCGATATCGTCGCGGGACTCATCGGCAGCCTTGCGGCCAACCTCGGGGTTGGCGCCGGCGCCCAGGCCGCGGGTAAGGTCGGTGCCGATGTGCACCTTGATATCGGCATCAGAGATCGCGAGCGCCTGAGCATCGGTGTTGATGGCAACAAACTCGACGCCGCGGATGCCCTCTTCGATCATTCGATTGACCGCGTTGGTACCGCCGCCGCCGACGCCGACCACCTTAATGACGGCAAGGTAGTTGTTGATCTCTGTCTCGTGCATGTCGGTCCTCCGAACAAAGGTTATAGCCATAGCATGGGTTGACCCCTGCGCACATTAACCTTCAGGTTGAAAGTAAATGCAAAGGTAAACCGTATTATGTTTGCACATTATGAACGTTTCAGTCAAATAATTGACCGTGAAAACCAAACAAACCAGATAAACGGCGTGGTATGACCCCTCAACAAAGCCATTTAGGATGCTAGGCGGTCGGTGCGTTCCTAAACGTGTAGTTGCCTGGAGAGCGCACATTGATATAGGTTACGCCCTCTACTTGCGAAAGCAGCTTGGTCACGATGCGTTCTTTCTTGGCGATATCGTCCGAATCGCCCAGCGACACCTCGACGCCGTTGTCGAGATTTGCCGAGATAGCCTCAACGGAAGGCGTGGAAATATCCTTCACCTGGTCCAAGAACTCGCTCGAGAAACCGCGTGCGTAATCCAGGCCGGCCTTGACGGCCTTGGAGCTCACCGCCCGACCCGAAACCGGTGCGACATCGGCCGAGACGTCAGTCAACAGCACGGCGCCGTAGTGCTTGGCAAGCGCCAGGGCCGCATCGATGCCGGTCAGGGTTTTGGCACCCTCCCCCGATGTAATGACGTTCCCCTGGTCGTCCACCTCGACAGACGTCGACAGCGGAGCAATCCAGGTGTCATCGTCTCCGATAGCCCAGGCAAGGTCGTCGGAGCTGATATACGCAATGGCGATAACCTTACGCTCCGTCGGCGTGATGATAAGCGTATGGGGAAACTGGCGCTGGACATCCACGCCCGAGACCCACGGGTTTTGCTTGAGGCCCTCGGTGATCTGATCGGGATCCACGTTAAAGAGCGACGTGTTCTCGGGAAGACTGATGAGCTGCATGGCGTCGTGCTTGGTCACATGCTCGCTGCCATGAATCTGAATATCGGTGGCGGAGAACAGGCCAGAGTTGATGACGACGATGGCAATAATGGCAAGTACGGCCACGGCTGCCAGGATGCCGCCCGCGATTTTGCCCTTACCTTTAATGGCAGAAGCGACGTTGGTCGTCTTGCTTGCCATGGCACCAAGCGATGACAGAGGATTGATGCCCTTTTTTGCCGAAGACGCCTTGGCAGCGGGCACTGATGTCAGTGAACGCGGCTTAGCGCCAGCCAACGTACGGCCGGCATGCGGCGCACGAGCTCCCAGCGAAGGCTTGGGCGTCGCCATGGGTCGGGAGGTCTTGGCGCCCATCGCCGGCTTGGGCGTCACCGAAGGACGCGGAGCCGGACGACTCGTCTTTTTAGAAGCGGGGCGTCCTCCCAGCTGCGAGCCGACGACCGGGCGCTTGGCAGGACGAACGGGCCCAACAGACTTGGAGGGCATGGCGGGCTTATGTTGAGGCTGGGCAGGTGCGCCGGAACGCCCTCCGGCGCGGCGGAAGGTTGGTTTCGATGCTCTAGAAGCCGAGGAATTTAACTTCCGGTCTGAGCTCGATGCCATACGCCTCCCTCACCTTTCCGTGCACATGCCTGATAACCGCGGCCACGTCATCGGCCGAGGCGGTTCCGTTATTAACGATAAAATTAGCGTGTACGGGCGAAACTTCCGCACCGCCAACCGAAAAACCCTTTAATCCACACTCCTCAATCAACTTGCCCACGCTTGCATCGGGCGGGTTGCGAAAGACCGATCCGCAGGATGCACGGCCCATGGGCTGCGTGCGCTTGCGGCGCGTCAGGTACCGCTCCATGCGCTCGCGAATGTCGGCCTTGGGCGCGGGCTTGAGTTTAAGCACGCACTCGAGAATGATCTCATTACGCGGCAAGCTGCACTCGCGATACCCCCAAGCGATCTCGGATCCTGCATAGTGCTTAATACCGGACGCCGGATCAAACGTGACCACGTCCTCGATAAGGGAACCGATCCACTCGTTCCGCGTACCTGCGTTCATGGACACGGCGCCGCCGACCGAACCGGGAATACCGACCGCGAACTCAAGGCCCGAAAGCCCGCGCGACAAGGCGTCGTTGACCAAACGCGCGAACATCACGCCCGCACCAACGGTCAGCGTGCAGCCGTCCTCGGCAACAACCGTGCGCTGAAACTCACGTCCCAGCGAAATAACGGCGCCGCGATAACCGGCATCGGCAACCAACAGGTTGGACCCCTTACCGATAATCACCCACGGCACCTGCTCGCGGTCAAGCACCGCCACGGCGCGACGCAGGGCATGGTAGCTATGGCACGTCACAAAGAGGTCGGCCTTGCCGCCGATACGATAGCTTGTATGGCGTGCAAGACGTTCGTCCTCGACCACGTCCGTGTCGATCATGCCCGAAAGCGCCATGACGGCGTTAAACAGACCCATGGAGGTTAAGCGTCTTTCTTGGCAGTCAGATACTCGATGAACTCGGGGCCGACGGTCGTGACGTCACCTGCACCCATGGTGAGTAGCAGGTCGCCCTCGCCCACGAGCTTCTCAAGCTCCTGGTTGAGCTCAAGACGACTGGAGCAGTACACGACCTCCTTGCCGGGGTGCTTGGCGCGAACGGTATCTGCGAGCATCTTGGAGGTAACGCCCGGAATCGGCATCTCGCCGGCGGAGAACACATCGATCAGCAGCAGCTTATCGGCGTTGGCAAAGGCATCGGCAAAGTCATCGCACAGAGCCTGCAGGCGCGAATAGCGGTGCGGCTGGAACACGACGTCGACATGTTTGTAGCCCAGCGAAGAGGCAGCAGCGAGCGTCGCCTTGATCTCGGTGGGATGATGGCCGTAATCGTCAACCACCGTGATGCCGTCGATATCGCCCACGTGGGTAAAGCGACGGCGGACGCCCTCAAAACTCGAAAGTGCCTTAGCGGCGGCGTCGATATCGAGGCCAAGGACATGGGCGACGGTCAAGACGGCCGTGGCGTTGAGCATGTTGTGACGACCGGGGTTGCTCTTGATCTCGACAGCGTGCTCGGTGCCGTCCTCAAAGCGAACGATAAAGTCGCTCTGGATGCCCTTGACATCCGGATGTACGCAGACGATGTCGTTGTTCTCGGCAAAGCCATAGGAAAGCACATGACGGCCCGTCGACTTGGCGAGCTCGACCAGATGCGGGTCCTCGCCGCAAACAATGACGGTGCCGTCCTCGCCCACCAGACCCATAAACTTGGCAAAGGTGGCCTCGATCTCCTCGATGCCCGAGTAGTGATCGAGATGGTCGGCCTCGACGTTGGTCACGATGACCACGTTGGGGTTCAGGAACAGGAACGAGCTATCGGACTCGTCGGCCTCGGCGACAAAGTAGTCACCCGAGCCGTTCTTGCCGTTGGTGTCGTAGCCCTCGACGATGCCGCCGATCAAAAAGCTGGGGTCCAGACCCATGCGATCGAGCATCGTGGCGCACATCGAAGACGTCGTGGTCTTGCCGTGCGTGCCGGCAACGGCGACGGTGGTGTAGCCGTGGCCCAGAGCCGAGAGCATCTTGGCGCGGGGCCACACGGGAATACCCAGCTCGCGTGCACGCACGAGCTCGGGGTTGGACTCGGGAATAGCGGTGGAGACCACAACCACGTCGGGCTTGACCTCGTCGATCGTCGCAGCCTCATGGCCCACGTGGACCTTCACGCCGGCGCGGGTAAGCTGGCGAATATAGCGCGACGTCTTAAGGTCGGAGCCGGTAACGGTATAACCGCGCTCGTGCAGGACGAGGGCGATGCCGCTCATGCCGGCGCCACCGATACCGATAAAATGGGCGCTCTTGAACTCGGGCGCGGAGGTTGCAGTCTGGGAATCAGCCATGTGCTCGTGTACTCCTTGCGTAAACACTGCCTGTAACCCATTAACTGTACCGCACCTACCGCATCCGCGCGAGGGCGACCGGCGATATCCCGTCTAACTAACGCAATCCCTCTACCGCATCGGCCAAAAGTGCGGCGGCACGGTCCTGGGCCAAGCCACGCGCCGCCTGACGCATCGCATCACGCGCCGCAGCGTCATCGATCAGGTGCAGCAGCTCGTCGGCAAAGGCAGGGGCGTCGATATCGGCATCGGCGCATAGCACGCCGGCACCGGCATCGACCAGGTAACGCGCATTCGTGGTCTGGTGGTCGGCCGTGGCGTGCGGGTACGGCACGAGTACCGAGGGCACGGCAAGCGCGGCGATCTCGGCCACGCTCGAGGCACCGGAACGCGAGAGCACCAAATCGGCCGCAGCCAGCATATCGCCCATGTTGTCGATGTAGGGCTGGACTCGATAGCGCTTCGCCTCCTCGGGCGTCAGCGCCAAAGCGCGCTCGGTCTCCTCAAAGCCGTCGGCACCCGTCGAATGCAAAACGTAGAGATTCTCGCGGGTCAGCAGCTCACTCTTGAGCGAGGCAACGCGCTCGTTGAGATGCTGAGCACCGAGCGAACCACCAAAGACGAGCAGAAGCGTCGCGTCCTCGGGCACACCGAGCGTCTTGCGACCGCGGGCGCGATCGCCCTCGATCACCGAACGACGCACAGGATTGCCCGTCATGAGCACATGGTCGGGGTCGCCCTCACGCTCAAAGACCGCGCGGGCCGCAGGTACCGAAATGCACACGCGGGCGGCATGTGAGTTCATCATCTTATTGGCCAGACCCGGAACAGAGTTCTGCTCGTGCAGCAGATACGGAACGCCGGCGCCCTTGCACCAACCCAGCAGCGGGACCTCAACGTAAGCACCAAAGCCGATAGCGGCATCGGGCTTACCGACCTTTGAGAAGTGACTGGCAAGCGCACGCTTCGCCTTGTTGACGCGCCACAGCGAGGTCAGCGCCGTCCAGGGACGGGAGCGATCGAAGCCCGTGACCGTGATGGGCACAAAATCGAATCCGGCCTCGGGAACCAGACGACCCTCGAGCTTGCGCGACTGGCCCACGAACACAACGTGATGACCGCGGTCACGCAGCTCCTCGGCCAAGGCGAGCGCGGGGTTGATATGTCCTGCCGTGCCGCCGGCTGCAATAGCAACGGTCATCTTATCGGTCATGGTAATCCCTTCGTACACGCGGTCCCTGGTCATCGGTGCGCAAACGCGCCGACGGGTCCGAATTCAAATCGATTCGATTATATCCGCCGCCCGCATTGCGAGGAGTGGGGCGCTGCGGACGACCTTGCGGCGCCGTTCGCTGACGCGGACGGGCTACCGGCTCGGTCGCAGAGCCATCCAGAACGGTAAAGCCGTTACGCGAAGATCGCTCGCCGCGCACGTGGGGCACGCCGGCGGTACTCTCATCCATAACGGCAAAGCTCTCGCGGCGACGGTCGTACTCATCGCGACGGGCGCTCTCATACGAAACGCGCAGGATCAGACCGGCGAGCATAAGCGACACAATAATCGACGAGCCACCGTAGCTAATAAACGGCAGCGGCTTGCCCGTCATGGGAAACACATTGAGAATGCCCAGCGCGTTGATCAAAAACTGCACCGCAAGGATGACCGCGGAACCCGATGCCATAAGTGCTCCGCGACGGTCGGTCGCCTGCTCGGCAATACGAAACGCCGAGTAGATCAGCATCGCGAACACCAAGAAGAACAGCACGGTTCCGATAAAGCCAACTTCCTCGCCGATAATAGCCAAGATGTAGTCGTTATGCGCCTCGGGCAAATACGAGTACTTCATGGTGGAGTTACCGATACCGCGACCGAACAGGCCGCCCGAGGCAAACGCCATAATGGCAAGCGTGGCCTGATAGCCATCACCATATTCGTCTGCCCAAGGATTCCAAGCAACCTCGACACGCGTCATACGATACGGCTCGGCGATAAGGGCGATCGCAATGACGGCGATGCCGGCAACGACCGTCCAAACGATATATTTGGGGTCCAATCCCGCAAACAACGCCATGCACATGAGGGTCAGCAAGATGATCAGAACGGTGCCAAAATCGGGCTGAACAAAAATCAGAAAGAGCGAAATGCCCAGGTAGACACCCATCTTGCGAAGAAACTCGTTGATGTTGCCGCCGGGCGAAAAGATGCGGTCGAGCATGATTGCCGAATACGCGATGGCGAACGGCTTTAAAAACTCAGACGGCTGGAACTGAATACCGGCGATGTTGAGCCAACGCGTGGCGCCACGACTGCCGCTACCCATAAAGAACACCAGAACCAGTAGCCCTATCATGCCCATGAGAAAGATCCTGAGCACGTCTTCCCCAAACCAACTGTCCGGCAAGACGCGCACGATGGCAACCATGGCCAGCACGCCAACTCCAGCAAACGCGGCCTGTCGAAACAGGAAAAACGTCGCCGTACCATTCTCGTGCAGCGCCTCGACCGAAGATGCCGAGTACACCATCAGCAAGCCAAAGCAAACCAAGCTAAACAGGCAAGCCATAAATATCAAACGAGTGCGCATGATGCGGGCGGGGACGCCGGCAATATAGCGCTCACCGAACGTCTGCCCGCCGCGTCCGGAACGCGGCGTGCTACGCAGCGAGGAAGCACGGTCCGAGTCGGGCCTCCTCATATCACTTCGGGGGCTCTCCTCTCTCACCGGCAACCCCTATTCCGTTTGCGATTTCGCTGCCGCGGCAAGCTGGGCAACGTAGTCCTTAAACACGCGACCGCGCTCCTCGTAGCCCGAGAACTCGTCGAACGAAGAGCAAGCGGGCGAAAGCAGGATCACGTCGCCGCGGCTCGAGAGCGAGCGGGCAACGTCAACGGCATCGCGCAGATCATCGGCCTGGGCGATATCCACGTCACCATCGACATCGGCCTCGTCCATAGCGGCGGTAAAGCGCTCGCGCGCATCGCCAAAGCAAACGACCGAGCGCACGTTGTCCATAACGACGCGGGCAAAGTCCACAAGCGGCGTACCCTTATCGTGACCGCCGAGCAGCAAGATCACGTCGTCATCGGGAAACGCCGTCAGGGCCTTTTCGACCGCATCGGTGTTCGTTGCCTTGGAATCGTTGACGTAGCGCACGCCATCGATCTCGCCGCAGGGTTCAACGCGGTGCTCCAGCGGCTGGAACGATGCCAAACCGCGGCAAATGCCCTCGGGATCTGCACCGACGGCCAGAGCAGCCGTGGCGGCGCATAAGGCATTGATGACATTGTGATGGCCCGAGATCTTGAGCTCGGACGTGGCGACAAGCTGGGTCTCGACGCCCTTCAGGCGCACGACCATCTTGCCGTCGCGCACAAAGGCGGCGTCTGCACCCTCGGGCTCGTCAAAGGCGACCTTGCAGATGCGGCGGCCCGGTGTGTAGATGCACTCATCGAACTCATGGATGCCGGCATCCTCGACGTCGATAACCACGAGGTCGTCATCGACCATATTCTCGAACAACTTGATCTTGGCAAGCGCATAGTTCTTGTGGCTCTTGTGCCAGCCCAGGTGGTCGGGCGTGATGTTGAGCAGTACCGCCACGCGAGGATGAAGCTCGGCGGTCGTAGCAATCTGATAACTCGACAGCTCGGCCACAAACCACTCATTGTGTGCGCGGCCGTCGATCTCGTTCACCGGCGGCTCACCGATATTGCCGACGGCCACGCTGGCTTCACCGGCGGCCTTGAGCAGATAATCGGTCAGCGACGTGGTAGTTGTCTTGCCGTTGGTGCCCGTGATGGCGATCCAATTTTGGGGAGACAGGCGATAGGCAAACTCGGGCTCGCCCATAATCTGAGCGGCATGCTCACGCCCGGCCTTAAAGAAGGCCGAGAACTCCGAGATGCCCGGGCATGTCACGCACACGTCATAGGCACCCTCGACCTGCTCGGTGCCGTAGACAAACGACGCGCCCTGCGCCTCGAGCGCACGTGTGGCGTCATTGGGCTCGGAGGTACCGCCGCCATACACGGTCGTGGCGCTCACGCGCTCGGGGTGAGCCAACGCCCAACGGGCGACATCGAGACCGGATTTACCCTGCCCCAAAACAAGCAGGCTAAAGACATCAGCAAGAGGCATGAAAGACCACTATCCCAACTGGAAGAACAGGGCGAGGCCAACGGCGCCAAAGGCCGCGGCGATAATCCAAAAACGGATAACGACCTTGGTCTCGGCCCAGCCCTTCTTTTCGAAATGATGATGGATGGGCGCCATAAGGAAGACGCGCTTGTGCGTAAAGTGGAAATAGACGACTTGGATCATAACCGACAGGGTCTCAACGATAAACAAACCGCCGATGATGAGGGAAACGACTTCGGTGTTGGTCATGATGGAGGTGCAGGCAAAAGCGGCACCCAGGGCAAGCGAGCCGGTATCGCCCATAAAGATGCTCGCCGGGTAGCAGTTGAACCACAAAAAGCCCAGGCAGGCACCGGCGCACGCCGTGCAGAAGATGGACAGGTTCACGTCACCGTGCAAAAACGCCATGGCGGCCATGGCGAGCATGGCGATCATGGAAGTGCCGCCAGCAAGGCCGTCCAGACCATCGGTCAGGTTCACGGCATTGGAAAGGCCAGCGATCATCAGCCAGCAAAAAACAATGTAGAGCCACGGGAACGAAAGGCCGCAGATGGTGGTCGAAAGAACACCGAGGTCAATCGTCAGGCCGCCGGGAAAACGAATCTCGGGGGCGACGCCGCACCAATTGACGGCGAGCACGGTAAAAGTGACGCAGATGATGGTCAGACCGATCATCTTGGCGTGAGGCGTCAGGCCGAGCGAGCGACCATGCGTGACGGAGGTCAGGTCGTCGATGAGACCCAGAACGCCGGTGGCCAGCGTGGCAAGCAGCACGAGCACGAGCTCGGTGGTGAGCTTGCCCATCAGCAGGCAGGTCAGCGAGATCGCGACAAGGATGATGACGCCGCCCATGGTCGGCGTACCCTGTTTAATCAAATGACGCTTGGGGCCGTCGGCTCGGACCTGTTGGCCGATACCCTCGACCTTCAGCAGCTTGATCCACCACGGCATAAGCAGCAACGCAATGGCGGCAGCGATGCCAAGTCCCAAAAAGGCCTGATACGTAGGATACGAGGGATTGCCGAACATGGGCTAGCACACACCTTCCACAAAGCGGTCGAGCTCAACAAAACGGGAACCCTTGACCAGTACAACATCATGATTTTCAAGCGCGCCGCCCATGCGGTCGAGCACCTGCTGATAATCGGAGAACACCTGGATGCGGTCCTCATCCATACCCATCATACGTGCGGCATCGGCCATGAGCTGAGCCAGCTCGCCGCCGACGCACGCGAGCATGTCGAGCTTCTTGGCGGCGGCATAGGCGCCCACGAGCTCATGCATGCGGGGAGCCTCGTCGCCCATCTCGCCCATCTCGCCCAGGATCGCCATGCGCGAACCGTCACAGATGAGCGAGCACAGCAAATCGAGGCCGGCAGCCATAGACTCGGCACTGGCGTTATAGGAGTCGTCGATGATGCGCGCTCCGCTCTTGGCGCGCTTGATCTCCTGACGGTGACCGGTGATCGTAAGGCCCCTAAAGGCAGCATCGATCTGCTCGGGTGTCACGCCCAGACGATAGCCGACCGCGGCGGCCTTGACGGCATTGGGCACGGACTGCACGCCGGGAATGGCCAGCATGGTATCGACCGTGTCGCCCTGACCAAAGTCGAGCGTAAAGACCGGATGGCCCTCGTCATCGACGCGAATGTCGCGTGCACGGACCTCGTCGTCGTCCGAGACACCGGCCAGCATCACGTCAATACCCGCAGGCTGAGCGAACGTATCGCGAATGAACGGCGTAAAGTCGTCCTCGCCGCCCAACACCAGCAACGGCGAGAAGTCGCCGGCGGCGCACATGCCCTGGACAATCTCGGACTTGGCGCGGGCGATGTTCTCGCGGCTGCCCAGAATACCGATGTGGGAGGTTCCGATCTTGCTCACGATGGCAAGATTGGGGTTGGCAGACTGGGACAGGCGCTCAATCTCATGAAAATGGTTCATGCCCATCTCGAGCACCAGAACCTCGGTATCGGCCGGAGCGGAAAGCACCGTGAGCGGCATGCCGATCAGGTTGTTGAAATTGCCCTTCGTGGCCCAGACGCGATAACGCTTGGCGAGTACGGCGGCGAGCACGTCCTTGGTCGTCGTCTTGCCAATCGAACCGGTAATGCCGACGACCAGGCAGCCAAGCTCCAAGCGATATACATGCGCCAGGCGCAGCAAAAACTCCTCGGGGTCGTCGGTCAGCAAGATGGCGCATCCCTTGTCCTGCGCCAGCGAAACCAGCTCGGCATCGGGCTCGCGCGTCATTACGACGGCACCGGCACCCGACTCGATGGCACGGGAGGCAAAATCATTGCCGTCGACCTTTTCGCCGGGGAAGGCGACAAAGATCGTCCCCTCCTCGACCTGACGCGAGTCGATAACGCACCCGCGGCATACCCGATCGACTTCTTCCGTCACGGTTCGGGCCCCCGTTGAGGCCGCGAGGTTATTGACGGCGATCTCTATCATTGCAGCTCCCCTGTAAACCTAATAATGCTATCGGCGTATTGTATCCCAGTGCCATGCGCGCGTGGTGCAGGGCATGTGAACACCCTTCAGATCAAACGGCAGACCACGCTCAAGATTGTAACCCCCTACTTCGTGCGCGGGATACCCAGCACGTCGAGTGCGTTGGCCATAATGGACTGGAATGGCACCGCGGCGGCATCCGAGCCGCTCGGCGTTCCATCGAGTGTGATATAGCACAGCACCTTGGGCGATTGTGCCGGCGCAAAGCCCATAAAGGACGACATGTAGTTCTCCTTGAGGTAACCGCCGTTCTCGTCAGCACGCTCGGCCGTACCGGTCTTGCCCGCCACGTCATAGCCATCGACCGCACCGCCAATGCCCGTGCCTTCGGACACGACCGTCTGCATGCACGATGTCACCTGGGCGGCAGCGTCCTCCGAAATCGCACGCTCGCCTTCGCCCCAGTCCTTCTCATCGCCCTTGCTGGACTTATAGAAGTGCGGGGTCATCATCACGCCGCCGTTCGCGATGCCGCCCACGGCACGTGCGACCTCAATCGGCGAGACGGACAGCGCCTGGCCAAAGCTCATCGAGCCTAGCGTGGCGCCGTCGTACTGGTCGCGCTCCTTGACGATGCCCAGACTCTCACCCGGAAAATCGACACCGGAGCTATGGCCGATACCCCACTTGTCCACATAGGTGGCAAAATCATCGGCACCGATCTTGCGTCCCACCAGGACAAAGCCCACATTGGACGAACGGCGCATCATCTCGCGCACGTCCATGGTCATGGTGTAGTCGCGCTTATCGGCGTCGGTAACGGTGTCGTCGCCAACTTTAATGCTCGCCGGCACCTCAAACGACGTGCTCGAACGCACGGCGCCCAAGTCGAAGCCGGCACCGGCCACGAGCGTCTTAAAGACCGAGCCGGGCTCGTAGGCATCGGTAACCAGGCGCAAGTTCATGTCCTCGGTCTTGGCGTTTTCCAGATCGGTCTGGTCATATGTCGGATACGAGCATGCCGCCAGAATCTCGCCCGTCGTGGGATCGGTGACCAGGGCCGAGCCATTCTTGGCCTTGGTCTTTTCGACCGCCTCGGCCAGAGCGTCCTCGGCGGCACGCTGGATATTGACATCGAGCGTCGTCACGATGTCCACGCCGTCCACCGCGGCAACCTTCTTATAGGCGCCGCCCGCGATATAGCTACCGTCCCTCGCCCGCTCGCGCACCAGCGAACCGTTGGTTCCGGTCAAAAGCTTGTTGTACTGTTTTTCGAGGCCCGTCAGACCGTCGTTGTCCACGTTTACCACGCCAAGCACCTGCGATGCCAGGTTGCCGTAGGGGTACACGCGCTTCATGGCCTGCTCAAAGAGCACGCCTGGCAGGTTCTTCTTCTCCAGCGCCGCGACATCGTCCTCGTCCACCTGGCGTTTGATATACACCCAGGTGCCATCCGACTCAACGAGCTCGCGACAGGTCTTTTTATCGATGCCCGTAGCTTTGACCAGCGCCGATACCGTTTTGTCAACGTCCTCGATAAGCTGCGGATTCACGGCGATGTTACGACATTCGACCGACGACGTCAGCACGTTGCCGTTACGGTCGTAGATGGTACCGCGCTTGGCATACAGCGTCTGCGCAAGCAAGCGACGTGCATCGGCGCGGTCGCGCAACTTATCGGCTTCCACGATTTGATAGTCGGCAAGGCGAAGGACGCCCAAACCCAAGCCAAACCCGATGAAGCCCATGACAGCTTTGCGACGGGGCAGCGGCGTGCCCGTGAGCCATTCGGTCGACGAGCTCTTGCGCGGTCTGGTGTTATGCATCTGAGGACCACTCGAGCCACGGAGACGCGACGCGGGGTCGTTGCCATAGGACGGCCTCGCGTTGTAAGATGGCCGACCCGTTCCTTGATAACCAGAACGTCCCCGCGATGAGGGACGTCCAGAACCGCGACCCCCGTCGGAGCCGCAGCGATAGTCATTTGTCATACTCAGCTACCGTCTTGTTACTGAGCGGTCGCGGTCGAGCTAGCGCCCGCGGCTGCATCCTGCGAAAAGTCAAGTGTAACGCTCTCGCTGGGCTCCACCATGCCATAAGCGCCCGCAAGGTCGCGAATGCGCGTGTCGGCACCATAGACCGAATGCATGACCTCCAGGTCGGAGCTCTCATCGGTCGCCTTCTCGAGCGTGTTGGTAAGCGCGGCGTTGCTGTTGAGCACCTGGGCCGTAACGCCGGCGAGCGCCACACGGGCGACACCGATCGTCATGAAGATGGCCGCAATGATGCAAAACGTTTTAAGAACGCTCATGAAAACCGGGCTTACCGCCTGGTTTGCCTGACGGCCCGCGCCCGTGTAGACATCAAAGCGCGGCGTGCGCTGCTCGCGGGGAGCAACGGGAGCCTGCGGTGCCTCACGATAGGCGGGCATGGCGTTCATATCATAGGCGAGTGCTGCGTTTGAGGTGTTGTAGCCCATGATATGCCGCCTCCCATCCCGAGTACGTTGGTAGTGTGTTTAAGCTTCGTTTGTGGTACGAGCGGGAGGTCCAATATCGCGCGGTCGCGTCTACAGACGCTGCGCCACGCGGATCTTGGCTGATCTCGCCCGAGGGTTGCGCGCAACCTCATCGGGTTGGGCAACCAGGGGTTTGCGGGTGATGACCTTGAGTATCGGCACGTTGCCGCACACGCACACCGGAATCTCCGGCGGACACGTGCACCCCTGGCTCATCTCCTTAAAGTGGTTCTTTACGATACGGTCCTCGAGCGAGTGATACGAGATGACGCAGATGCGTCCACCCGGGTTGAGCCACCTTGTGGCGGCGTCAAGCCCTCGCTCGAGCACATCGAGTTCGTGATTGACCTCGATGCGAATGGCCTGGAAACTTTTCTTGGCTGGGTGTCCGCCATGCCGACGGGCGGCAGCGGGGATACCAGCCTTGATGATCTCGACAAACTGGCCGGTGGTTTCGATCGGCTCATGCTCGCGGCGGCGCACGATCTCACGTGCGATCTGCGAGGCAAACTTCTCTTCGCCGTAGACGCGTAGAATCCGGGCGAGGTCGTGTTCGTTATAGGTGTTGATGACCTCAGCTGCGTTTAAGGTGTTGTTACCCGGATCCATCCGCATGTCCAATGGGGCGTCCTCGTTGTACGAAAAGCCCCTGCCAGGGATATCGAGTTGCGGCGACGAAACGCCCAAGTCGAACAGGAAGCCATCGACCCCGGGCACCTCGGCCGAGCAAAGCAGCTCGTCCAAGTCGCCGAAGTTGCCCTTCAGCAGCTGGTGCGGTACGCCGGGAACCTCGCGGTCCAGACGGGCGCCAGCGGCCTCGAGGGCCATGTCGTCCTGATCGACGCCGAGCAAAAGGCCGGTCTCCCCCACCTGCGCGGCCATCTTTACCGAATGGCCGGCACCGCCAAGGGTGCAGTCGCAGACGACGGAGCCGCTCTTTAGCTGCAGCGACTCAAGCACTTCGCCGAGCATGACAGGTTCATGCCGATATTCTTGTGTCAAGATCCCACGCTCCATCCGTTACTCGTGCCTTGCCCTTACGAGAAGAAGAGGTCCAGCAGGGCCTCGTCGTCATCGTCCTCATCGGCCGTAGCGCGGTCCCAAACCTCAAGGTGGTCGTAGTTGCCCACAACCGTGACCTCGCGGTCGAGGTTCGCCTGCTTGCGGAGAGACTCAGAAAGACCGATACGACCCGCGCTGTCCACATCCATCGACGTGGTGCGCTTGTTGATCGCCCTCATGAGCTTCTGGTCGTTGATGTCACGCGGGTTAAAACCCTCATGGCCCTCACGACCCGCGAAGAGTCCTTCGACCCACTTATCGAAGGCCTCGGCAGAGAACACGTACAGAGCATCGACATCCAGGGCTTTAAACACGCGAACATGCTCTCCAAGCTCCTCGCGAAGGGGTGCAGGCAGGGATAGACGACCTTTTGCATCGAGATTGCGCTCGTATGCACCCGTCATTCCCATGTGCGCCCTCCCCTCGGTTACTCAGATGGCACGTACGCGGGGAACCACCCCGCCTGTCGACGTCATCAATAATATGGGGAACCGCCCCATTTTTCAACACCTTTCCCCACCCCTTCCCCCACCCTGACCCACCACTCCACCCCCAATATGTTGTAAAACACCCCCGAGCATATGTTCGAAAACACAATATGTTGTGTTTGCAGCAAAGGCGGGATGCCACCTGTAGAACCACGCCCGCAAACCTCAACCTTCAAGTTGACCTTGAGGCGATTTTTACGTCCCTTTACACGCCGTTCACATCGCCCCCAAACTCCCCCACCCACGACGCACACGGCCCACCGCCGCGCCGGTGTCTGGCGAAAAATGGGGCGGGCCCCAGATTGCCCATGCGCGCAAAAGTGCGTCTCGGCAATCT
>UQKY01000010.1 GCA_900541785.1 uncultured Collinsella sp.
GGGCTTGCAGCGACGGACCTCAGGACACTCTTACACCACGTCTGCGCGCGCCACCGTCGCGAGAGGGGGGACCCTTGCTTTAGGCGGTTTACTTCCCCTGCACCATGGTGAGGGAGATCTTTTTGCGGTCGCGATCGACCTTTTCGACCCACACCCTGACCGTGTCGCCGACGCGCACCACGTCGCTCGGTTGCTTGACGAAGCGGTTGGCCAGTTTGGAGATGTGCACGAGGCCGTCCTGGTGCACGCCCACGTCGACGAAGGCACCAAAGTCGACGACGTTGCGCACCGTGCCCTTGAGTTCCATGCCGGGCTCCAGGTCGTCGATGGAAAGCGCTGAGCGGCTAAAGACCACCTCGGGCGCGTCGTCTCGCGGATCGCGGCCGGGCTTCTTGAGCTCGTTGACAATGTCGATGAGCGTCAGGGTGCCGCAGTCCAGGTCGCTTGCCAGCGCCGAGATGCTGCCCAGACGGCGCTCGATGTCGGGCACGCCGCCACGGCTGAGCTCACTGGCCGCCACACCTGCGCGCTCCAGGACGGCCGTGGCCACCTCGTAGCTTTCGGGGTGGACGCTCGTGGCGTCGAGCGGGTTCTTGCCGCCGCTGATGCGCAGGAAACCCGCGGCGTTGAGGTATGCCTTGGGTCCCAGCTTGGGGACCTTCTTGAGCTGGCGGCGATCGGTGAAGGCACCGTTTTCCTCGCGGTAGGCCACGATGTTCTTGGCCACGCTCGGCGTGATGCCCGATACGTATCCCAGCAGGCTCGCGCTCGCGGTGTTTACATCGACGCCCACACGGTTGACGACGTCCTCCACCACGTGGCCCAGCGTGCGCGAGAGCTCGGCCTGGTCAAGGTCGTGCTGGTACTGGCCCACGCCGATGGACTGGGGCGGAATCTTGACGAGCTCTGCCAGCGGGTCTTGCAGGCGACGGCCCAGGCTCATGGCGCCACGCACGGTGACGTCCAGGTCGGGGTATTCCTGGCTGGCGAGCTCGGAGGCGGAGTACACCGACGCGCCGGCCTCGTTGACGATGGCGTATCGCAGCCCAGGCGCCTGCTCGGCGATGAACTCCGAGACGACTTCCTCGGTCTCACGGCTGGCGGTGCCGTTGCCGATGACGATGGTGTTGACGTCGTCCTTCTTGACGAGGCGGGCGAGCTCGCGCTTAGTGCCGGCGACGTCGTGGCGCGGTTTGGTGGGGTAGACCACGCCGTGGTCGAGCAGCTTGCCGGTCTCGTCCATGACGGCGACCTTGCAGCCAGTGCGGTAGCCCGGGTCGAGCGCGAGCACGCGGGCGCCTCGCACGGGGCGTGCCGAGAGTAGACCCTCGAGATTCTTGGCAAAGACGTTGATGGCCTCGGTCTGGGCGCGAACGGTGAGTTTGGCGCGGGCCTCGCGCTCCAGCGAGGGGGCCATGAGGCGCTTGTAGCCGTCGGCGATGGCGGCATCGAAGATGGGAGCAAACACGCCCTGACGACGGGGCCAACGGCTTCCAAGGCGTGCCGTGGCGTCGGCGCTGTCGACGTTCACACGCACGCGGAGCTTGCCCTCGCGTTCACCGCGGTCGATAGCCAGCACGCGGTGGTTGGGTATACGGCGCAGTGGCTCGTCATAGCTGTAGTACGGCTCGTAGGGAGTCTTCTCGGTGGGATCGGTGGCCTCGACGACGATATCGGCGGTGTTTTGCGTAAAGGCGCGCAGGTCGGCGACGTTCTCGGGGTCCTCGGCTACCGTCTCAGCCACGATGTCCGCTGCGCCGGCAAGCGCCTTCTCGGGCGTGTCGAAGCCGGCTTCCTCGTTGACGTATGCCGCGGCGGCGTCGAGCGCGCTGCCCTTGGCGGATGCCTGCATGATGATCATGTTAGCAAGCGGCTCCAGGCCGGCTTCGCGGGCCTTCTGCGCGCGGGTCATGCGCTTTTTTCGGTAGGGCTTGTAGAGGTCCTCGACACGCTGGAGCTGCGTGGCCTCGCGAATCTGCTGCTCGAGCTCGGGCGTGAGTTTGCCCTGGGCGTCGATGAGCAGGATGACGTCCTCCTTGCGCTGCTCAAGATTGCGCAGGTAGGACAGGCGCTCGTCGAGTGCGCGCAGGGCAACGTCGTCCATGCCGCCCGTTGCTTCCTTGCGATAGCGCGAGATAAAGGGGATGGTGTTGCCCTCGTCGATGAGCTTGACGGCTGCCTCGATGTTGCCAGCCTTAAGGTTGAGCTCGCGGGCAAGCTGGGCGATAAGATCCATGAAACTCCTTGCGGTAAAGGTGCGTTTGCAGCACAGAGCTACCAAGGATAC
This sequence comes from uncultured Collinsella sp., assembly GCA_900541785.1. Classification (GTDB taxonomy): domain Bacteria; phylum Actinomycetota; class Coriobacteriia; order Coriobacteriales; family Coriobacteriaceae; genus Collinsella. Next base: position 2,288 of record UQKY01000010.1, read on the forward strand.
CACCCGTCCCAAAAGACTGTTTTGGGGCCGGGCCACGAAAATGACCCATCTACTACGTTTAACCCGTATGGGTCGACCATCCCCCGGTTTTCCGAGAATACGCAAGCCGTCTACCTGCGGTTTTAATTTCGCAAAATTCGGCATGGTTGAGGGTAATCGGTTAAACGTAGTAGATAGGCCCATTTCGTGGCGAACGAATCAAGCCGAGGTGCAAAATAGCCCCCGCCCCAGAAAAATCGTCGGCAAGGTAGCAAAAAGCCCCGCGGGCAGGAGGCTGCTCGCGGGGCAAAGAAGAGGGGTATATTTGTGGCGGACCGAGGGGCTCGGCATGGGGTTTCTGCCGCGGCCGCTCTTAAGGCATTACAGCTCGACGAGCTGGCCGGTCTCGGCGGCCTCCTTGATGGCGTTGAGAAGCGTGAGCGTCTTGACGTTGTCGGCGGGGGTCACGACGGGCTCGACCTCGCGGCGGACAACCTTCACAAAGTGCTTGAGCTGCATCTTGTGCGGCAGCGCTGGGTCAACGGCCGGGATCTCCATCTGCAGCGGCTTGTGCCAGTTGGATGCGCCGTCGTAGGAGAACTGGTGCAGGCGGGGCAGCGAAAGGGCACCCTTGGTGCCGCCAATAAAGTAGGCGTCGGCGTCGAAGGGGCGGTACTGCGGATCCTCGCGAGCGGTGGCCTCCCAGTTCCAGGGGCTGGCGGTGGCGTCGGAGATGGTCATGCTCGCAAGCGCGCCATCGGCAAAACGGACGTTGACCACGGCGGAGTCCTCGGTCTCAAAACCACGGGCGGCGCTGGACTGCATGCCCTGGACGGCAACGGGCTCGCCCAGCAGGTAACGGAGCAGGTCGACGTCATGCACCAGATTAACCAGGATCGGGCCGGCACCCTTCTTGCGGCGCCACTCGACGTCGAAGTACTCGTCATTCTTATAGATCATGTAGTGGAAGCTCGACACGGTGAGCTTGCCCAGCTCGCCGGACTCGATGATCTCCTTGGCCTTGTTGACGAAGGGGTTGTGGCGACGGTGCTGACCCACGAGCACAGGCACGCCGGCGGTCTCGGCCTCGGCGGCGAAGGCCTGGGCATCCTCAAGATCGTTGGAAATCGGCTTTTCGACCAACGGCACGATGTTGCGCTTCACAGCCTCGCGGGCAACGCCCAGGTGCAGGTCGTTGGGCGTGGCGATGATGACGGCGTCGGGCTTGACCTCGTCCATCATCTGGGCGGGATCGGTGTAAAACGGCACGCCGGCGGCCTCGGCCGTGGCGCGGGCGCCCTCAAAGGCGTCGGCGATGGCGACGAGCTCGGCCTCGGGCTCCTCGGTGACAAAGCGGATGTGGTTGCGGCCCATGGCGCCGGCGCCGATAACGGCAATGCGAACGGGGTTGAGCTCAGACATTTCGACTCCTTAATACTGGTGACCGGTGGAATGCGACAAAGGGGCTGTCCCTTTGTCGCATCGGTAAAACTAGGCGGACTTCTTCTTGCTGTCGGAGACCATCATGTAGACGGTGAGCACGACGGCGATGGCGGCGATCACGATGGCGCCGTAGAAGGACTGCTGGTAGGCGGCGCTGCCGGCCTCGGCGTGGTACAGCACGGCGGTGATGGGCTGGCTGATCCAGGTGGAGGCGGCGTAACCTAAAAACATGATGCCGTAGTTGACGCCGATGTTGCTGGTGCCAAAGGCGCCACCGGTGAGCGGCGGGTAGATGACGAGCAGGGCGCCAAAGCTAAAGCCGAGCAGGGCGAGCGCCACAAAGAACATGCTCTGCGTAAAGCTCATCGACATGATGACGAGCGCGACGATGGTGACGACAAGGCTGATGAGCAGCGACTTATAGGCGCCGAGCTTGTCGATGATCTGGCCAAAGGACAGACGGCCAACCAGGTTGGCGCAGGTGTTGACGGAGACCACCACACCGCCGAGGGCGACGGCCGCGGCGCTCGTGGGGTCGGCGAAGAGCTGGACGGCGGCGATGGAGGCAACCTTGCCGACAAGCAGGGTGCCCGCGGTGGCGGCAAAGGCGAAGGTGACGATGAGGACCCAGAAGCGCGGGGTCTTGACCATCTCGCCCGGGGTGAGGTCGCCGAAGGTGCCGGCATGTGCGCCACCCTTGGGGGCCTCGAAGCCTTCGGGCAGCCAACCGGCCTCGGGGGCCTTCAGGAACAGGGCGGAGGCGGCGATTGTCACAAAGAAAATGACGCCGAGTGCCTTGAGGGCGCCAAAGATGCCCAGGCTCGGGATGAGCAGCGAGGCGAGTACCGGGGACAGCACGGCGGGACCGGCGGTCGAAGCGGCCAGGGTGATGCCGGAGGCGAGACCCTTCTTGTCGATGAACCACTTTTGACCCGTGGTGAGCGCCGGGTTGTAGCCCAGGCCGTTGCCGATAGCGGCGACAAGCGAGAACCACAGGTAGAACTGCCACGGCTCGGTGACGGTGCCGGACATGAACCAGCCCACGCCGTAGCACACGGCGGCGGCGATCACAACGTTGCGCGGACCGATCTTGTCGGAGATGCGGCCGGCGAAGATGCCCGTCACGGCCATGATGGTCTGAAAGACCGGGAAGGCCCAGGTAAGAGCGCTGGACCACTCGGGGTAGACGGCTAGCAGGTTCTTGCTCACGACGGAATACAGCGCGATGGAGCTGATGAAGAACATGGTGACGCACGCGGCGGAAAGCACGACGGCGCGACCCTTGTTGGAGTTGGTGGAAGCCATTGGACTCTTTCTAATCGATACGGGGGAGGAGCGGGCGTGTCCGCGGGGCCTCCCTGCCAGGTTGGTTTACTGGTCAGTCGGCTTGGCGACGCCGGACTCATCGGACCAAAGCTCGACACCCTTGTTCTTGAGGTAGTTGTCGGCATAGGCTCGGCGGCCGCCGGGCTTGGCGGTGAGGTCGCCCATCATATTGGAGAAGCCGCCATCGACCTTGATGGCGTCGCCGGTGGTAAAGTCCGAGCGCTTGGACGCCAGGAACATGACGGCGTTGGCGATATCGCTGACCTCGCCGATGCGACGCGTGGCGATCAGGCGGCTGCGGCTCTTTTCGACCTCGGGGTCGGCGTAGAAGTTGGTCGACATGGGGGTCTTAACGAAGCAGGGCTCGACGCAGTTGGAGCGGACGCCGTAGGGGCCCCACTCGGCGGCGAGCATCTTGGACATCATGTTGACGCCCGCCTTGGTGGAGCTGTACACGCCCGAGAACGTCTCAGGGGAGTGGCTGGCAACGGTCGAGATGTGCACCAGGCGGCCCTGGCCGGCCTTGATCATCTCGCGACCAAAGCGCTGTGAGGTGATGAAGTAACCGGTGAGGTTGACGTTGAGCACCTGCTCCCAGTCGGAGAGCGGCAGGTCCTCCATAGCGGCAAAGCGCAGGATGCCGGCGGTGTTGACGAGGACGTCGACGCGGCCGAAGTCGGCGATGGTGGCGTCGACGGCGGCCTGAACCTCGGCCTCGTCGGTGGCGTTCATCTTGTAGCCCTCGGCGTGGATGCCAAACTCGGCGGCGAGGTCGGCGGCTGCGGCCTTGACCTTTTCCTCGTCCAGATCGAGCAGGACGACGTTGGCGCCGTTGCGGGCGAACTCGCGGCAAATCTCGACGCCCATACCGCCGAGTGCGCCGGTCACGGCGCAGACATCGCCCTCGAGCTTAAGCCAATTGCTCATAGGAACTTCCCTTCTTGTGCCTCCCGGTGGGTCGTTCCCATTAATCGACCCACGTGGTTTTCGCTGGTTATCGTATGCTTTGCATTTGCGCAGGTGAATTGCATATTTGTTAGAATGGCGTTAACTGTAGGTTTACACTGTGCATTGAGGCTTGTTCTCAATTGAGCGCGTGACCTGCGAAAATAACCCGCTGCGGTGCTGTGCGCCCGCGCGTGCAAAAACGGGAGATTGACGTGTACGATCGACGACTTGAGGCCATATCGGCCGCCGCGGAGCTGGGGAGCTTCTCGCGCGCCGCGGCAAAGCTGCGCGTGTCGACGCCGGCACTCGTCAAGCAGGTATCGGGTTTTGAGGCGGAGTTCGGTATTACGCTGTTCGAGCGCTCGCATTCGGGCGTCAAAGTGACGCCGGCGGGTGCTCTGCTGGTGGACGACGCGCGTTCGATCATGCGGCAGTCAGAGGACGCGCTGCGCCGTGCCCGACGCGCAGCGGGCGATGGCGGGGCCGTGCGCCTGGGCGTGTCGATGATGTGCCCGGGGCGCCAAACGCTGTCGATGTGGTCGGGCGTACACGAGCTGGAACCGTCGCTGCGATTTGAGATCGTGCCGGTAAGCGACCTCTATGACGAGTGCGAGACCGTCATGCGCAGCTTGGGCCGCGAGGTCGATGTGGTGCAGTCGAGTTTTTCTACCCCACGCTGGGGTGATGCCTGCCAAAGGCTCCGCATTGTCAACGTGCCGTTTTATATCGACCTGCCGCGCACGAGCCCGCTGGCGCGCAAGAATCGCATTACGGTCGCCGACTTGGAGGGGATGCGTCTGCGCGTACTGCGCCACGGCAACGACGCCATGGACAGCCTGCGCATCGACCTTTTGGCCGACGGCGGCGTGGACGTGATCGATGTGGATAGCTTTGACTTTGCGCTCTTTAACGAAGCCGAGGAAAAGGGCGACGCGGTGCTTACCTGCGGCGCATGGTCGGGCGTGCACCCGGCCTTTGTGGGCGTACCGTTCCTGTGCGGCCGCGAGGTGCCGGTCTTTTTGCACTATCCGCTCGAGCCCACCCTCCAAGTCCAGAAATTCGTCAACGCCATGGCACAACTTCTCAAATAGCTATCGTGTCGATGATTCTTTAATCCCCGTCCTAGAAAAATCATCTGGTAGAGTTGACCTCACGTGAATTTCAGCACACTGCGTGCTACCTGCACTTTTGTCATTTGGGGAGTGAACTTGTGAATACTTCTGTCGCCAAGAAGGCCAGCCGGGCGGTGCGCCTGCTCATGATGGTGCTCACGGCAGTTCTCATCTTCTTCTTCATCAATGTTATGCTGCTCGTCTCCGATATCCAGGGCACGGCGCGCGTGGTCAACTACGCCGGTCTGGTGCGCGGTACCACGCAGCGAATCGTTAAGCTCGAGGACGCGGGCCAACCTCAAGATGACCTGCTCAAAGCCGTGGATTCATACATCAACGGTTTGCGTTACGGAAGTGACGATCTCAGCCTCGTCCGTCTCGACGACGACGAGTATCAGGCAAAGATGACCGAGCTTGCAAACTATTTTGATGAGCTTTGCGCCGAGATTGCCCGTGTGCGCGAAGTCGGCTACGAGAACACCGATATCATCGCGATGAGCGAGGAGTTCTTTGGTATTTGTGACGATGCCACACGACTCGCGGAGGACTATTCCCAGGAGAAGGCGTCGGCGCTCAACTATCTCGAGGGTCTGGTGATCATCGACATCGTGGGCTTGGTGGCGACCTTTGCGGTCGAACTTGTTCGCGCGGTGCGAACTGCCGCGCTCAATCGCGAGCTGCAGAGCAAAGTCTATCTCGACGAAGCCACGGGACTGCCCAACAAGAACAAGTGCGAGGAGATCTTGGGGCAGGAGCGGCCTGTCTCCGCGGAGGCGCCCGTTGCGGTGTGCGTCTTCGACCTTAACAATCTGCATACGGTCAATAACAACTTCGGCCACGAGAAGGGCGACGAATACATCCGTTCTTTTGCCCAGCAGCTGGGGTGCGTGGCGTCCGAAACCTGCTTTGTGGGCCGCGACGGTGGCGATGAGTTTATCGCGGTGCTGTGGGATGTCGATCGAGCTGCCGTGGAGTCCTGTCTCGCTCGGGTTCGTGCGAACGTGAACGAGTATTCCGAGGCTCATCCCGACATGCCTATCAGCTATGCGGTGGGCTACGCGCTTTCCAGTGATTTTGATGAACCGCCTACGATGCGCGAGCTCTTTTCCCAGGCCGACAAAAACATGTACATCGACAAGAACCGCGTAAAGACAGCCGAGGCGGCCGGGCCGCAACGCGAGGAACGGTAAGCTTGTAACGAAGATCATAGAAAAGCCTCCGCAGCTCATGCGTGCTGCGGAGGCTTTATTCGTTGCGGTGCATTGTGTCTGGGTCGTTGAGATGAGTCGATTTGCCCCGAAAGAGGAGGGCATTGACCTTAGGGTCATGCCCGACGAATGAGCGGCAAATCGACCATCTCGGCGAGCCGGACTACTCCAGCTCAAACGCTCCGGTATAGAGCTGGTAGTAATACCCGCGCTTGGCGATCAGCTCGTCGTGGTTGCCACGCTCGATGATGCGGCCGTGGTCCAGGCAGATGATCGCATCGGAGTTGCGTACGGTGGAGAGACGGTGCGCGATGACAAACGTCGTGCGGCCCTCCATGAGCTTATCCATGCCCGCCTGCACGATGGCCTCGGTGCGGGTGTCGATGGAGCTCGTGGCCTCGTCCAGAATCATTGCCGGCGGATCGGCGACGGCGGCGCGTGCGATCGAAATCAGCTGGCGCTGGCCCTGCGACAGCTGCGCGCCGTTGCCGGTGAGCATCGTGTCGTAGCCGTCGGGCAGGCGGGTGATAAAGTCGTCCGCGCCCGCGAGCTTGGCCGCTGCGATGCACTCCTCGTCGGTGGCATCCAGGTTGCCGTAGCGGATGTTATCCATCACGGTGCCGGTGAACAGGTTCACGTCCTGCAGCACGACGCCCAGCGAGCGGCGCAGATCGGCCTTGCGGATCTTATTGACGTTGATGCCGTCGTAGCGGATCTTGCCGTCGGCGATGTCATAGAAGCGGTTGATGAGGTTGGTGATGGTCGTCTTGCCGGCACCGGTGGCGCCGACAAACGCGACCTTCTGGCCCGGCTTGGCAAACACGGACACGCCGTGCAGCACCTCGTGGTCGGGCGTGTAGCCAAAGTCGACGTTGTCCATGACCAGGTCGCCGCGCAGCGGTACGTACTCGATCTCGCCGGTTGCGCGGTGCGGATGTTTCCATGCCCACATGCCGGTGTGGTGGTCGGCCTCCTCGAACTCCCAGGTCTCGGGGTTCACCTGCGCGTTGACGAGCGTCACATAGCCTTCGTCGGCCTCGGGCTTCTCGTCGATAAGCTCAAAGATGCGGTCGGCGCCGGCGAGGCCCATGACCACGGCGTTGATCTGCTGCGAGATCTGACCGATCTGTCCGCAGAACTGCTTGGTCATGTTGAGGAACGGCACCACGACGGCGATGGACAGCGCCATGCCCGAGATGCTCAGGTTGGGCACGCCCAGCGCCAGGAAAATGCCGCCGGCAAGGGCCACCAGCACGTAGAGCAGGTTGCCCAGGTTCATAAGGATAGGCATGAGGATGTTGGCGTACATGTTGGCCTTCTGCGAGACCTCGAAGAGCTTTTCGTTGCGCTCGTCAAAATCGGCTTCGGCGGCAGACTCGTGGCAGAATGCCTTGACGACCTTCTGGCCGTTCATGACTTCCTCGATATGGCCCTCGACCACGCCGAGCTCGGTCTGCTGCGCAATAAAGAAGCGCGCGGAGTTGGAGCCGAGCAGCTTGGTCATAAAGGTCATAAAGGCGACGCCTGCCACAATGACCAGGCACATCCAAACGCTGTAGTACAGCATGATAAAGAACACCGTGACGATGACGATGGTCGTCATGAGCAGGTTGGGCAACGACTGGCTGATCATCTGGCGCAGCGTGTCGATGTCGTTGGTGTAGTGGCTCATGATGTCGCCGCGTTGGTGCGTGTCGAAGTAGCGGATCGGCAGGTCCTGCATGCGGTTGAACATCTTCTCGCGCAGCTTCTCGAGCGAGCCCTGCGTGACGATGGCCATGGCGCGGTTCCAGAACAGCGAGGACAGGATGCCGACGCCGTAGATGCAGGCGAGGGTGGTCACGAGCTGTGCGATCTTGGGCTGTGCGGCTTCCCAATCGCCCGACTGCCACGATTCGCTAATAATCTGCAGGGCGCTCTGAAGGAAAGTCGCGCCGATGGAGTTGATGATGGCGCAGAGTACCACGCCGACGACGACGAGGGGCAAAAGCACGGGGTAGAAGCCAAAGAGCGTCTTGATGAGGCGCGACATGGTGCCGCCCTTGCGGTTGAGCGCGCGCTCGGCGGTCGTTGCCTTACTCATGTGCCTCGCCTCCTTCCTGGGCCTGAGCTTGCGTTACGGATGCCGCGGTGCCGGCTTCGACGGCCCCTTCGCCCTCGGCAGACATCTTGTTTTGCGAGGTAAAGGTCTCGCGGTAGATTTCGCTCGTCTTGAGCAGCTCGTCGTGGTTACCGATCTGCGCGATACGGCCGCCCTCCATGACGATGATGCGGTCTGCGTCCTGCACGGAGCTAATGCGCTGGGCGATGATGAGCTTGGTCGTGTTGGGCAGATAGCTTGCCAACCCCGCGCGAATCTTGGCGTCGGTCTTGGTGTCGACGGCGCTGGTGGAGTCGTCCAGGATCAAGATCTTGGGGCGACGCAGCAGAGCACGCGCAATGCACAGGCGCTGCTTCTGACCGCCCGAGACATTGGAGCCGCCCTGCTCGATCCAGGTGTCGTAGCCCTTGGGGAAGCCGTCGACAAACTCGTCGGCGCAGGCCAGATGCGCGGCCTCGCGAACCTCTTCGTCGGTGGCGTTCGGGTCGCCCCAGCGCAGATTCTCGGCAATGGTGCCGCTAAACAGTACGTTTTTCTGCAATACCATGGCCACTTGGTGGCGCAGCGCGTCCAGGTCGTAGTCGCGTACGTCCATGCCGCCCACGCGCACGGTGCCCTCGGTGGCGTCGTACAGACGGGCGATGAGGTTTACAAGCGTGGACTTGGCCGAGCCGGTACCGCCGATGATGCCGATGGTCTCGCCGCTCTTAATGTGCAGGTCGATATCGTCGAGCGCCTGGCGCTTCGCATGCGCGGAATACTTAAAGCTCACGTGGTCAAAGTCGATGGAACCGTCGGCAACCTCGAGCACGGGCTCGGCGGGATCGGCGATCGTGGGCTCGGCGGCCAGCACCTCGGTAATGCGGTGCGCCGATTCGTCGGCCATGGTCACCATGACAAAGATCATCGACAGCTGCATCAGGCTCATGAGGATCTGGAAGCCATAGGTAAAGATCGAGGAGAGCTGGCCCACGTCGAACAGCGTGCCCTGGCTCGTGATGATGAGCTTGGATCCCAGGTAGATGATGACGACAAATGCGCCGTTGACGCAGATGTTCATCATGGGGTTGTTAAAGGCGAGCAGCTTCTCGGCGCGGGTGAAGTCCATCTGGACGTCGCGCGCGGCGGTGGCGAACTTCTCCTTCTCAAAGTCTTCGCGCACATAGCTCTTGACCACGCGCATGCCGGTGACGTTTTCCTCGACGGACTCGTTAAGGGCGTCGTACTTGTGGAACACGCGCGAGAAGATGGGGCGTACCTTAAAGATGATAAAGAACAGTCCAAAGCCCAGCAGCGGAATGATGACCAGGTAGACCATGGCAACGCTGCCGCCCATGATAAATGCCATGGTAAAGGCGAAGATCAAGACCAGCGGCGCGCGCACGGCGATACGGATGATCATCATAAAGGCCTGCTGCACGTTGTTGATGTCAGTGGTCAGGCGCGTGACGAGCGAGGAGCTCGAGAACTCATCGATGTTGGCAAAGCTGAACGTCTGGATCTTGTAGAACAGGTCGTGACGCAGGTTTTTGGCGAAGCCGCAGCTCGCATGGCTGCAGGTGACGCCGGCAGCGGCGCCAAAGGCAAGCGACGTCAGCGCGATGAGCACCAAAAAGCCTGCGGTGGGTAGCATCTGGGCGACGGTGGTGCCGTCTTTGATGGCGTCGATCAGGTTGGCGGTGATAAATGGAATCAGCATCTCGCAGAGCACCTCGCCAAGCACGAGCAATGGCGTGGCAACAGCGACTTTCATATAGTCGCGGATGCTGCCCATGAGGGTTTTAATCATCCAGTTCCTCCCAGGTTACACGGATTTTCTCGAGCATTTCGGCGAGCTGCTCGCGCTCGTCGTGAGTGAGGGCACTAAAGGCCCGTTCTCTAAAGCGGATGCGGGCCGCCTGGTCGATGCGGGCGTTTTCCCGGCCGGTTTCGGTCAGGCGAATGGTGAGTTGCCGTCGATCCTTGGGGTTACGGCTGCGTTCAATGAGGCCGTTGACCTCGAGCTTGGACAGGATCTCGGAAAGCGACCCCGGCTTGAGGTCAAAGTGCATGCCGAGTTTCTGCTGCGACATCTCGCCGCCGGGCTGCTTGGCCAGCAGGCAGATGATGGGCGCCTTGCCGGACACGCCTCCGCCATGAAAATGCATGTAATGGCCGCAAAAACCCAGGCCGCTCAGGATGCGCTTGGCAAGCCTGTCTTCCGAGCCAACCGCTTCGGGTACATCAGCCGGCTGTGACGGGTCGCCGCCGGGCTCGTGCGAACAAAGGTTAAGAGGTTCATCGCACATGAATTAGTGTTGCTCCTTTCTTTAGTTAGGTAGTGGAATTGTTTTGTGCCTAACCAATCTAGGAGCACGAGAAATGAATGTCAAGGTACCAAACTTATAGTTACGGCGTTTTGCCAAACGCCGTAACCGCTCGACGCTGCAAACCCGCCAGAGCGGCAATCTGCCTTTCAACTTCGGCGGCATGACCAGAAGGTCAATGCCGCCTTGTTTCAAGGCACCTTGCTCGCTCTGGCGGGTTTTCGCTGACTTCGCCAAAACATCGGCGTTGCCCTTGTTGGGATAGTCGTTGGGGACGTTCTTGTTTGACTAGTCATTTAAGAACGTCCCCAAGTGCTAACTTCCTCTTTCCCGTAACCTTTCCGCAACAATGCGTTCTTCGCGACCGTAGCGCCCGCTCACAACGTTCCCTGCGCTAAACTTAGTCGCACTATGGCGCTGCTGCGCCGCGCCCGAAACAAGGGAGACCCTCATGAAGAACACTCAGCTGCTGCTGATCAACGATATGTGCGGCTACGGCAAGGTCGCGCTTTCTGCCATGCTGCCGGTGCTGTCGCACATGGGCTACCGTATCCATAACCTGCCGACGGCGCTCGTTTCCGACACGCTCAACTACCCCAAGTTCTACATCCACGACACCACCGAGTACGTGCGTCAAAGCCTCGCTATCTGGGAGGAGCTCGGCTTTGAGTTCGACGCCATCTCGACCGGCTTTATCGTGACCGAGGAAGAGACGCGCATCATCTCGGACTTTTGCCACCGCCGTGCGCAAAAGGGCACCAAGGTGTTCGTCGACCCCATCATGGGCGACAACGGTAAGCTCTACGCCGGCGTGCCCGAGTCCACGATTGGCCTTATGCGGCACCTGCTGGAGTGCGCAGACTACGCGGTACCCAACTATACTGAGGCGTGCCTGCTCACCGATACGCCCATTGCAGAGCAAATTACGCCCGATGAGGCCCGTGACCTTGTGGACGCCGTGCGCGAGCTGGGTGCCAAATCTGTGGTCATTACGAGCGCCGTAGTCAATGGCACGAACGCGGTTATCGGTTACGACCATGTGGCGGGGGAGTACTTTACGATTCCCTTTGAGCTCATTCCGGTCTATTTCCCGGGCACGGGCGACACGTTCTCGGCGGTGCTCGTCGGCCGCGTTATGGCAGGTTGGAGTCTGCAGCGCGCGACGTCCGATGCCATGCGCGTGGTGGCTGAGCTTATCGAGCGCAATGCCGACCAAGAGGACAAGTCGGCTGGCCTTCCCATCGAGGCCTGCCTGGATGTGGTTGACCATGAGTAATGCTGGCGAGGGCGGCATCAAGCCTGCGGGCGAGAACAAGCCGCTCGGCGCGCCGCGTGGCAAGCGTCCGCGTATCCGCGTGAGCTGCGTGGACCAGCTGGGTGCGTGCTGCTGCCACCATGGTCACAAGCCCGGCGACGTCTTCGACTTCGACCGCGATCGCGGCAAGATGTGCGCCATGGCCTGTCACGTGGGCTTTCCCTATATCGATATCCTGCGCTATGGCGGAACCGTGCCTGGCAACGAGCCCGGCACGGCAAAGTTCTGCTGCCCCGAAGTCGATACACTGAACGTCTGGCTTGCCGAGATCGTCGACGAGTAGTCGAGCGTGGATTTTCTCCCACCGAGATAATGAGCGTGGATTTTCTCCCGTTTAGGGCGCACTTGAACGCTCAAAGTGGGAGATTTTCCACGCTCGTTTTTCATGTGGGAGATTATCCACGCTCGTTTCGCGCCGAAGGCGTGGCCCGCGGCCTCGCTTGCCTACAGCTGCTCGAGCATGGACGTGCAGCCGGCGAGTACGTCGCGGTACGTGGCATCGAAATTGCCGGTGTACCAGGGATCGGCCACGTCGCCGGGACACTCGGTCCAATCGAGCAAGCGCGTAATCTTGCCGTCGGGGTCGTCGCCAAAGATGCGACGCAGGCCCCGCGCGTTCTCAGCATCCATATAGACAATGTGATCCCAGTCGCCATACTCCGCGCGACGCACCTGGCGGGCACGGTGCGCAACGACGGGAATCCCGACTTCGCGCAGCTTGGCGACCGTGCCATGATGCGGCGGGTTGCCAATCTCCTCAGTTGAAGTCGCCGCGGAATCGATGACAAATTCGCCCGCGCGCCCGGCGCGCCGCACCAGCTCGGTAAACACCGACTCAGCCATCGTCGAGCGACAGATGTTGCCATGACAGATAAACAGTACGCGTTGCATAGGGCGATACCTTTCATATAGAAGGCTGCTAAAGAGTCGAAGCCGGGCGCATGCCAAGTTTTATTTCTTGGCCAGTTTGAAGTAGCGCTCAAATATCAATTCGAAAACGTAATAGAACATCAATCGACTGTCGAGGTCCATGCTGCCCAAGCGGATTTCTTTTTGCACGGTGTAGATAGGGTAGTCGGCTAGTTTCGAGAGAGAATTTCGAGAAAAGCCGGTGAGCGTGACGACCTTGCATCCGCGCGTTTTGGCTATCGATGTGGCGTCAATAGACACCTGCGTCTCGCTGCTTACGGAAACGCTGAAGACCAGGTCGTTTTTGCCGAGGAGTTCTGCGTAATGCCTCATGACATGGCGTTCACTGAGCGTATCGGTGTTCTTGCCCATTATTTTGAGCTTTTCAGCCATTTCGAGGCACGGGTACTTCGAAAAGCCCGAGCAGAAGAACACGATATGCGAGGCGTCCTGGATAAGACTCACGACCGAATCGATGACCCGGTCGTTAAGCAGATCTTTGGTCTGTACGAGCTGGGTATCAAGAGGAAGCGCCTCGATAGTGAATCGATTGCGGTCGAGCGAGGCGGAATACGATTGTTTGAGCTCTGTAAACCCCGAGAAGCCAAGCTTGTGGGCAAGCCTGACGATTGTATTGGGAGCGACGAAGAACCGTTCAGCAACGCTCTTAAGCGTGACATCGTCAATATCATCACGCAGCTCGATGATGTAGCGCATGATCTCGCTTTCGAGATCGTTGAGCTTGCTCTCGCCAGCTCGCACATGATCATAAAAAGATTCTTGATCTTTCATAAGATGTTTCAGCCCCTCGCACCTCGTCGTATATATGGTACCGCTTTGTGTTGCCAGGTGAGAAATCGGTAATCGGTCAAGATTGCCTATTGCCCATGAACTGGGCAAACGCGCGTGTCTGCCTACACATATCTGTGTCGTGAGCGAAATCATGTGTCCCCGTTTCGCATTGGCCCACACGGGGACTCTCAAATGACCTTATGTCGCAAAATATCAATCGAAACGAAGCAAGCCGAGGACAACCGCGGAGCCCAAGGTCTTCGAGAACACCGATCAGCCAACCCTGGAGGGACGGAACATGAAGGATAAGCTCAATATTGTGATCGTTGGCGGCGGCTCCACGTGGTGCCCTGGCATTCTTAAAGCCCTGACCAAGCACATGGACATTCTGCCGCTGAACCGCGTGATGCTCTATGACATCGATGCCGAGCGTCAGCGTCCGATCGGCGAGTTTGGCAAGATCCTCTTCGCTGAGGAGGAGCCCGGTGTGGAGTTTGGTTATACCACCGATAAGGACGAGGCTTACACCGACGTCGACTTTGTGCTCTGCCAGATTCGTACCGGCGGCTACGAGATGCGTAGCAAGGACGAGAAGATTCCGCTGCATATGGGAATCATCGGCCAGGAAACGGTGGGCCCTGGCGGCATGGCTTACGGTATGCGCTCCATGCATGACATGGTTGAGATCGTCAACGACGTTCGCGCTCATAGCCCGGAGGCGTGGATTATCAATTACACCAATCCGGCTGCTATTGTGGCATATGGTCTCGAGCGCGTCCTGCCCGATGAGCATCGCGTTCTCAACATCTGCGACCAGCCTGTCAACCTCATGCGCTCTTACGGTCGCCTGCTCGGTCGCGATATGAGCAAGACGGAGCCCGTGTACTTTGGTCTCAATCACTTCGGTTGGTTCAAGCACATCTACGATGAAGAGGGCCATGACCTCGTCCCGCAGATTAAGGAGTACACGGAGAAGAACGGCTTCCTTCCTGCCGATGCCGAGCAGCGTGACCAGTCCTGGCTCGACACCTACGCCATGGTCAAGGACATGCTCGAGGACTTCCCCGACTATCTGCCCAACACTTATCTGCAGTACTATCTGTATCCCGAGTACAAGGTCGCTCACCTCGACCCCGACTACACTCGCTCCGACGAGGTCATCAACGGCCGTGAGAAGCGCGTGTTCGCCGAGTGCGAGCGTGTTGCCAAAGTCGGCACCGCAAAGAACTCCTCGGTTGTGCAGAACGATGCTCATGGCGATATGATCGTGGAAATCACCTCGGCCATTTATCGCAACACCAACAAGACCTTCATTGTCATCGTGCCCAACAACGGCATTATCGAGGGTATGCCCGATGACGCCATGGTCGAGGTCGCAGCAAGCGTGGGCGCCAATGGCCCGCAGCCCTATGCTGTTGGCAAGATTGGTACCTTCTATCGCGGTCTTATGGAGAACCAGTACGCCTATGAGCGCCTGACTGTTGAGGCTTGGATGGAGGGTTCCTACGAGAAGGCCCTGCAGGCACTCACGCTTAATCGTCTGGTCGGTGACGCAAAGAAGGCGCGTAAGGTGCTCGATAAGCTCATCGAGGCCAATAAGGATTACTGGCCGGAGCTTAAGTAGCTAGTTCTACAGTGCATGATAACTGTTATGGGGCGTGTGGATTGTAGAGCTGCACGCCCCGTTTCTTTAAGAGGGGTATCCCATGAACAAAGATGAGCTGCTGGCAAAGTTCCAGCGCCTGGGCAAAGTCCTCATGACGCCTGTCCTGATCCTGCCAATCGCCGGCATCCTTCAGGGCTTTGGTAATGCCTTTACCAGCCCCACCCTTACGGCAGCTGTTCCCTGGCTTGCTGCTCCGGGCTTTGCGATTTTCTTTTCGATTCTTAAGGCCGCAGCCGGCATCGTTATGAACAACATCCCGGTTATCTTCTCGATTTGTCTCGCCTATGGCTTCGCCAAGTCCGAGAAGGCTACCGCGGCGCTTTGTGGCTTTTTGGGCTACATGTGCATGAACTCCGTGATGGGCGCGTTCCTTACGGCGACTGGCGTTATCGATCCCGCGAATCTTACGACGGGCCAGAGCACGATCCTCGGTATCACCACGCTCGACACTGGCGTTATCGGCGGTCTTCTGGTGGGTGCAATCGTCGCATGGCTGCATAACCGTTACTACAAGATTGAGCTGCCTGCCGTGTTCTCCATCTTCAACGGCACGCGCTTTATCCCGGCGGTAACGCTGCTCTCATGCAGCATCCTCGCATTGGTCATGTCCTTTGTTTTCCCGTTTATTCAGAACGCTCTCGGTGCGCTGTCCGAGTTCATCAAGACTACGGGTGCCTTTGGTGCATTTGTCTACGGCGCCGGCGAGCGCATGCTTCTGCCTTTTGGTCTGCATCACTTTGTCTATTTGCCGTTCTTCTTCACGTCGCTCGGTGGCGTCGAGACCATCGATGGCCAGACTGTTCAGGGCGCTATCAATATCTACAACGCGATCCTGGGCTCTCCCAGCACGCCGTTTAACATCGAGGTCAGCCGTTTTGTCATGAACGGCAAGGTTATCTTCGCCATGTTCGGCCTGCCCGGCGCTGCACTCGCCTTCTACAAGACGGCACTTCACAAGAACAAGAAGAAGACCGCAGCGCTCATGATCGCCATCGTGGTGCCTTGCATCCTCTCCGGCATTACCGAGCCGCTCGAGTACTCCTTCCTGTTTATCGCGCCCATCCTCTACGTGTTCCACGCTCTCATGGCCGGTCTTGCCTATGCGCTGACCTATATCCTGCAGTTCAACGTGGCCGGTTCCGCGTCCTTCGGCGGCCCGCTCCTGTCGTTGATCTTTAACGGCATTATGGGTGCAGCCAAGGGCTCCAACTGGCAGGTTATCCTGTTCCTCGGCCCCATCTACTTCGTGGTGTACTACTTCGTCTTCAAGTTCATCATTCTTAAGAAGGACCTTAAGACCCCCGGCCGCGAGGAAGAGTCTGACGATGAGGCCGAAAAGGCTCCCAAGACCGTGATCAGCGACCTCATTCCCGCCATCGTTGAGGCGGTGGGCGGCGACAACAATATTAAGTCTGTCGAGGCCTGCTTCACCCGTCTGCGCATCCAGCTCAATGACTGTGACAAGGTGGTTGATGACGCCGAGTTTACCGAAAAGCTCGAAGCGCGTGGCATCGTGCATGTCAACGGCGGCGTGCAGATTGTCTACGGCAACATGGCATCTAACTACGCAACCCAGATGCGCGAGCTGCTGGGTATGGAATAAACGCCCCAAACACACGATCAAGATTAATACAGGTCGGCGTCCGATTCTTCAATCGGGCGCCGACCTGTGCTGTTTTGGGGCGAATGGGCGAGTACATGATGCGCTTGCTGCTCTCTTTTGGCACTGCCTATCGTGTATTCGGAAGCCTTGCGATGGTGAGGTGCATTCTTTTCGGTCCTAGCGTGTTTGCGGCTAGCGCTGCGCCCGAAGTCGATTTGCACAGCTGATATACAGAGCGTTAACCGCGCTTTGTAGGCTCATGCCCTCTACCAGGGCGGTCGAGTACTCGCTGAGTGACTCCGCGCTTACGGGTAGCAAGAGCTCACGTGCCCCGTTGTTATCGAATGCCATGTTGCTCGATATCCAAATAACGCGGCAACCTCGCCGCTTGGCCTCAACGTAAAGATTGAAGATATGGCTCGTCTTCCCTGAGAACGATACAAAGACGGTTAGATCGTCGGGTTGGAGCAGACAGAGCGACGTCTCCTGTCCCTTGACGGAGCCAAATGAGAAGCACAGTCGGTTTACGCGGCTCAGCTTTTCGCAGAGTGAGCGGGCGACGAGATTGGAGAATGAGCTTCCGTATACGTAGACATTTTGCGCATCGAGAAGCCAGTCAACGGCCCGCTCGAGTCGATCCTCAGTGAGCAGGCGTTTTGTTTCAAGCAAAGAGGTCTCTACAATATCGAAATACCAGGGTATATCGATTTGCTTATGAGCCCTTGTCTCGGTTGTCTCACGCTGGAGCCAAGCGTTGAAGTCGTCAACTTGCTCTTTGAACGATCGAAAGCTCGAGCCGTTTACGCGCCTGCAGAAGCGCGAGATGGTCGCGGGCGATGTATTGCATGCGTGGGCAAGTTCTTCTATTGAGAGCTCTGGGACCTCGTCGTGATGGGAAAGGGCGTAGAGTGCGATGTGGGCGTCAAGGCTGCCGCCCTTCTCGACGTCTTCGATACAAGACCTGAGGTTCGAATAGACCTCGTACATCGACATTCAAATCACTCCAAACAATAATGCCCCGGAGCGGATATGCCATCTCCGGAGCATTGTGGTGAAGCTATGGGACGGATTTATTTCATGCCCAAGTATTCTCTCATTTCGACTTTGTAGACAGAAGCCTTATTGCCGTAAACGATCTGAACGCCGCCGCCAACGTGCACGATGGCACTGGCGCCGAGGTTTTTGGTGAAGACGCTATCGTCCTTGACTAGGGCGGTGTCTTTGAGGCTGAGCCTCAGGCGGGTGAAGCAGGCGTTGACGCCCGAGATGTTATCGGCGCCGCCCACGGCATCCACGATCTGCGGGATGAGGTCGCTTACCTGGACAGGTGCCTTGGAGTCGATGGCCGACGTGTCATCCGCTGCTTGCGTGTCATCATCCTCGCGGCCCGGGGTTCTGAGGTCAAATTTCTTGATAAAGGTGCGGAACAGCACGTAATAGATCCCGAAGTAAGCGATGCCGAGCGGAATAAGCCAGAACCAGTTGGAGCCTTTGTCGGCGTTCATGATGCCGTTGAAGATCCACGAGAGGAGCGGTCCGCCGAAGGCGGAAGGCCCAGGCACATTGAACTGTACCAGGTAGGTGAGTACATACGCGATGCCGCACAGCAGGGCGTGGACCACATAGAGTACGGGCGCTACAAAGAGGAAGGAGTACTCGAGCGGTTCGGTTATGCCCATGATGGCGGCCGGAATGACGGCGGCGATCATGAGGGAGCCGACCTTCTTTTTATTCTCGGGACGGGCACAGTGGTAGATGGCGAGCGCCGCCGCGGGCAGGCCGCACATGGCGAACAGCACCTTGCCGTTCATGACGTATTTTGAGATGTCGATGTCGTACATCATGCCGGGCGTGTTGAGCATGGCGTTGTAGATGTTGACAGCACCCTCGACGGTCTGGCCGTCAACCTGGATGCTACCGCCCAGAGAAGTGAAGAAAAACGGCAGGTAGATGAAATGATGCAGGCCGAAGGGCAGAAGCATGCGCTCGGAGAAGCCATAGATGAACGCGCCAAACACCCCGGTGGAATCGATGAGTGTCGAGGCGGCCTTTAGGCCGGTTTGCACAAACGGAAACACGAAGGCGAGCGCAACGCCCACCAGGCTCGCGAAAACGACGGTGAGGGCGGGGACGCAGCGTGTGCCGTTGAAGATGCCGAGCACCGGCGGAAGCTGCACCTTATAGAATCGGTTGTGGATCCACGCGACTACCAAGCCGATGATGATGCCGCCGAATACGCCGGTGTCGAGTGTGGTTACGCCCAGGATGGCGTTCTGACCGGTCTGCAGGTTGGCGGGATCGATGATGCCCAGCAGGATAAGCAGCTGACCCATGATCGTGTTCATGGTCATGTAGCCGATGAAGCCTGAGAGTGCGGCGGTCGCCTTCTCGGCCTTGGCGTAACCGTAGGCAATGCAGATCGCAAAGAGAACCGAGATGTTACCATTGATAACGTTGCCGGCTGCTTTGATGAGCGTGCTAAAGATCACCATCGGCTCGGTGCCCAAAAACGGGCAGAGCGAGATGAGGTTAGCATTGGAAAGGGCGGAGCCCAGACCGACCAAAATGCCGGAAACGGGCAGGAGGAGGACCGGCGCCATGAGCACCTTGCCGAGTCTCTGGAACTCGGTGTAGAGCTTGCTTTCTTTCATGATGTTCCTTCGATGCGCGGGGAGTTAGGACAGGGTCGGCCAATAATCGCCGTTCGCTTCGATCAGGTCGTCGAGGATTTGGCGCGCGACGGTAGTCGAAGGGACGGTCTTGTTGATTGCGATGGCTTCGAGCGCCTTCTGGTAGGAATGCTCGTAATATGCGTCGACGGCGAGCTTTTCGCTGGCATTCTGCTCTTCGATAAGCCCCTTGTAAAAGGTGGGGATAGCAGGCTGGCTGATGGGTTCGGGGCCCCAAGAGCGCAGGTAGGCGGGAACCTCGACCATGGCGTCGTCGGGCAGATTGGGGATGGCGCCGTTATTCTCGACGATTACGAGATAACGTTCGCACTTGTTGTAGGCGATAGAGGCGGCTGCGTCGACGATAAAGTCGCCAAAGACCGTGAAGCTCTGTACGGGGCTCTTGTAATTGGCGGGATCTGCCAGGTACTTGTCGTGCTCGGCAAACATCTCCTTCTCGCGTCCGTTGATGACGTTGTCGGCGCGCGTCCAGTTGGGGTCCATGTCATCTGCCATGTCTTTGGAGTACAGGTAGTACTGCAGGTAGCTGTTGGGCAGATACTCGGGATAGTCCTTCACAATCTTGACGTATTGACCCCAGGTGTGCATCCAGTCCTTGTCCTTGTGATGCTTGTCGCTCACGGCCATGCCGTGCTCGAGAATCATCTGACGAAGCTCCGGCAGACGATCGCGCCCCTGCTTGTCGTAGATTTTGGTAAACCAGCCAAAGTGATTGAGTCCAAAATACATGGGGTCGATATCGCGCCAGCTGGGAAGTCCGAGCATCTTAGAGTACGAGAGCAAGATAGCCGTGGGCATATCGCAGATGTTAAGGATATGGTCGTTGCCAAACTCGCGACGCGTGGCCTCGGCGACAACTGCGGCGGGGTTGGAATAGTTGAGGATCCAGGCGTCTGGACTGTATTTCTTGGCGTAGCGTACGAGGTCGAAGACGCCGGGGATAGACCTGATGCCATAGGAGATCGAACCGCCGGCGCCGCAGGTTTCCTGTCCCACGCAACCGTACTTGAGAGGGATGCGCTCGTCCTGGCGACGCATCTGAAGGCCACCCTGGCGGATTTGCGCGAAGACGAAGTCGACATCGGTGAATGCCTTTTCGGGATCGGTCGTCACGACAACTTCGATGTCAGGAGCTTCCTGCTCGATGAACTGCTTCATGATGTCGTAGACGAGATGCATGCGCTTTTCGTCGATGTCGTACAGGGCGAGTTTGCGCAGCGGTAATTCGTTTTTCTTCTGCAATAGGCTCTGGATGATGCCAGGGGTGTGGGTGCTGCCGGCCCCGGCGATTACAACTGCTTTCTTGTCCATGTGGTAAACCCCTTTCGTGTGGATTGACCATTTCAGACTACGAAAGCTCTACCTGCGATTCTATCGATTTTCAGATTGCGAAAAACGATAGCGATAATCTTAACAGGATGCGTTTTGCGTGGTTAAATAGCGCCGGGAAAGATACTGACTTGGGCGGCAGGCGACGTGTTGTATGGCTGCGGGAGCGAACGCCAGGCGGTCAAAAGATGGCGGGCGGTGCTGCGGCTTTTGGCTGCAATTGCGCTACCCGCGGCGACGCTCCCAGCGAGCCAACTTAATCGTCACCAGTGTGAGGGCCCAGGCCACAAGCGAGAACGCGGCGCCCACTGCGCCCACGTACGCAATGCCAACGCTGCTTACCACGGCGCCGCCCACTGCGGTGCCAAACGAGATGCCGACGTTAAACGCCATGGGCTCAACCGAACTTGCGAGTACCATCGACTTGGGATGGCGGCTGCGTGCCACGTCCATAAAGTGCGTGATGCACGACACCGAGAACAGGTACATGAGCAGCGCCAAGCTAAAGACAAAGACCAGCGCGAGCGGCATGGTGCCGCCCACAGCAAACAGCCCGAGTAACGCCGCAGCCTGCAGCACAAACGTAACCAGCAGTGCCTTCATGCCAAAGCGCGCGTCAATCCATCCACCCAGGATGTTCGAGATCAGGCAGAACACGCCGTAGGCCATAAGCGTGGTACTAGCTTCGACCGTGCCCATGCCCAGCACCTGCTCAAGATAAGGCGTCACGTAGCCGTAAAACACGTAGACCGAGCCCACGCCAAACAAAAAGATGAGCATGCCGGTGATGATGCTCGGCTCGCGCAGCAGCCCCGCCTGCTCGCGAAAGGTGGCAGGCTCGTCGGTTTGCCCAGCGCGCGGCATAAACGCCACGAGCGCTCCGCATATCAGAACGGCAAAGGTCAGCGTGCCGTACATGGCTACGTGCCAATCGAGCGTGTCGGCTACAAACTTGCCGATCGAAGTGACAAAGACCATTGCCACGGAAAACGCACCATATACCACCGAGATTGCAAGCGAAGTTTGCTGCGGGGACAGCAGCTCGGGGATGTACGTCACGCCCACGGCGAGCAGTGCGCCCGAGACGGAGCCCAGGACAATGCGCGAGATAAAGAGCACCTGGAAGTTGGGCGCCAACGCCATGACCAGGTTGCCGAGCACAAAGACGATGCTGTAGCACACGAGCAGCTGGTAGCGGCGAAAACGCCCCGTGCTGAGCGCAAGCACCGGCGTGGCGATAGCGTAGACGAGCGCGAACACGCTGATGAGCTGGCCCGCGGTGGCAAGCGAGATGCCGAGCTCCGTCGCCAGGTCGCTCTCGATGCCGATGACCACGAACTCGGAGCAGCCGAGCGAAAAGCCTAACAACACGAGCAGCGCCAGGCAGAGCTTGGTGCGCGCGGGGGAGAGCGCGGCGGCGGTTGACTTACTTTTAGGCGTGGTTGCGGCGGTCAAGGCTGTCACTCCAATGTCGCATGAATAAGCGGGATTCAATCCCTGCAATTCTAACAGAATGTGACAAAGAGACAGTCCCTTTGTCGCATTGCGCTGCCAGCCAGTCGCCCAAACCGTCACAACATTCGGCGAAAATCTCGAAATCGAGGAAAAGCGTCGAATGTTGTGACGGTTTTCCTGTCTGTGCCGGCGAGCTCCAGTGCCGTCTGAGGGTATAAGGCTGGCAAGTGTTTATTTGCGAGGCCTAAGGGGCGCCCCGTATGGATATCGATAACTTTGAATGGTGGTATAGCGAGGGCGAGGCTCCGGACGAGGAGTGGGACGAGCCCGCGCCGCGTGACGTGTCGAGCGACGAGGACGAGACCGGAAACGATGCCGTCGAGACGGACGCCGCTTCCGACTCCGCCGAGCCCCTAACCTTTGAACAGGCCTGGGCTCAGGCCGAGGCCGACGAGGCTAAGGCCGATGCCACGGCCACACTCGGTGAGCCGGCGGACATGTCCATCTCGCCGGCCAAGACCCCGCAGCCGCGTCATAACATCGACCCCGGCAGCACGGCATCCTTCAGCATACTCGACGTGCCCACGCAGGGTGCCCGGGCGCCCGCCCCCACGCATCGCCCCAACCTAGCTCGTGAGGAAGACGCGGCCCGCCGCTCTCCGCTCGGCCCCATCCTCATCGCCTTTATGGCCGGCGTCATCGCTTGCTCGGCGATCGGAAATGTCTGGAGCCATGTGGAGCAACAGCGCAAAGATGCCGCCAAGGTCGAGATGTCCGTGGAACAATCGCTCAGCCGCACGCGCTCGGTGCATGTGTCGGTCGAGGTCAAGGACGGTGCGACATGGGACACCGCCCGCGGCGACAGCCAGATGCTCATCCACATCGTGGGCCGCACACTCAGGGGGCAGGCGATTGACGAGTATCAATATGTCAACTCCGCTGGCGACGGCATCGAACTCAAGCCCGGCGACTACGAGCTCACGGTCGACGAGCCGCCCGTCGCCACCGATGGCACGCGCTTCCGTGCCTCAATGCGCATGGTTCCCGTGAGCTTTAACTCGCAGGCGCCCGATACGGTCGACAGCACGCCGCAGGGCGGGTTCGACCTTTACGTGGATACCCAGTAGGCGCTCGCCGCTCATTCCGCTATGGCTACTCAATAATCGCCTGCCGTCCCGCCGCCAAGAGTGGGACAATAGCCCTCGACACTGTTGTTTACTTTTGGAGGAAGTAGCATGTCCACCGTCACTACCATCAAGCGCGGCGGCCTTACCGCGGCCATCGATTCCATGGGTGCCCAGCTCACGAGCCTTGCCCTCAACGGCAACGAGTATCTGTGGCAGGGCGATCCCGCCTTTTGGGGCAAGCATGCGCCCATCCTGTTCCCCATTGTGGGCTCACTGCGCAACAACACGGCGGCGTCTGCGGCCGGCACCTGCGAGATGCCGCGCCACGGCCTCGCGCGCATCGTCGAGCACAAGCTGGTCGAGGTCTCCAAGGACGGCTCGTCCGTCACCTACGAGATCACCGATACGCCTGAGTCGCTCAAGGCTTTCCCCTTCCACTTTAAGCTCAACATGACCTATGCCCTGACTGGTGACGCCACGCTCACGCAGACCTTTGCCGTCACCAACACCGGCGACGTGGACCTGCCGTTCTCGGTGGGCGGCCACCCTGCATTTAACGTGCCGGCCCCCGGTGCCGAGGACGAGACGTTCGAGGATTACGAGCTGGCATTTACCGAGGCTTGGACCAACGAGGCCCCCATCATCACGCCCGATGGCCTCATGACGTTCGAGGGTAGCTACAAGGCTCCCGATAACTCGGACGTGCTGCCCATCACGCACCGCAGCTTCGATAACGATGCCATCATGTTCACCGATACCCCGGGCTCCACGCTCACGCTGCGCGGCCGCAAGTCGGGCCACGGCGTCAAGATCGACTTTGAGGGCTTTAAGTACATCGGCGTGTGGTCTGCCACCAACGACGCCCCGTTTGTGGCGCTCGAGCCCTGGACCGGTCACACCACCATGGACACCGAGGACGACGTCTTTGAGCACAAGGTCAACACCATTACGCTGGCGCCGGGCGAGACGGACGTCCGCAGCTTTAGCGTCACTTTGCTCTAGAGGTTCCGCCGTTCTGACGAACGGCGGACCAGTCGACGCTGCGCGCCACCCAGAGCGACAATTTGTCATTCAAAAGGCACGGCATGACCAGAAGGTCTATGCCGTGCCTTTTTCATGCCAACTTGTTCGCTCTGGGTGGCGCTCGCTGGCATTGTCAAAACATCGACGTTCCCAATGACTACCGTGTGTCTATTAATTTTTCGAGCTTGTGCTGCGCTGCTGGTCGCTGGCGTATCCTGTTAAGTCGTCAGCATACGATTCAACAGGGAAGGCAGATTATGCATTCTCCCCAACAGCGCGGCATGCAGACCCAGCCGGTATGCAGCCGTCGCATCTTTTTGGGAAGCGCTCTCGCTGCGAGCGCTTCCGTCGTCGCCGGCGCGCTCGCCGGCTGTCAGCGCCCGTCCACGCTCAAGGTGGTTCAGCCCACGACGGGCGGCGGTCGCGACGACCTGTCCGATTCCGTGATCGGCAAGGACAAGATCCGCATTGGTATGGAGGCGGCCTACGCCCCGTACAACTGGCAGGTTTCCGAAGCCAGTGAGTACACCATCCCCATCGACAACGTGCAGGGCGCCTATGCCGATGGCTACGACGTGCAGATCGCCAAGATCGTCTGCAAGGCCCTCGGTGGCGAGCCCGTTGCCGTCAAGCAGAGCTTCTCGGGCCTCATCGATTCGCTCAACAACGGCCAGATCGACCTCATCATCGCCGGTATGAGCGCCACGCCCGAGCGCGAGGAGTCGGTCGGCTTCTCCGACCCGTACTTCATTGGCTACTTTGGCTTGTTCGTAAAAGAGGGTTCCCCCTACCAAAACGCCACCAAGCTCAGCGACTTTAGCGGTGCCACGGTACTCGGCCAAAAGGACACCATGCTCGACACCGTCATCGACGAGATCCCGGGCGTCGTTCACAAGAACCCGGTCGATTCGGTTCCCACGGTGTTCTCGAATCTGCTGCAGGGCACGTGCGACGCCGTGACTTACAACACCGAGAACGAGAAGGGCTATATGGCCCAAAACCCGGGTATCGTGCCGATTCAATTTGCCGAAGGCGAGGGCTTTAAGCAGGAGGTCACGGCAAACGTCGGCTGCCGCAAGGGCTCGGATAAGCTGCTTAAGCTCATCGACAAGACACTCAAGGGCGTAAGCCAGGAGGAGCGCGACCAAATGTGGGACGCGTGCCTCGACCGTCAGCCGGCATAGGGAGGCAGCATGAAAACCATCAATCGTCTGGCCTCCTTTATCAAGGCCGACCACCGTTATGTGTACCTGGGCACGAGCGTTATCGCGGCGCTCGGCCTGGCGTTTAGCCAGCGCAACCCCACGCCGCTGAGCTTCTTGGCGCCTACGGGCGCGTTCCAAGACTGCCTCTGGGCAATCCTTTGGGCCTGGCTCGTCGTATCGGCGGCGGCGCTGGTCACCAAGCTTATGCACTGGAACGGCTATCGCGAAAAGTCGCCGTTCGCATCCGAGCGCTTCCGTCGCGGCGCGCGCCTGGGCAGCTATGTCGTCGTTGCTATTGCGGTGATCTTCTTTGTCGACCGCTGCGTCATGTCATTTATCGACCTGGTGCAAGTGAGCATTGTCTCGGACTCCAACCCCAGCGACTTTTTGTCGAGCCTGGTCTACATGACCTACAAGAGCGGCGACTTCTTTATCCGCGGCATCGAGATCACCATTGCACTTGCGACCTTCGGTACCGTCATCGCCTTTTTCCTGGCGCTGCTTTTTGTGTTCCTGCGCATTCAGACCTTCGATCGCGTGGACAACGACCTGGTGCGCTTCTTTAAGAGCATCGGCCGCGGCTTTGCGACCATCTACTCCACCATCGTGCGCGGCACGCCCATGATGGTCCAGGGCCTGCTCATCTATTACGCGGGCTTTACCGTTTTGCGCGGCATGGGCTTCGAGACCGCCCAGGCCAACCAGATCTGGAGTACCTTCACCGCCGGTCTCGTCACCATCTCGCTCAACTCCACCGCCTACATGATGGAGGTCCTGCGCGGCGGCATCGAGTCCATCGATCCCGGCCAGGCCGAGGCGGCGCGCTCGCTGGGTCTGTCGCAGTGGCAGGCCATGCGCAAGGTCGTGTTCCCCCAGGGTATTAAAAACGCGATCCCCGCACTCACCAACGAGCTCATCATCAACATCAAGGACTCGTCGGTGCTTTCGGTCATCGGCGTGTTCGACCTCATGTACGCCACCACCACCGTCGCCGGCGTGTACTACCGCCAGATGGAGGTCTACTGCGTGGCGCTCGTGGTTTACCTGATCCTGACGCTCGTGGCGAGCCGCCTGCTCGAGGCCTTTGGCAAAAAGCTCGGCGCCGAGGCCCCGGCAACGCTGCCCAGCTCCAACTAGGCTCAAGACGAGGAGAATCATCATGGCAGATACCGCCACTACCGGCACCGCGGCCGCCGCACAGACCAATGAGCCGCTCATCCGCGTCGAGGGCCTGCGCAAGAGCTTCGGCTCGCTCGAGGTGCTCAAGGGCATCGACCTGTCCGTTAACCCCGGCGAGGTCGTTACCATTATCGGCGCCTCGGGCTCGGGCAAGTCGACCTTCCTGCGCTGCCTCAACCTGCTCGAGACCCCGGACGCGGGCCACATCTGGTTCCACGGCCAGGACCTTACGGCCGAGCGCTGCAACATTAACAAACTCCGCGAGGACATCGGCATGGTGTTCCAGGGCTTTAACCTGTTCAACAACATGGACGTGCTCGACAACTGCACGCTTGCGCCCGTCACGCTCAAAAAGATGAGCAAGGCCGAGGCCGAGAAGGTCGCGATGGAGCATCTGACGAGTGTGGGGCTCGAAAAGTTCGCGCACGCCGCCGTGGGTCGCCTGTCCGGTGGTCAAAAGCAGCGTGTGGCCATTGCGCGTGCCCTGTGCATGAATCCGCAGATCATGCTGTTCGACGAACCGACCTCCGCGCTCGACCCCGAGATCGTGGGCGAGGTGCTCGAGGTCATGCGCAAGCTCGCGGCCGACGGCATGACCATGGTCGTCGTCACGCACGAGATGGCCTTTGCCCGCACCGTGTCCGACCGTGTGGTCTTTATGGACAAGGGCGTGGTGCTCGAGGACGCCGCGCCGGCCGAGCTCTTCGGCAACCCCAAACACCAGCGCACCCGTGAGTTCCTCTCGCGTTATCTCGAGGACAAATAACCGACCGCAAACGCTTGCGTTGCAGGGCCGCTCCGGTGGGGCGGCCTTTGTCGTCACAATCGAAAGGATGTCATGGCCGAGGTTTGGCGCTTCTTTGCGCATGAGGACGATTTTGCCGATATAGACGAGGCCGGCGCGTGCGAGCGCTTGGGCCGCGCGCTGTCGTTTCCGACCATCTCGAGCATGGATGCCGAGGCGGTGGACTGGCAGCCCTTCGACGACCTGCGCGCCTATATGCAGCAGGCCTGGCCGCACGTGTTTGCGGCGGGCGAGGTCGAGCTTATCGACCATTCGCTGTTGGTGACGCTTGCCGGCAGCGACCCGGCTCTTAAGCCCGTTATGCTCATGGGCCACATGGACGTGGTCCCCGTGGTGCCCGGTACCGAGGCCGACTGGACGCATGCCCCCTTTAGCGGGCACGTGGACGACACCTACATCTGGGGCCGCGGCGCGATCGACATGAAGGACCAGGTCGCAGGCATTCTCGAGGCTGTCGAGTATGCGCTGGCGCAGGGTTGGCAGCACGAGCGCACGCTGCTCCTGGCCTTTGGCCAGGACGAGGAGACGACGCAGTACGGCGCAGGCGCCATCGGCCGCGCGCTCGAGGAGCGCGGCATTGAGCTTGAGTACCTGATCGACGAGGGCGACTACCGCGTCGTTCCGGCTGCCGAGTACAGCGCGGGCAAGGGTTGGCTCATGCACGCCGACCTGGCTGAGAAAGGTTATGCCGACATTGTGCTCAAGACGAAGAGTGAGGGAGGGCATTCCTCCAACCCCTACGGCGGCACGTCGCTCGAGGTGCTCAGCCGCGCTATCGCCGCAATCTGCGATATCGAGTGGCCGACGCGCGTGACCGACTTGCTTGCCGCACAGCTCGTCGAGCTGGGGCTTTACACGGCCGACGAGATTGCCTCCAACAAGGACGCCATCGTTCGCGAGTGCCTCGCTAGCAAGAAGCTCTATCCGCTGGTGACGACCACCTGCGCGCCCACGCAGATCGAGGGTGGCAGCACCGGCGCCAACGTAATGCCGCAGGATATGTGGGCCAACATCAACTTCCGCATGCTTGAGGGCACGAGCGTGGCCGACGTTGTGACGCGCTGCCGTGAGGCGGTTGCCGGGGCGGACCTTGCCGGTCGTGTCGAAGTGGAGCTGGGCCCCGGCAGCTCCGAACCCTCGCCGTCCCCGCGCATCGGTGGTCCCGGCCTCGAGGCGGTTCGCTCCATCGCCGCCCGCTATTTCCGTGATCCAAAGGGGACGGCGGAAAACGGATTATTCGAGCCAGTGGCAATTGTGCCCTCGACCGTGATCGGTGCGACCGACGCTGCCAACTACCAGCACATTTGCCCTGAATGCATTCGCTTCTCGGCCTTTGTGGTTGATGACGACGAGTGTGATCGCGGCGTCCACGGCACCAACGAGCGCATCACCCGCCGCGCCTACCTCCAAGGCATCCGCTTCCTCGTCGCTCTGCTTCAGACGCTCTAGAATGTGACAAAGCGACAGTCCCTTTGCTAGCCGTTGGGGACGTTCTTAAACGACTAGTCGTTAAGGAACGTCCCCAACGGCTACGTCCAATCATTCCGTGCGGGTTATATGCAGGTTTGCTTGCGCACGCTATCATATATGGGTTAGACCGCAACTATGTACCCCATACGCGAAGGGATGCGCATGTATCTGAAGATCGACATGTTCTAGCCGGGCTTACCCCCGCAGTGGCGCCGCGCGCCCCATCAACTCTGCCGATTTTCACCTTCACGCATATAAAGGAGTCCCGCCATGCGCGACAAGCTCGAAAAGATCATCAAGGCCTACGAGGAGCTCGAGAAGAAGCTCTCCGACCCGGCCGTCGCCTCCGATATCAAGGAGTTCACGCGTCTCAACAAGGAGTACGCGCACCAGTCCGACCTCATCGCCGCCTCGCGCGAGTACATCGGCGCGCTCGATGACATCGAGGCCGCCAAGGAAATGCTCCACGATACCACCGATGCCGATGAGAAGGAGATGCTCCAGATGGACATCTCTGAAAACGAGGCCAAGCTCCCCCAGCTCGAGGAAGACATTAAGTACATGCTCATCCCGAGCGACCCCAACGACGACAAGAATACCATCGTCGAGATCCGCTCCGCCGCCGGTGGCGACGAGGCGGCCATCTTTGCCGGCGATCTGTACAAGATGTACCAGCGCTTCTGCGAGTCGCGCGGCTGGAAGACCACCGTGCTCGACTCCAGCCCCAGCGAGGCCGGCGGCTTTAAGTCCATCGAGTTCAAGGTCGAGGGCGACCGCGTCTACTCCGTTATGAAGTTCGAGTCCGGCGTGCACCGTGTCCAGCGCGTCCCCAAGACCGAGTCCCAGGGCCGCATCCAGACCTCCACGGCAACCGTCGCCGTGCTTCCCGAGGCCGAGGAGATCGACGTTCAGATCAACCAGTCCGACCTGCGCATCGACACCTACTGCGCCTCCGGCCCTGGCGGTCAGTGCGTTAACACCACCTACTCCGCCGTGCGCATCACCCACCTGCCCACCAATACCGTGGTGCAGTCGCAGGAGCAGCGTTCCCAGATCCAGAACCGCGAGGTCTGCATGCAGATGCTGCGTGCCCGTCTGTACGAGATGGAACTCGAGAAGCAGCAGGCCGAGCTCGGCGCCGAGCGCCAGAGCCAGATCGGTCACGGCAACCGTTCCGAGAAGATCCGTACCTACAACCAGCCCCAGGACCGCGTGACCGATCATCGTATCGGCTTCAACTCCACCTACAACGGCGTCCTTCTGGGCGATCAGCTCGGCACCGTCATCGAGGCACTTGCCGCCGCCGAGCGAGCCGAGAAGCTGGCACAGGCTGTTTAAGTTACGGCGTTTTACCAAACGCCGTAACGGCTCGACGCTGCGCGACGTCCAGAGCGACAATTTGTCATTCGAAAGGCAAGGCATGACCAGGAGGTCTATGCCTTGCCTTTTTCATGCCAACTTGTTCGCTCTGGACGTCGCTCGCTGTCCGCTTTCTACCTGCGGCGTTCTCTTGGGTAGTCATTGGGGACGTTCTTAAATGACTAGTCAAAAGGGACATTCTTGCGGCACTTGGCAGTTGGGGACGCCCCTTTTGTGCCGGCAGATGGGGACGGTTCTTTGTGGCTGGCTGCGAAGACTGTCCCTGACAGCTAGTCGTTTGAGAACGTCCCCAATGACTAGGTCGGGCACATTGCTTTGTGAGTTTATTCAATCTTCTTTAATAGCAATTAAGTTGTTTACCTGCTAAAATTTACTTATCATTTTTAAAAATAATGCTCGAAAAATCGTTCAAGAAGTCGCGGGGCGATTTTTGATGCGTCGCGCGTCAAGCGATGTGGCAAGTATTTGGTTAGATATTGGTCAGTTTTGGGGCAACCTTGCCAAAAGCTTGACGGATGCAGATATGGACGTCGGCGAATGAACACTTTGAGCGAGCCCGGTGCAAAATTCTGGGCTGATTCTCGATAATCGCCTTCAATCGTCCCTTGCCAAGCGCTGGCCTCGCGTACAATCTGCTCCGACATTCGTGCGCCGCCCGGCGCTTAAGAGGGGAGGACCCCATGGCAAACGAGATCTGGACCATCAAGCGTTGTCTCGAGTGGACCAAGGAGTACCTGGCCGAGCGCGGCGAGGAACACCCCCGTCTTTCTGCCGAGTGGCTGCTGTGCGCGGCAACGGGCCTGGCGCGTATCGACTTGTATATGCGCATGGACGAGACGCTCGACGCGGCGCAGCTCGAGACCATGCACGCGGCGGTCGTCCGTCGCGCGAAGGGCGAGCCGCTGCAGTACATCACCGGTAGCACGCAGTTTCGCATGGTCGATGTTGCGTGCGCCCCCGGCGTGCTCATCCCGCGCCCCGAGACCGAGATGCTCGTCGAAGAAGTCCTCAACTACCTGGATACCGAGGTACTGAGCCCCGAGGCCGCCGCCCGCCAGCGCGTGGAGCTGCCTTGGAACGATGAGGTCGAGCAGGCTCGCAAAGCCGAGGCGGCGCTGGCCGACGAACGCGCGACCGCCGAGCGCCGTGCCGCCAACCTGACGGCCGCCGATGAGGCTGCGCTGGGTAGCGACGTGCTCGGTAGCCGCGCCTATGCCGAGGAGCTTGCCGATCGCGAGGCCGAGGAAGCCGCCGCGCAGGCGGCAGAAGTAGAGGCCATGGAAACCCCCGAGCCCGAGCTCGACGAATACGGCATCGCCATTGAGGGCAACGACCAACAGACGACTCTCGTGCAAGATGCCGCCGAGGCCAACGTACCTGCCCCAGCCGAGCCCCGCACTGCCCGCGTTCTCGAGGTCGGCTGCGGCACGGGCTGCATCTCGCTCTCGCTTGCCTGGGAGCGTCGCGGCCACGTCACCTGCACTGCTACCGATATCGAGCCGCGCGCCATCGACCTTGCTACCAAAAACCGCGATGCGCTTGGCCTCACGTCCGACGAGGTCGCCTTCAGCCTCACGAACCTGGTGAGCTCCATTCCCCGCGAAGAGTGGGGCACCTTTGACGTACTCGTCTCCAACCCGCCCTACATCCCCACCGATGTCATGCGCTCACTGCCGCGCGAGGTCAAGGACTTTGAGCCCGACCTGGCGCTCGAGGGCGGCGCCGACGGCCTCGATATCTTCCGCCGTCTGCTCAACGCGGCGCCCTACATGCTGCGCGCCGGCGGCCTGTTTGCCTGCGAGCTCTACGAGGGCGCGCTCGACGCTGCGGCCGAGCTCTGTCGTCAAGCGGGTCTGTCGGACGTGCGCATCGTCCACGACCTCACCGATCGCCCCCGCATCGTCCGAGCCATCGTCACCGAGCCCAAACAGCGCCAGTAATATTTATTAACTGGTTAGCAAAAATTATAAAGTAGTTTATAATTAGGACGGCTGAAAGAGGTCGGCCCATGCAACCTCCTACCTTTCGGGAAATCATTGCCCTACTCAAGCACGATGGATTCGTGAAGGTCGCGCAAGTCGGTAGTCATGCTAAGTATGTTTCTGGTGACCGTGCTGTCACCGTGAACGGCTCTGGTGGTGATCGACCAAAGAAGGGCACGTGGGCAAGTATTCGTCGCCAAGCTGGATGGTAGTTGGAGGCAAAATGAGGCAGCGATTTACCTATGACTGCGTTCTCATAAAAGAAGACGACGGTTACTGCGCCAGCTTCCCGCAGATTCCCGGCGCCTTTGCCGATGGCGATACGCGCGAAGAAGCGATTGCCCATGCCACCGAGGCGCTGATGGCGTTTTTGGCCGACGATCTCAACAACGGTTTGACTCCGGCAGGGTACGAACGCTCGGCCGAGGTCGTGGCCCTTTCAGTCGAAATCGACCACGAGGGCGCTCGGGAAGCGGCGTGCCGCACATTTAAAGACGCAGCACTGGACCTCAAAGTCTCCGCTCCGCGGATCACCGCGCTGGTCAAAGCCGGAAAGCTCGATGTTGAACTCGTCGACGGTCGTCGGATGATAACGATAGACAGCATCGAACGTTACGCCGCCCAAGAACGTCACGCCGGAAGACCAAAGAAGTTCGTAGCTGTCCAATAACCCCCTCACTTTCACCGACTACTAGAGCCGCTCACCAAACCAACATGCACTCTGGCCAAATAGGTTGAACGTTTCGTGCGAGAATGCCCCTCAGTAAACTAACTTTCACCAGAGCGTAAGGGGCTGGCATACACATGCAGACGGTCTATCGGGTATACGAGGGAACGCGCGAGCCGCATCGGCTCGCCGTCGAGCGCACGGCCGAGGTGCTCGGCCGCGGCGGCCTGGCCTTGATCCCGACCGAGACCGTCTACGGTGTCGCCGTGGCAGTCAACGCCTTCTCGGACGCCGTGCTCCAAGATACAAGCGAATTCCCATCGTGGCCGCGCGATCCGCAGGCTGTCGTCAATGGCGCCGCGGTCCCTGCGCTCGGTACCGGCTACCGCCGCATCTTTACCCTCAAGCAGCGCAAGCTCACCCAAACGGTCGCCTGGCTGGTTGATAATGCCGAAGCACTCGACCGCTATGGCGTGGATATCCCCGAAGAGGCTCGCGTACTCGCACGACGATGCTGGCCGGGGGCCCTGACTATTGTGGTCGAGGCGGCCCCCTGCGTGCCGACCTTTATGCGTGCCGCCGACGACACTGTGGCTCTTCGCGCGTCGGCCTCGCCTGTGGTCCAAGCGCTCATCCGCGCCTGCGGCAGCCCTCTTGCCTGCACCAGCGCCAACACGCACGGCGCGCCCGCGCCGGCAAGTTTTGTCACGGTGGAGGAGCGCATCCTGGAGGGGGTCGATGTTGCCGTCGACGCCGGTGAGACCCCGTGTCGCGACGCCTCGACCATCGTGTCGTTCCAGCACGGCGGGCTCCAGATCCTGCGCCAAGGCGCACTTCCCGCATCAGAGATCGAACGGGTCCTGTCCGACCCGATGCAATAGAAAGGTGTAAGCGATGTCGTTGAATCTAGGTAGCCTGGGTATGGAAGACGCCTCGTTTAGCTTTGGCGGTTCCTACATCATGGCGCTCGACTGCGGCACCACCTCGGTACTTGCGACCATCGTCGACGAGTACGGATGCATCGTCGCGCAGGCACGTCGCAGCGTCAAAACCAGCTTCCCACGTCCCGGTTGGGTAGAGCAAGACCCCATGACGGTCCTTGCCAGCCAGATCGCCGTCATGATGGAAGTCCAGTTTAAGAGCGGTATCCACTCCGACCGCATTGCCGCCATCGGCATCTCCAACCAGCGCGAGACCACGGTGGTCTGGGACCGCGTGAGCGGTCAGCCGATCTATAACGCCATCGTATGGCAGTGCCGCCGTACCGCGCCGGCAATCGACGCGTTGGTTGAACAGGGTTGCGAGGAGCTGGTGCGCTCCCGCACAGGACTCACGCTCGATCCGTATTTTTCGGCTTCCAAGGTGCAGTGGATCCTCGACAACGTCGACGGTGCGCGTGAGAGCGCGGCGGCGGGCGACCTCATGTTCGGCACCATCGACACCTGGCTCATCTACAACCTCACCGGCAGTCAGGTCTTTGCCACCGACTACACCAATGCCAGCCGCACGGCACTCTTTAATATCCATACGCTCGATTGGGACGACGACCTGCTGGCGCTCTTTGACGTTCCACGTTCCATGATGCCCGAGGTTCGTTGGAGCTCGGGCGACTACGGCCGCGTCGCGAGCGACATCATGACCAACATGCCGCCCATCATGGGCGTGGCGGGCGACCAGCAGGCGTCGCTGTTCGGCCACTGCTGCTTCCATCCCGGCCAGACCAAAAACACCTATGGCACGGGCTGCTTTATGCTCATGAACACCGGCGACGAGGTCGTCGAATCCAAGAACGGTCTGGTCTCCACGATCGGTATCGCCGCGGACGGCAAGATCAGCTATGCGCTCGAGGGCTCTATCTTTGCCGCCGGCTCAACCATGAACTGGCTGCGCAACAACATGGGCATCATCTCGAGTGTGAGCGAGTCGGCACAACTCGCCGCTTCGATCAACGACAATGAGGGCTGCTACTTCGTCCCCGCCTTTGCGGGTCTGGGCGCTCCCTGGTGGGACCCGCATGCCCGCGGTATCGTGTGCGGTCTGACCGGTGCCTCGAGCCGTGCGACCATCGTACGTGCCGCCTGCGAATCCATGGCATATCAGAGCTACGACGTGCTGCGCGCCATGGAGCAGGACGTGGGACTTTCGATTGAGCGCCTGTCCGTCGATGGCGGTGCCTCGCGCAACGAGTTCATCATGCAATTCCAGGCCGATCTGCTGGATATCCCCGTGTTGCAGTGCGAGACGGTGGAGACCACGGCGATCGGTGCCGCGTACTTGGCGGGCCTTGCCGTCGGCTATTGGGAGGACCTGGAGGAGCTGGAGCAAAACGCTCAGATCGTTAGGACCTTCCTTCCCCACATGTCCGCCGAGCGCCGCGAGCAAAACCTTGCGGGCTGGCGTGATGCCGTCAAGCGTTCGCTCAACACCGCTCAGTAGGGTTGCGACGAGCTGCTCGATACAACAAACCGTTAAACTTATGCACGGCGCGCGGCAACAACATCGCCATGCGCCTTGTCAGCAAGGCCATCTTCCGGCCGCAACGAAAGGGGCAATCAACCCATGACCGTCACCTACGATACGTCCCGTGTGACCCTTGTCGATCACCCGCTCGTCCAGCATAAGCTGTCGATTCTGCGCGACAAAAACACCGGCACCAACCAGTTCCGCCAGCTCGTGCGCGAACTCGCACTTTTTGACGGCTACGAGGCCATGCGCGACCTGCCCATGGAAGACGTCGAAGTCGAGACCCCCATCACCACCGCCACGTTCAAACAGCTTGCCGGCAAAAAGCTCGCCATCGTTCCCATCCTGCGTGCAGGCCTTGGCATGGTCGATGGCATCCTCGACTTGGTACCCTCCGCTCGCGTGGGCCACATCGGTATGGAGCGCGACGAGGTTACCCACGAGCCGCATGAGTATTACTGCAAGATGCCCAAGGATATCGATCAGCGCATCTGCCTGGTCGTCGACCCCATGCTCGCCACGGGCGGTTCGGCCGAGATGGCCATCAGCTACCTGCGCGAGCGCGGTGTCAAGGACATCCGCATGCTGTGCATCGTCGCGGCCCCCGAGGGCCTCAAGTCGCTGACTGAGAAGGACCCAGATGTGCATATCTATACCTGCGCCATCGACGACCATCTCAACGAAGCTGCCTACATCGTTCCCGGCCTAGGCGACGCCGGCGACCGCATCTACGGCACGCTGTAATCTCTGGGCCATACCGGCTAACGTCGAAAATACGAAGAAATGGTGCGCGCGGGCGAGCAAAAGACGACCGCGCGCACTCCTGTTAACGGACGTTTTGCCCTGAGGGGTTCGAAAAAACGTATTACCGTACCTGCGGCATAAAGAAGGCCTTAAGAAAACGTACAGGTGCGTATTAACCGTTTGTTTTACGGTTGTACTTTAGCGATTGGCTCGTACAATAGTCACCAATGTTTGGCGGGAACTGTTCTGTGAGGCGTTAAAAAGGAAAGTGAGGACGCCAGTGTTTCAGATAGCCGATCTGCTCGCTATCGTTGCAGGTGCCATCGCGGGCGCGATTGCCTTCCTTCCCTTTGTCTTTACGCTCAAGCCGGTTCTTGACGATAAGCAGAATGCGGACATGCTCAAGGGTATGGTGAGTCTCGCGGTCTCGGCAATCGCGTTGCTTGTCTTTACCTTGGTTGTGTTTGTGTTGTTCGGAGAGGCATTTCGCATGTTCCTCCTGGGCGAGGCGATCGGCTTCGTGGTCTTTATGGCCGCCTGCACGGTTCGCGTCGCCAAGGCGCTGCGAGATCCTCATGAGGTCGAAAGGTAAGTCGTGGAAATTTTTGAAAAGCTGCCTGATGAGATTAATCATCTGGTCAGCGAGTTCAGCTCCACCCCTGTCGTGGGCGATCTGAGCTGCGGCATCACGCAGTACTCGTTTTGGCTGATCGTCTCCACGATCGTGCTCCTGATCGTCCTGGCCGTGTTCAAGAAGAAGCAGACCCTGGTTCCCAAGGGCTTCTTCGTCAACGGTTTCGAGTACATCATCGAGTACGTCGAGAACGATATCGGCAAGGGTGTCGTGGGTGAGAACTGGAAGAAGCACTTCCCGTTCCTGTGCTCGCTTTTCCTGTTCATCCTGATCAATAACATGATCGGCCTGATCCCGGGAATGAAGCCCGGCACCGGCGCAATCGGCTCCACCGCCGCACTCGCCATTTTCGCCTTCGTGTACTTCATCTACTACGGATGCAAGGCTCACGGCGTGATCGGCTACATCAAGAGCCTCGCCCCGCAGGGCGTGAGCTTCCCGATGAACGTGCTCGTGTGGGTCGTCGAGCTTTTCTCGACCTTCCTGCGCCTCATCACGCTCGCCGTCCGTCTGTTCTGCAACATGTTCGCAGGACACGTGGTCATGGGCTCGTTCGCCATCATGGCGAGCATGTTCATGCAGCCGCTGCTTCAGCAGGTTTCCGCGGCCCACGCCGTCGGCGCCCTGCCTTCGCTGGCCTGGCTTGCCATCCTCATCCTGATCTATGCGATCGAGCTTGTGGTCGGCGCCATCCAGGCTTACGTCTTCACGGTCCTTACCGCCGTGTATGTCTCCGAGGCAGAGGAGGTCGCGGAGGAGGAGTAATCTTCCGTTCGCGCCTTAAAGGTAAGGCAATTCGTTAAACCGCCGGTGCCCGTACCCATGGAGCCCGGCAGTTATAAAAAGGTTATCCTGCGTGAAATAAGACACGCACGACAAAGGAGGAATCGTGGGAGTTATCGGTTACGGTCTCGGTGTTATCGGCGCTGGTCTTGCTATCGGCCTGTCTGCTCTGGGTGCTACGGGTGCTATGGCCCGTCAGCCTGAGGTCCAGGGCCGCGTGTTCACCGTCTTCATCATGGGCTCCGCCTTCGGCGAGGCTCTGGCTCTGATCGGCTTCGTTGTCGCGCTGATCGTTAAATAGCACGGAGCGTCAAGTATGAATCTTTCATCCCAGAAGAGCGCGATCGCACTCTCCGCGTCCGCGGCCGCGCTGCTCATGCCGGTTTCCGCGTTCGCCGAGGACGGCGCTGCCGGTGCGGACATCCTCATCCCTAAGATGGCGGAGTTCATCCCGGCGCTTATCGCCTTCCTGATCATCTGGATCGTGCTGGCAAAGGTCGCCCTGCCGGGCATCATGAAAACCATGGAGGAGCGCGGCAAGAAGATCGAGGAGAGCCTCGATGAGGCCGAGAAGACCAAGCAGGAGGCTATCGCCAAGCGCGCTGAGTCCGACTCGATCGTCACCGACGCCCGTCGTCAGGCTGCCGACATCGTTCTCGAGGCCCGTAAGGACGCCGAGTCCGAGCGCGCCCGTATCATCGAGGCTGCTCACAAGGAGGCCGAGGAGATCATCGCCAAGGCCCATACGACCGTCGAGGACGAGCGCAAGTCCATTTACGCCGGTGCCGCGAGCTCCATCGCCGACCTGTCCGTTGCCGTCGCCACCAAGATCGTGGGCGAGGCACTCGAGGACGATGCCGAGCAGAAGAAGCTCATCGAGCGCTACATCCAGGAAGCAGGTAGCCTGAATGCCGACTAGCCGCTATCAGGACAAGGTGCTCGAGACCTACGCGCGCTCCCTTCTGGAAGCCGCTAAGGCCGAGGACCATGTGTTTGAGGACCTCGAGATGATCGAGCGCTTGGCTTCTGCCAGCCCCGAGATCATCGCCGTGCTCGACACCATGTCCAAGCGCGACCAGCTCGACCTTCTTCCCAAGGTGGCAGCTGCCTTTAAGTATGTTGCCGAGGAAGACGAGGATGTAGTGGGCGTGACCGTCACCACGGCGATCCCGCTCGACGACGAGCTGCGTCAAACCATCACTAAGAAATGCGAGCAGGACTTCGGCCGCAAGGTATTCCTTATCGAGCAGGTCGACCCGTCTATCGTGGGCGGCCTGGTGCTCGAGGCCCGCGGCGAGCGTCGTGACATTTCCGTCAAGACGCAGCTGCGCATCGCGCAGGAGACCCTCGCAAACTCTGCTAATTCGTACGGAGGTGAAGCCTAATGTCCGAAACCCTCAATGCCCAGGATATCGCCAAGAAACTGCAGGAGCAGCTCACGAGCCTCTCCGCGACGGTCGATACGCATGAGGTTTCAACGGTCGATGAGGTAGGCGACGGCATCGCGCGCGTCTCCGGCCTCAAGAGCGCCATGGCAGGCGAGCTTCTGGAGTTCAAGAGCTCCGATACCGGTGAGACCGTCTTCGGCCTTGCCCAGAACCTTGACCGTGACGAGGTCGGCGCCGTTCTGTTCGGTGCCGTCGACTCCATCAAGGAAGGCGACGAGTGCCGCACCACTGGCCGCGTTATGGATATCCCCGTGAGCCGTGCCATGCTCGGCCGCGTCGTCAATCCGCTCGGCCAGCCCATCGACGGCCTGGGCGACATCGTCGCTACGCACCGTCGCCCCATCGAGTTCAAGGCTCCCGGCGTCATCGATCGTACCCCGGTGTGCGAGCCGGTTCAGACCGGTCTGCTCGCTATCGACTCCATGGTGCCTATTGGCCGCGGTCAGCGTGAGCTCATCATCGGTGACCGTAAGACCGGTAAGACCGCCATCGCCATCGACGCTATCCTCAACCAGCGCGGCAAGGGCATGGTCTGCATCTATGTCGCCATCGGCCAGAAGGCCTCCACGGTCGCCAACATCCGCGAGACCCTCGCTCAGCACGGTGCGCTCGACTACACCATCATCGTTTCGGCCACCGCTGCTGATTCCGCCCCTATGCAGTACATCGCGCCTATGGCCGGTGCCGCTATTGGCGAGTTCTTTATGTACAACGGCGAGGACGGCAAGCCCGCCAGCGAGACCAACCCCGGTGGCCACGTGCTCGTCATCTACGACGACCTGTCCAAGCAGGCTGTGGCTTACCGTCAGATGTCTCTGACGCTGCATCGTCCGCCCGGACGCGAGGCCTATCCTGGCGACATCTTCTACCTGCACTCTCGTCTGCTCGAGCGTGCAGTCAAGATGTCCAAGAAGAACGGTTATGGCTCCATGACGGCTCTTCCGATCATCGAGACCCAGGACGGCGACGTCTCGGCCTACATTCCGACCAACGTCATTTCCATTACCGATGGTCAGATCTACCTGCAGTCCGAGCTCTTCTTCCAGGGCCAGCGCCCGGCAGTCGACGTGGGCATTTCCGTGTCCCGCGTCGGTGGCGACGCGCAGACCAAGGCTATGAAGCAGGTCGCCGGCAACCTCCGTCTGGACCTCGCTTCGTACCAGGAGCTCGCCGGCTTTACGCAGTTCGGCTCCGACCTCGACGAGGCTACTCAGAAGCAGCTGACCCATGGTGCCCGCATGACCGAGCTCCTGAAGCAGCCGCGTTACAAGCCGTTTGAGGTTGGCGAGCAGATCGTTACGCTGTTCGCTGGCAACGAGGGCTTCCTGGATGACCTGGAGATCGCCGACGTGCTGCCTTTCCGTGCCGAGCTCATCGAGTACATGGACAATGGCTTTGGCTCGCTGCTCGACAAGGTTCGCGCCAAGAAGATCGATGATGACACCAAGGCTGAGCTCTTGCGCGTCATCGGCGACTTCAAGCAGCAGTTCATGGCCAAGCACCATTCGGATGTTTCTGGATCAGAGGAGAACTAAGCCCCATGGCCAACCTTCGCGACATTAAGAAGCGAATCTCCTCGGTTACCACGACCAAGCAGATCACGCGCACGATGGAGATGGTCTCTACGGCCAAGATCCGTCGTGCCCTCGATCGCTCCAAGCAGGCCGAGCCCTATAAGGAGGCGCTGACCGACGTCATGTTGACGGTCGCCGGCGACGCCTCCTGTTCGGGCACCGATCCCATGCTGCAGAAGCATGAGAGCGTCAAGCATGGCCTGATTGTCGTTATTGCTTCGGACCGCGGCCTTGCCGGCGGTTTCAATACGACGGTGGAGCGCACGGCCGAAAAGCTCGCCGCTTCTTGGGCGAACGACGGCATCGAGTGCGAGATTATCGCGTGCGGGCGCAAACCGGCCACGTATTTCCGTGACCGCGCAAACGTCGTCATGCACTTTGAGGGCAACTCCTCTGAGCCCGATTTCAATCAGGCCCGCATGATCTCCTCTCATATCTGCGATGCGTATCGTGCCGGTGAGCTTGACCGTGTCGAGCTTGTCTACCACCACGCCAAGAACCGCGTGGATCAGGAGCTTCGCGTCGAGCATCTGTTGCCGCTCGACCCCGAGATGATCGCTATGGCCCACGGTCCGCGTAAGAACGAGACCGACGCCCCTAAGCGCATCTCGTCCACGTTCGAGTTCGTGCCCTCTCCCGAGCATGTCCTCGGCAAGCTTGTGCCGTCTTATATCCTGACGGTCATCTACCAGGCCCTGATCGATTCGGCGGCTGCCGAGCAGGGTGCACGCCGCAAGGCCATGCACTCCGCGACGGAAAACGCCACCGCGATCATCTCGACCCTTACCCGCACGTATAGTCGCGTGCGCCAGGCTTCGATCACGACCGAGATTAACGAGATCGTCGGCGGAGCCTCAGCATTGGAGGAACAGTAATGGCTAATAACACCGTAAAGCTTGCGGTCGAGGAAGCCACCAAGAAGACGACTGCCGGTGATGGTCGCATCGTGCGAATCATCGGTCCTGTCGTCGACGTCAAGTTTGACGGTGCGGTGCCCCCGATCTACAACGCGCTCACGGTCGAGGCCGAGACCCCGATCGGTCATCTGAGCACGATCCTCGAGGTCGAGAGCCAGCTTCCGGGCGGCGTCGTC
Source organism: uncultured Collinsella sp. (assembly GCA_900541785.1). Classification (GTDB taxonomy): domain Bacteria; phylum Actinomycetota; class Coriobacteriia; order Coriobacteriales; family Coriobacteriaceae; genus Collinsella. The sequence goes on from UQKY01000010.1 coordinate 44,047, forward strand.
CGCACGGTCGCCATGTCCTCGACCGACGGCCTGCAGCGCGGCCTCATCGCCACCGATACCGGTGAGCCCATGAAGATGCCCGTTGGCCCCAAGACGCTCGGCCGCATTTGGAACGTCATGGGCAAGCCCGTCGACGGCAAGCCCATGCCCGAGGTGGAGGAGTTCTACCCCATCCACCATGCAGCGCCCCGTTTCGACGAGCTCACCACCAAGACCGAGATCTTCGAGACCGGCATCAAGGCCGTCGACCTGCTTGAGCCCTACATCCGTGGCGGCAAAACAGGTCTGTTCGGCGGCGCCGGCGTCGGCAAGACCGTTCTGATTCAGGAGCTCATCAACAACCTCGCCCAGGAGCACGGCGGCACCTCGGTGTTCACCGGTGTCGGCGAGCGTACTCGTGAGGGCACCGACCTGTTCCTCGAGATGAGCGAGTCTGGCGTTATCGACAAGACCTGCTTGGTCTATGGTCAGATGAACGAGCCGCCCGGAGCGCGTCTGCGCATCGGTCTGGCCGGCCTTACCACCGCTGAGTACTTCCGCGATCGCGGCCAGGACGTTCTGCTGTTCATCGACAACATCTTCCGCTTCTCCCAGGCCGGTTCCGAGGTTTCCGCACTGCTGGGTCGTATGCCGTCCGCCGTCGGTTACCAGCCTACGCTGGCTACCGAGATGGGCGACCTCCAGGAGCGCATTACCTCGACCAAGACGGGCTCCATTACCTCCGTCCAGGCTGTCTACGTCCCCGCAGACGACCTGACCGACCCGGCGCCTGCCACGACGTTTACGCACCTCGACGCCACCACGGTTCTTTCGCGTAGCATTTCGTCGCTTGGTCTGTTCCCGGCTATCGACCCGCTCGCGTCTTCCTCCGACGCTCTCGATCCCTCGATCGTCGGCGAGGAGCACTACCGTGTCGCCGTCAAGGTCCAGGAGCTTCTGCAGGAGTACTCCGACCTTCAGGACATCATCGCCATTCTGGGTATGGACGAGCTGTCCGAGGAGCAGCGCCTTACGGTTAACCGTGCCCGTAAGATCCAGCAGTTCCTCTCCCAGTCCTTCCACGTCGCCGAGAAGTTCACCGGCAACCCCGGTGTCTACGTCCGTGTCGAGGATACCGTCCGCTCCTTCGCCGAGATTGTCGACGGCAAGGCCGATGACCTGCCCGAGCAGGCATTCCGCTATGCTTCCACGATTGAGGACGTGCGTGAGCGCGCCCGCAAGATGGGGGAGAAGTAGGTTATGCGTATCCGCATCGTGTGCCCCGTGAGCTGCGCCTATGAGGGCGACGCTGCGTTCGTGTCGATTCCGTCCACGGATGGCGAGTTTGGCGTTCTGCCTGCTCACTCCAGCGAAATCTGCACGATCGACCGCGGTTACGTTCGCGTTTCCGATAAGGCCATGGGCACTGTCGACCACACGTTTGCCGTGGCCGGCGGCTATGCCCAGGTTGCGGACGATGTCGTGACCGTCCTCGCCGAGCGCGCTTGCGATTTGGCGACCGTCGACGCCGACAAGGTTAAAGCTGATATTCAAGGTTTTGAAGAGAAGCTGGGTAATTTGTCGGAGGATGATGCACGCCGCGCCTACCTCTATAATGAAATCGCATGGTGTAAGCTCAAGCTTGCCCAATAGTCAGACGTTTTAACGTTCGACCATTTGCGAACACATCATGCCCGGGATGGCCCAGCCACCCCGGGCATGCTTTTTGAAAGGGTAGACCTTGGATATTATCCGCGTTGAGGGTGGCCACGCCATCGGAGGTTCCGTGCCTGTTTCGGGTGCCAAGAACTCCGCGCTCAAACTTATGGCGGCAACGCTTCTGGCGCCGGGCAAGACGACGCTGCAGAACGTGCCTGATATTTCCGATGTCCACGTGATGGGCAAGGTGCTCAAGGGTATGGGCGCTACGATCGATGTTCTCGACGAGCACACGCTCGAGATCGATACCTCCCAGGTTGATTCTTGGGAGGCGCCCTACGAGCTCGTTGCCAAGATGCGCGCTTCCACTGCCGTGATGGGACCCCTGCTGGGCCGTTTCCATCGCGCCAAGATCGCCATGCCCGGCGGCTGCAACCTGGGCGCTCGCAAGATCGATATGCATATCTTGGGTCTTGAGGCCTTGGGCGTTGAGTTCGATACCGCCCACGGCTATATCAACGCCAACGCGCCCCAGGGCCTGCACGGTACCACCGTCACGCTCGAGTTTGCCAGTGTCGGTGCGACCGAGAACCTCATCATGGCCTCCGTGCGCGCGCAGGGTACCACGGTAATCGACAATGCCGCCCGCGAGCCCGAGATCGTCGATCTCGCCAACATGCTCAACGAAATGGGCGCCAAGATTGTCGGCGCCGGTACGCCTGTCGTGACCATCGAGGGCGTGGAGGAGCTGCATCCCGTTACCCATCGCGTGGTGGGCGACCGCATCGAGGCCGGTACCTTTATCGTTGCCGGTGCGTTGATGGCAGACGACCGCGGTGTCGACGTCACAGGCTTTTGCCCCATTCACTTGGGCATGGTGCTCAAGAAGATGGAGCTCATGGGCATCGACTGCGAGCGCGTCGAGGATGGCGTCCATGTGAGGCGTGCCGAGTGCATCAAGCCGGTCGACATCCAGACGCTTCCGTTCCCCGGTTTCCCCACGGACATGCAGGCGCAGATCATGGTGCTCTCCGCCCTGGCCGACGGCAGCTCCGTTATCACCGAGAACATCTTCGAGAATCGCTTTATGTTCGCATCCGAGCTGGTGCGCATGGGTGCCGACATTCGCATCGAGAGCCACCACGCCATGATTCACGGCGTCAAGGGCTTCTCCGGCGCTCAGGTAACCTCACCGGATCTTCGTGGTGGCGCGGCACTCGTCGTTGCCGGCCTCATTGCCGACGGCACGACCGAGGTCTCGGCCATCCATCACATTAAGCGCGGCTACGAACAGTTTGTCGAAAAGCTGCAGGCGCTTGGCGCTCATGTCGAGCACGCCACTGTTCCCGATCCCGTCATCTACTAATGCAGGTTGCCTATGTTTAAGAAAAAGCCCATTACGGAATCTCGAAGACCTTCGACCGGCGCTCAGGCAAAAATCTATAGCCGCGATAACGTTGCCCGCTATTCCGAGCGCGCTCGTCAGCGCCGTCGCGGTCATACGGTTCGCCGCGTTGCGCTCATTGCTGTGCTCGGTGTGCTGCTGAGCGCTACGACTGCCGCCGGCCTGTGGTTTGCCACCATTATGGGCAAGCTCGGCGATTCCAACGTCATTACCGACAACCTGCGCCAGATCCTGGTTGATACCGACGAGGCAAAGGACCCGTTCTACGTGCTACTCCTTGGCACTGACGGTCGCCCGGGCGAGGATACATACCGCGCCGACTCGATTATCCTGGCGCGTATCGACCCCACGCAAAAACAGGCGACGCTCATCTCCATTCCGCGCGATACCAAGGTCGTCTACAACGGCTCGACCATGAAGATCAACGCCTGCCATACCTACGGCGGCGCCGAAGCCATGGTCCAGGCGGTCAACGAGCTGTGCGGTGTCCAGATTTCCCACTATGCCGAGGTCAGCTTCGACGGCATGCAGTCGCTCATCGATTCGGTCGGCGGCATCGACATTAACGCAACCGACGATGTCGACGACCCCGAGCATCTCGACATTAAGATCACCGCCGGTCAGCAGCACATGGATGGCGCGACCGCCCTTACCTATGCCCGTTGCCGCTACATCTATGCCGATGGCGACTACACACGCATGCGCCACCAGCGTCAGGTGCTCGGCGCCCTCGCCAACCAGATCCTCAACAACTTCGATGCCACCAAGGTCTTCGACCTCGTCAATTCGCTGTCCGACATGCTCGTGACCGATATGAGCGTTCAAGACATCGTCTCTACGGTCAATGCCATGCGCGGCATGGATGTTGACGGCATCTATTCGGCCAACTTGCCTTCGTATGCCGATGCCAGCACCATGATTGATGGCGTGAGCTACGTCTTTGTCTACGAGGACGAGCTTAAGGAAATGATGGAGCGCGTCGACGCTGGTAAGGATCCCAAGGGCCCCAATACCATGGGCCAGTCCGATGGCTCCAGCTCTACGATCGGCGACCTGAACAACAACACGTCCGATGATTACGCCAACGGCACCGCAACCTCATCGGTTAGCTCTGACGATTCGGACGATTCGACTGATTCGAGCGATTCGGACTACTACGAAGAGCCCACCGGCGACGGCAACGGCTACTCCTACTAGTTCCGCCGTTCTACCGAACGGCGGACCGGCCGACGCTGCGCGCCGTCCAAGGCGACAATTTGTCATTCAAAAGGCAGGGCATGACCAGAAGGTCAATGCCCTGCCTTTTTCATGCCAACTTGTCCGCCTTGGGCGACGCTCGCTGACGTTGGCTCAACCTGCGATGCTGTGTAGTGGTAGCCGTTGGGGACGTTCTTAAATGACTAGTCAAAGTAGTCATTGGGGACGTTCTTAAATGACTAGTCAAAGGGGACACTCTTGCGGCACTTGACACTTGGCACTTGGGGACGTTCCTTTTGTGCCGGCAGTTGGGGACACTCCTTGCGTCAAGAGGCTGGCGCGCGTCAACCTGTCCTCAGTGCAGCAAAAAATCGCCCCGTTCTCGGTTGAGGATGGGGCGATTCGTCTTTTGGGATTGTGCGGCCAGACCTATGCGAAGCGGGCGACGAGTTCCTGGAGGACGTCGGTCATCTTGACGAGCGAGCTGACCGGGACAAACTCGTTGACGCCGTGGTAGCAGTAGCCGCCCGTGGAAAGGTTGGGGCAGGGCAGGCCGCGGAACGACAGCTGCGCACCGTCGGTACCACCGCGAATCGGCAGCACCTGGGGCTCAATGCCGCAGGCAAGGTAGGCTTCCTTGGCGACATCGATAAGCTCGGGGTAGTCACGCACGATCTCGGCCATGTTGCGGTACTGCTGCTTGATCTCGACCGTCACGCGCTCTTCGCCCAGGCGCTGGTTGAGCAGTGCTGCGGCGGCATCCATCAGCTCGAGCTTCTGCTGGAACTTGGCGGCATCGTGATCACGGACGATATAGCGCGCCGTAGCGTGGTCGACGGTTGCAGACACGCCCTCAAGGTGATAGAAGCCCTCGTAGCCCTCGGTGTATTCCGGACGCTGCTCGTAGGGGAGCAGGGCATTGAAGTCGCAGAACAGATTGCCCGCGTTGACCATGCGGCCTTTGGCGTCACCGGGATGGATGGATTGGCCCTCAAAGCGAACGGTTGCCTCGGCGGCGTTAAAGCACTCCCATTCCAGCTCGCCAACGGGACCGCCGTCGACCGTGTAGGCGTACTTGCAGCCAAAGGCCTCGATGTCCAACAGCTCGGCGCCGTGACCGATCTCCTCGTCCGGGCAAAAACAAATGCCGAGTGCGGGGTGGGGCAGCGAGGGGTCCTGAGCGATACGCGCGACAAGCGCCATGATCTCGGCGACGCCGGCCTTGTCGTCGGCGCCCAGCAGTGTGGTGCCGTCACTGCAGACCAAGTCCTCACCCACAAGGTCGTTCAGGGCGGGAAGCTTGGCGGTGCTCATGGCCACAGGCTTGCCGTCAACGGTACCGCAGACCAGGTCGCCGCCTTCGTAGTGCACAATGTGCGGCTTCACACCGGCGCCCGGCGCAACCTCGGTGGTGTCGAGGTGCGCGATCAGGCCCAGGGCGGGCTTGTCCTCCGCGCCCGCGCTCGCAGGAATATGCGCGCAGACGTAGGCATGCTCGGTCACATGGGCATCGGCCGCGCCGAGCTCGCGCAGCTCCTTGGCCAGGATGTTGGCAAGGTCAAACTGAACGGTGCTCGAAGGCACCTGGTCGCAGTTTGCATCCTCGGATTGCGTGTTGATTTGGACGTAGCGCAAAAAGCGCTCAAGGACGTCGGGGTTCGTGGCGTTGTTTTCCATAAAGACCGCTCCAATCTTGGTCGTCGTGTGCAACAAGAACTCTAGCACGGTATGCCACGGCATACCGCGACACTTGGATGGGGTAGAATCAGCCTTTGAAAGCAGAAGGGACGGAAGGTCATGGATACGACAAATAGCTCGCGCGAGCTGCACCTAACAGTGGCGAACGAAGACTACTTGGAGTGCATGGTTCGCATCGAAAACGAAGAAGGAGAGACCAATGGCGTGCGATCGGTCGACATCGCGCAGCGTCTTGGTGTCTCCAAGGCATCGGTCAATAAGGCGGTTTCGGCGCTTAAGGCGTCCGGGCTTGTCGAGCAATCGCATTACGGCAAGGTCATCCTGACCGACCGTGGTCGCGAGGTCGGCACGGCTGTCTGGTACCGCCATCGCCTTATCCGCACGTTTTTGGTCCAGGAGCTCGGCGTCGATTTTGAGCGGGCCGATTCCGAGGCGTGCATGATGGAACATGCGCTTTCCGAGGACACGATGAGCCGCTGGCTCGCCTATCTCGAAAAACAGGGAATCAGCGTCGAGGAATAGCGAAACACATATATGGATACGAGTTATTACAACCGCCCCGGCGGCGAGGAACTTATGCGCCGCCTGTCGAGCGAGACCCTGTTGACGCAGGGCCCCATGGGCAGCGTGCTGATGAGTGAATACGATGCCGCCGACATCCCACCGGCGTTTTGGAACCTTGCCGAGCCGCAGACTGTTTCTCGTATCCATCGTCTGTATGTCGCCGCCGGTGCGCAGGTGCTCATTACCAATACCTTTCAGGCGTCAAGCTATGCCCTCAAGCAAGATCAGATTACGCCGTCCGTGGCTGAGGTCAATCGCGGTGCCGTCGACGATGCGCGCCAGGCGCACCCTCAGCTGCTGCTGGGCTCGATGGGCCCGATCGGCATTGAGTGGTTTGCCGAAGACTCTGCCGAGTATCGAGAAATCCGAGGCATTTCGCGAGAGCAGGCATACGCCCTGCTCAATGCTGGTGTTGACGGTCTGCTGATCGAGACGGTGACGTCTATCCGTAATTTGCAGCCCATGCTTGCCGGCGTCCAGGATGCCGCCGACGGCATGCCTGTTTTGGTGAGTTTTGTCGTTGACGATAAAGGCGACCTGCTAGGCGATGGTCTCAACATCGAGGCTGCCGTTTTGTACGCCGAAAAGCACGGCGCAAACTCGGTTGGCGTTAACTGCTGTTCACTTGCGGCCGCGAACATGGCAGTGCCCAGGATGGTTGCATCGGCGACTACGCCCGTCACGGTACGCCCCAACGTGGGCGATCCGGTCCAAACTCAGGATGGCCCTGCGTGGCGCGAGAACCCCGAAGCCTTCGCGCGCGCTTGCATCGAATGGAAGCATGCCGGTGCCGCAATGGTGGGCAGTTGCTGTGGAACCACGGCGATCACCACGGCGGCGATGGCCGAGGCGCTCGATATATAAAGGTCGAAACCGCTCCATACGGGGCGGTTTTTTATTGCTTGCACATCGTCGGTGGCATTTGCCCAAATGGTGAATGCCGGTTTTGGCAGGTTGCTGGGCGAGCGCTGAGGGTATACCTCATGCGTACCATGATCCAAACACTGTGAGGTGTCTGCGCGTGTGCGCGATAATTCATTTTGGAACTGACGGTTGGCGCGCCCGCGTCGACGACGACTTTACCGCCGACAACGTTGCCCGCATTGCCGATGCCGTCGGCGAGTTGTGGCAAAAGACCAATCCCGGCAAAACAGTCTATATAGGGTTCGACACCCGGCCGCAGGCGCGCGAGTTCGCTGAGCTTGCGGCAGGCGTGCTTGCGGCTCACGGATTGGGCGCAGTGCTCGCATCTCGGCCTGTCCCGACCCCCGCCCTTACGTGGGCGGCGGCGTATGACGGCGAGGCCTGCGGTGCGCTCATGGTGACGGGGTCCCATCATCCGCAGGGGTATCTGTGCCTTAAACTACGCATGGGAGATGGCTCGACGGCCAATCAGGATGTCATCGAAGAGCTTGAAGAGACCATGGCCCCCGAGCCGATGGGGATCGAGGAAAGCTATCGCACCGCGGATATTATTCCTGACTATATGCAGGCGGTGGCATCGTTTGTCGATGCCGAGGCCATTCGAGCCGCTCACCTGCGTGTGGTAGTTGACCCCATGGGCGGCGCGGCTCAGGGATATCTTGCCGACCTGCTGCGGGAGCTAGGCGTCGAGGTGCACGAGATTCATGCCGGACAGTCGTCCGATCAAGAGGACATTTGCCCCGACCCTGTTGAGCCATGGGTGGATGCTTGCGAGCGTGCGGTTATCGAGGACGGGGCGTGCGCGGGTCTGGTGACCGACGGCGATGCCGATCGTATCGGCGCGGTCGACGAACGCGGTAGATATATACATCCGCATCAAATCATGGCGCTTGTTTTGGGCGACCTCGTTCAATTCCGCAATTTGGATGGGCGTGTCGTCGTCAATCTCTCGTGCTCGACGCTCGTGCGTCGCATTGCTGAGGCGCTTGGCTGTCGCGTGACCGTTAAGCCGGTCGGTTTCAAATATATAGCCGCAGAGATGAAGAAGGGCGGCGTCCTCATGGGAGGCGAGGAGGCCGGCGGTATCGGCATCGCCGCGCATATGCCCGAGCGTGATGGAATCCTTGCTTGTCTGATTCTGTGTGAGCTTATGGCAAAGACGGGCGCGCCCTTGGGCGTTTTGGTCGATCAGCTCGAGGCCAGTTTTGGTAAGACGAGCTATGGGCGTCGCGATTTGCGCCTTGAGGCAGAAGACGCTGAATCGCTGCGAACACTGCTTCCTGGCATGAATCCCAAATCGATTTGCGGCAAGGCGCCGCAGGCTGTAAGCCATATGGATGGTTTACGTTTGGCATTCGAGGATGACACCTGGCTGTTGATCCGCCCCAGCGGGACCGAACCGGTGGTTCGCGTATACGCCGAGGGGTTCTCGGTGGAGGAGCGCGATGAGTTGCTCGATGCCGGCTGCGCCTTGGCTAAGGGAGCCTATCAGCTTTAGCCATATGACGCTTCACTATAAAGAGGCCCTCGGCGAGTGGTAGAGAACGGCTGGCAAACGTAAGCTGAGTATAAATATGTGTAGGAAATGTGTACGTCCAGATTCCCGCCCGCGGGGGCCCTCCGGTCTGGCAATATATCTCCTTGCCGCGCGGCCCGGTCGAACCG
>UQKY01000011.1 GCA_900541785.1 uncultured Collinsella sp.
ACGGTGCTTATTTCCCAGTGATCACTCGGACCACTTCTTAGTGAACATCAACACGTAAGCTCGTATTGAAGCCAGTCGGGCGTAAAACCGGTCTCGATCATGACGGCTCGGGCGACCGATTCCCCACCGCTCTCGGCGCGGACGTCGGCATATCGAAGCGTTGTGAGGGCGGTGCGAATTGCGCGACCATTGCGGGCAGTCGCTCGTTGCTCAACGGCCTCCATCAGCTGTTCCGGCGCAAGGCCGAGCTTTAGGATCGCCGAATCGGCAATGGGCATGCCATCGGCAAAACCAGTTTGCAGCAGGCAATCTGTGACCGTTTGGATGGGCGGCGTTACCGATATGCCGGCTCTGCGTATTGCTCCGGCCGGCTCAATCTGGTGCCGCTGAATATGTGCGCCCGGACGAGCCGACGGCTTTGTCGAGCTGCAGACATGCACGACATTCAGGTGCCGCCACGAGACCTCGAGCCCCAGCAGGCAAGCTGCCGAAAACGAGCAGAACGTCCAATCGGGGTGGATGATCGCAAGGGCGCGAATAATCTCGCAATGACGCTGCGCCCGGTTGAGCTCATCCCAGCGCATTTTGCGCGCGAACAAACCCGGCATGGGGGAGACGACCGCGCTGCCGATGCGCCGAAGGAGCGCTTTTCGGATCGCCGTACTCGGGGGAATCAGACAGCGCCCCTCTTGTTCGGCTTGAGTGAGCAGTTGGTCGATGAGCTGGTCATTGCAATGGGTCATGAGCTACCGCCTCCTTTTGGGTAGCAAAAACGTATCAGCTGGAACTTGCCGCTCAGCTGACCAAAAGCTGACCAAAATCTAACCATGCAGGTAGATGACCTGCTTTTGGCGACATATTTCTTGTTTGAATCGGTGGGCGGTAATCGGCGACCGTGAACGGTAGCTAGATATGAAACCTTGGTAAGTTTCGGGACGTGTACTTTTCCAAAAAAGAGCAATCTATCTGCTGTTTTGTGTTTCTGGACCGCATATTTGAAGGCATGTGATAAGGGCGGCGGATCGTTGCATTGTATCTGCGGAAGCTGTGTCCCGGAATGAGCGCTCGGAATGGGATGCATTTTCCGGTAGAAGCTTCAGCGGAAAGTGCATCCCAGAATTCAGGCTCAGAACGGGACACGCTTTCCGGATGGCATGTTTGGCGGAAACTACGGCCCAGTTTTTGGCTCCAGAACGGGATACATTTTCCAGAACGGTCCATGAGCGGTGGTGTACCGCCCCTTTTGCGTGCGCCGCTTGTCGAATTACGTTATAGCTAGCTATATTATAGAAAGGTATAATATAGCTAGCTATAACGTAAAGGAAGGATGGCCCTATGTTTATCGGAAGAACAGTGGAAATGTCCGAGCTCAATCGACTGTATGGCACGGGCTCCTTTGAGATGCCTGTGATTTACGGCCGTCGTCGTGTGGGCAAAACGCGTCTTATCACAGAATTCATCCAAGACAAGAAGGCTATTTACTTTCAAGCTCGTCGTACCAATGCGGAGGCAAACCTGCACGGCTTTAGCCAGGCGATACTTGCAGGCTCGGTTGGTGCTGCAGGCGTGTCGTTTCGTAGTTTTGACGAAGCGTTCGATGCATTGGCCACCATGGCTCGCACGGAACGTTTGGTTGTCGTGATTGACGAGTATCCCTATCTCGCCCAATCGAATCCCGAGATCAGCTCGTTGCTGCAAGACAAGATCGATCACCTGTACAAAGAGACCAAGCTCATGCTTATCCTGTGCGGGTCGTCGCTTTCGTTTATGGAGGAACAGGTGTTGGGCTACGAGAGCCCACTATACGGTAGGCGTACGGCCCAGTTTAAGATCATGCCGCTCGATTTTACGACGACCCTCGGCCTGTGGCAGAGCATGGGTCGCGAAGACGCTGCGGTTTGCTATGGCATGACGGGTGGCATTCCTGCATATATCGAGAAAGTCGATCCTACCGTATCGCTCAAGGACAACATCAAACGTCTTTTTCTTACCCCTACGGGCTATCTCTTTGAGGAGCCGAGTAACCTGCTGTTGCAAGAGTGCCGCAATCCCGAGCAATATGATGCGATCGTGCAGGCAATTGCCCAGGGGCGCTCGAAGATCTCGGAGATTGCGAGCTCTACGGGAATCCCTGCGAGCAACGTAAAGAGCTATGTGGATAAGCTGGCGTCGCTTGGGATTGTCGAGCGCGAGCTGCCCCTAAACGAGACGAGCAATAAGCGAGCCGTGTATCTGCTGAGCGATCAGATGTTTAGGTTCTGGTACAAGTTTGTGCCGCAGAACATCGGGCTGATTCAAAACGATATGGCCGAGATTGCGTATGAGCGCATTGAGCCGCACGTATCGGATTACATGGGTACGGTCTTTGAGATTATATGCAGACAATACGTGTACGAACTCGCGCGCGCGGGCCAGATCGATGTGGTTCCGGCGAGTGTCGGGCGCTGGTGGGGGACGGATAATCGTACGCATACGCAGGAAGAAATCGACTTGATTGTTGACGATGGCGAGGGCACTGCGCTGTTTGCGGAGTGCAAATGGCGCAATGAACCGGTGGGCGAGGATGTTCTGGAAAAGCTCGTGTACCGAAGCGAGCTCTTTAGGCGGCAACGAAAAAGCTATGCGCTTTTCTCAAAAAGTGGCTTTACGCAGGGATGTCGGGATGCCGCGGAGAGTAGGGGAGACGTCAAGCTGATTTCGTTTGCCGAGATGTGCGAGCGGAGATAACCAAGCGCGCTCTGATGTGATGCTCGGAATGGGTCGCGCTAAGGATGCCAAGCGTAAAACCTTCAATGAAAATGGCGTAAAAACTACATCTGTCATGGCGTAAAAACTACATTGAAAGTAGCGTAAAATCAGCATTGAGAATGGCGTAATTTCGCATATCGCGTGATAGAGAGGGACGACCGTCTATGGATGCACCGAAGAGATTGACCCAAAAGGGATATAGGCCCCGGCTCATAGAGGAGCGCCTCGACACCCTTATGCGGGCGTTTGGCTGTGTGGAGATCAACGGCCCCAAATGGTGCGGCAAGACCTGGACGGCGCTCTCTCGCTCGGCGAGCGTCTCCAGGCTCGATGAGCCTGCGCAGCGTGCGGCGGCAGAGGTCGACCCAAGCCTGGCGCTCATCGGCGATGCGCCACACCTGGTCGATGAATGGCAGGAGGTGCCCGAGGTTTGGGATGCCGCCCGGCGTTTCGTGGACGCGAACGGCAACGAACGGGGGACACTTTTGCTCACGGGCTCGACCGCGCTCAAAAGCGAGGAGCGCAGCCATGTTCGTCATTCCGGCACGGGTAGGATCGCCCGTCTGTCAATGCGCCCCATGGCCCTGTGTGAGTCGGGCGACGGCGAGCCGCTCGTGTCACTGGCAAGCCTCTTTAAGGGCGAGGATTTTGCCCCTCAGCGTCGCGAGAGCACGGTGGATGACGTCGCCCGCTGGTGCTGCAGGGGCGGTTGGCCTGCAAATCTTGGGCTTTCGGAAGATCTTGCGCGAGAGACGGCAAGCCAGTACGTGCACTCGGTGCTCGACGTCAACGTGCTGGACGAGGGCATGTCGCCCGAGCTTGCACACGGCCTTTTGCGAGCTCTTGCCATGAACGAGAGCCAGGCTGTCACGTACAAGACGCTCGTAAAGGACGCCTCGTACGGTGAGGCGGGCCCCGACGAGAGGACCATCGCTGCGTACTTGGACCTCTTCAACAGGCTCAAGCTGACCGAGGACCTGTGCGGATGGGAGCCGCCCATGCGCTCGAAGGCCCGCGTTCGCGTGCGCCCCAAGCGCTACTTCTGTGACCCGTCACTTGCGGCGGCGTTGCTGGGGGCTACCCCTGAGCGGCTGCTTGGCGATATGCAAACGCTGGGGATGCTCTTTGAGAATCTCGTCCTGCGCGACGTGCGCGTGTTCCTTTCCACCTACGGCGGTGTCGACAACAGTGTCCATTATTTCCGAGATGAGAAGGGCCTTGAGGTCGATCTGATCGTTGAGCACGACGGGCGCTGGGGAGCCATCGAGGTCAAGCTGAGTGATGCGAAAGCAGACGATGGAGCGAGAAATCTCAAGGCGCTGGAGAGGAAAGTGCTCTCCAATCCTGCCGCCCAGAATGCCGCGCCGGCGTTTTTGGCGGTCGTGGTTGGAAAGGGGAGCATTGCCTACACACGCGACGACGGCGTGGCGGTGATTCCCATGGCGGCACTTGGGGCGTAGTGGTTTTGCGGGCGTGCCGTGCTTCCTTTACCGAAAATCCATTTGGTAAACCAGATGCTCGCGGATAGAATAAAGTTGACGGCAGCCCAAGGGTGATAGCTGGGCAGCGCCGTTGCTTGGTCAAGAGGTCAGTGCCTTAATGGCAGCGACTTGTTATGCTTCGAATGCTGCTTGAGTGCCTCGGAAAGTTCGATAAGCGCCGTGAAGAGCGAGACCAAAGCAACCAAGAGCTCTACGAGCTCTGATGGGCCCGGGATGACCGCTGATTCAAGTCACCGGGCCTAAATCTTTTTCATGCATTTGAATAGAGCGGGCAACTCTCTTGGGGCCGTCTGCATGGCGTGTGCCTGGCGCATGGTATTGCGCCCCACTTTCATGTCCGCACGGGTTCCTATCCTTACGGCAATGTAGCCGCTTATGTAACAAGCGGCAGTTGACGGAGAAAAGCCATAACTGTGTCAGCTGAAAAGATGCCGTGTATCTCGGCTATCGATACGACGAACTTTGCGCGCCAGATCGTGCTGGACTTTGAGTTTGCGCCGGTGCCAAAGCAACGCCAGCGCCGTGGGTTGCGCAATGAGATTATCGAGGTCGGCGCCGTCAAGCTCGATTACCACGGCAACGTTATGGGCGAGTTCTCACAGTTTGTGCAGACGGAATTTACCGAAGGCGTTGCGTTTCCCGTCCGCGAGCTCACGGGGATATCGGCGGTGGATACCGCGATGGCCGATCCGCTCTATGTGGTGATCAAAAGGCTCAACGATTGGATCGGTCGCTACTCCGCCCAAGTGGTCTGTTGGAGCGGGACGGACCGTCGACAGCTTTTGACCGAGTGTCAGGCAAAGCGCATCGACTTTTCCGCATTTCCTACGGATTGGGCCGACCTGCAGGCGTTTTACACCTCGATCATGGACGTGGGCAGCCACGGGTGCGTCTCGTTGAGTGACGCGGCAACGTGGTTTGGCATCGAGTTTGACGAGTCGACGGGGCACGCCCACAGCGCCCTGGCCGATGCGCGCGTGACCGCCAAGTTGCTCAAGCAGGTGATGGACGGGGACTACCGCGTGAGCCCGCGCGCCCAGGAAGTCCGCCAGCGGTGGGGGATGGGCGAGCGAGCCCAGACGCGTCTTTCCAGCAAGTGCCCCGAGCTGGGCGACCTGCTGCTGAGGCTTAAGGCGGAGGGGAGTTAGGCCTTTTGAGAACGCCATTCGGTTTGGCATGGCGGGACTGTAAGCGCGACTTCGCCCTGCTGTTTGAATCGAAGTGTCAACCAGTATGACGAGCTGTCTGGTCTGTCTGCCTACGCCCTCGCAATCCCGCGTGCCGCGCTCAGCAGCTCGTACTCCCTCTGACTCCACTGGTGCAGTCTCGCTGCGTCGACGGCATCGCGGCACAGGTCCAGGAACACCTCGGCTCCCTCGTAGAAGCACTCGCGGGCAAAGGCGCCGGATCCGTCCGCAACGCACTTGCCGTCGGCAAAGAGCTTCCAACTCGACGGCTCGCGCGAGTCGTCTCCGAGCAGCTTGATCTGCAGTACGTGCGGGTTGCCAGCAGCACAGAGCTCTTCCTCGAGCACCTGCACAGTAAAGCGCATCTGGTGGGAGAGGCTGCTCTTGACCATGGCCGAGGCATAGCCGCTCGGCCTGTCCAGGAGATGCATTCGTTTTGGCTTGGCTGCCAGATTGTGGAAGTTGCGCTCGCTGCGCACGGAGAAATTGTCCATACGGACTCCTTTCATCGATGTTGGCAGGGCCACCGTGCCTCTTGGCCGGTTGGCGTCGGGATCGTGGAGCCAACTCTCTACCCCGACTCTGGATAAAACGCGCCCACTCCTTGCGGGCACGATGGAGTCTATCAGCGCGCGCGGACAGAAATCAAGCGCCGCCTGCGAAATGATGTGCAGACGGCGCTTGATTACGTGGCAATTATTCGGCAAACATCCGGAAAAGTGTCGAAATCAGCCGTATGAAAGTACGGAAAAGTGTCAAATTCGAGCCGCCCAAATTACGGAAAAGTGTCGAAATGGGCGCGTGGAAATCACGGAAAAGTGTAAAACCGCACGTAAACAGGGGTGCGGCATAGCTTATGTTCCAACCTAGCTGTTGGGGTCGCCCTTGAGGGTGTTGATGTCCAGGTACTGGTTGTCGTCCTCTTTTTGCTGCGTTGCCGATTCGGACGCAGTGGGGCCGCGGAATAGCTGGAATCCCTCAAACGCGATCACGCCGAGCAGAGCGATGATGATGGCGATAAAGACAACCTTTGCCGCCTGCGAAAACTCCGAAAAGCGCGGCGGCTCTTCTTCGGTGTGGTAATCGGCAGCGCGCTTATCGCCGGCGCCGTGGGTATACGACGATGCCGAGGCTGCCTTTACGCTCGCTTGGTTGTAATCGGGGGCGGGCGCGGCGGCAAACGGGTCGCGAGAATAGCCCCTCGACGTTTGGCCGTAATCCTCGGTTTCGATGCGGCCGGCGCGAGGTTGTTCGCTCGGGCGGTTGTCGTATGCTGCGGTGTTGTCGTATGCGGAGTTGCGTTCCTCGGCAGCCGCAAACAGGGGGTTTACCGGAACGTCGAGCGCCGGCATGCCGCTCGAGGTCTCGTCCAGATCTGCCGCCGCCCAGGAATCAAAGGCAAACTGGCGGTTGGAAAGATCATCCAGATCCATGACAGGCGGCTCGAGCTCGGGCTCGGGAGCCGTGTATGCCGGCTGCTGCGGGGCAGCGTAGCGAATCGTGCTGTCTGCCGTGGGGCGCTGTGCCGCTGCAGCGAGAAACGCCGCCGTCTCGGACGGATCGCTAGCAGGACGGGGCGCAGGGGCGGCTTTACGCTTTGTCTGCACGATGGGACGGGTGGCAAAGTCGTCCGCGGGCACGGATGCCGGTGCGGGCGTGGCGGAAGGTGCGGGCTTTGCACTTGTCGGGCGAGCTCCGCCGCCCATGAGTTCCTCGGCGGTCCAGGGGCGGTCGCTCATCACGTCGTCGAGGCTCAGCGCAAACAGATCGTCTTCGCCCTCGTCAAACGCGCGTTTCGCATGCCTGGCGCCAGAAACGGTGCCTCCGCGGCCGTTGCGTGATGCGTTGCTCGACCCCATCTTGTTCCATCCTTTCGAAATAATCGCATTCATCGATTATATGGAACTTACCTTGCGGCCGACTCTCGGATTCGTGCATTCCAGAACTCGCGCCCAAAAGGGGAGGGGGCGCAGGCACGCTGACTATTTGTCGCCGGCGGCAGCCTTTGCCTCGTTAAGGTAGCTATAGAAGCTGTACTTTGAGATGCCAAAGAACTCGCAGGCGCGCTCGCTCGATTTGGAGATAAGGAAGGCGCCGCGACGGTCGAGGTAGCCAATGGCGCGAATGCGCTCATCTTTGGTCATAAGGGCTGCGGGCTTGCCCACGTATTGCTCACACTCGCGCAGCAGATCTTCGAGCAGGTCGCCGATGTTTTTGGTGATGGGCTCGGGCTCGGTGTATCCCTTGTCGCCCGTGCCGGTGAGCGCGTCGAGCGAGCGCTCAAAAGCCTTCATGAGCGTAATGTCAAAGTTAATGCCCAAAATGCCGACGGGCTTGCCCTCGTCGTTGCGGATAAAGATGGTCGAGGACTTGAGCAGCTTGCCATCGGCGGTTTTGGTGAGGTATGGCTCGCGGTCGTGCACGTCGGCGGTGCCCTCGTGCATGGACTCAAGCACAATATGGCTGGGACCGTCACCTAGTTTGCGTCCGCTGACGTGGCCGTTTTCGATCACTACGATGGAGTGGTCCACGTCCTCGGTCTCCAAGTCGTGGACGACGACTTCGCAGTTGGGGCCAAACTGGAGCGCCAGGCCGTGTGCAAGGCGCTTGTAAAACTCTATCTGTGCGGGGGTCATGGGTGCCTTCCTAAAAATTAGTTTGGGCTCACTTTGCCATAAACCCCACTTGTTCGCAAATAACGAAAACGTCGCTGCGTTATGTAACCGTTCGGCGGCGAAAAAGTACCGATTACGGCAACAAACAATTTGTTAGGTTTAGCAATCAAAAAGTGTGATAGAACATTGCTAACAAACTTTTTGTTTGGCATCCACATAAAAGTTCAGTCGCATGAATGGGAATGGGCTGAAACGCGTATGCGGGGGCCGGCAAGAGAGAACTTAAGGAGTTCACCGTATGGCCGATAAGATCCAGTGGGCGGGCAACACGATGCCCAAGAGCGATGACAAGCACTTGGGAATCATGAGCCTCGACCACGTGAAGAAGGCCCGCGCCTTCCACCAGTCGTTCCCCCAGTACACCGTCACTCCGCTTGCCCGCCTGGACGGCCAGGCCGCGCGCCTGGGCCTGTCCAACCTTTGCGTTAAGGACGAGAGCTATCGCTTTGGCCTCAACGCCTTTAAGGTTCTGGGCGGTTCGTTTGCCATGGCCAATTACATTGCCGACGAGACCGGCAAGGACGTTGCCGACTGCACCTTCGATTACCTGACTTCCGATCAGCTTGCCAAGGACTTTGGCCAGGCCACCTTCTTTACCGCCACCGACGGCAACCATGGCCGCGGCGTGGCATGGGCTGCCAATAAGCTGGGCCAGAAGGCCGTCGTGCACATGCCCAAGGGTTCCACCAAGCCCCGCTTCGACAACATCGCCGCCGAGGGCGCCACGGTGACCATCGAAGAGGTCAACTACGACGAGTGCGTGCGCATGGCCGCCGCCGAGGCCGACGCCTGCGAGCGCGGCGTTATCGTTCAGGACACCGCCTGGGAGGGCTACGAGAAGATTCCGTCTTGGATCATGGAGGGCTACGGCACCATGGCTTCCGAGGCTGCCGAGCAGCTGCGCGAGATGGCCATCAACCGCCCGACGCATGTCTTTGTCCAGGCTGGCGTAGGCTCGCTCGCCGGCGCCGTGGTGGGCTACTTCACTAACCTGTATCCCGATAACCCGCCCACCTTTGTCGTGGTCGAGTGCGCTCCGGCCGCCTGCCTGTACAAGGGCGCTGCCGCCGGCGACGGCGACCCGCGCATCGTGGACGGCGACATGCCCTCCATCATGGCCGGCCTGTGCTGTGGCGAGCCCAACATCCTGGGCTGGGATATCCTGCGCAACCACGCTACCGCCTTCGTGTCCTGCCCCGACTGGGTCACCGCTCGCGGCATGCGCACCCTGGGCGCTCCCGAGAAGGGCGACCCGCGCGTCATCTCCGGCGAGTCCGGCGCGGTGACCACCGGCCTGGTCGAGACCCTCATGCTCGATCCCGAGTGCGCCGAGCTCAAGGAGCTCATCGGCCTGGACAAGACGAGCTCCGTGCTCTGCTTCTCCACCGAGGGCGACACGGATCCGGATCAGTACCGTCGCATCGTCTGGGAGGGCGAGTACCCCACCTGTTAGCAGGCCTGACCTGTCCGGGTGGCGGAGCATATATTTGCTCCCTGCTCGAACAGTCCTGCGCAAGACGGAAAGCACATTAAGTGCTTTCCTTTGCGTGCGGAACTCGCGACGGAGCAAACATATGCTCCGCCACCCTACGTCCACTTGCTTGTGGGGTGCTCGACCTCACGCTACTTGGCACAAGTGATCTATCTGAAATATCTACCTGTAGGTAAACCCTTGTAGAAAGGTTGACTGTTATGGCTAAAGAACTCGATTTCGACGCTATCAAGGCTGCTGCTGAGTCCCATCGTGCTGATATGACTCGCTTCCTGCGCGCTATGATCAGCCATCCCTCTGAGTCTTGCGAGGAGGGTGAGGTTGTCGCTTGCATCAAGGCCGAGATGGAGAGTCTTGGCTATGACGAGGTCAAAGTCGACGGCCTGGGCAACGTTATGGGCTTTATGGGCGAGGGCGACAAGATTATCGCCATCGACTCTCACATCGACACCGTTGGCATCGGCAACATCGATAACTGGGATGCCGATCCTTATGAGGGCTACGAGACCGACGAGATTATCTATGGCCGCGGCGGCTCCGACCAGGAGGGTGGCATGGCTTCTGCTACCTACGCTGCCAAGATGATGAAGGACATGGGCCTCATCCCCGAGGGCTACAAGATCATGGTCGTCGGCACCGTCCAGGAAGAGGACTGCGACGGCATGTGCTGGCAGTACATCTACAACAAGGACGGCATTAAGCCCGAGTTCGTCATTTCCACCGAGCCCACCGACGGTGGCATCTATCGCGGTCACCGCGGCCGCATGGAGATCCGCGTCGACGTTCACGGCACCTCCTGCCACGGCTCCGCTCCCGACCGCGGCGACAACGCCATCTACAAGATGGCCGACATCATCGCCGACGTCCGAGCCCTCAACAACAACGGCTGCGACGAGTCGACCGACATCAAGGGCCTCGTCAAGATGCTCGACCCCAAGTACAACCCCGAGCACTTCGAGGACGCCCGCTTCCTGGGCCGCGGCACCTGCACCGTCAGCCAGATTTTCTACACCAGCCCCAGCCGTTGCGCCGTCGCTGACTCCTGCGCCATCTCCATCGACCGTCGCATGACCGCCGGTGAGACCTGGGAGTCCTGCCTGGACGAGATCCGTAACCTGCCGGCCGCCAAGAAGTACGGCGACGACGTGAAGGTCTCCATGTACATGTACGACCGTCCGTCCTGGACCGGCGAGGTCTACGAGACCGAGGCTTACTTCCCCACGTGGATCAACAAGGAGACCGCTCCGCACGTCAAGGCCCTCGTCGACGCCCACAAGGCCATGTTCGGTGACGAGCGCATCGGCTGCGAGCCCAGCATGGACAAGCGCACCGGTCGCCCGCTGTGCGACAAGTGGACCTTCTCCACGAACTGCGTTTCCATCCAGGGCCGCTATGGCATCCCCTGCGTCGGCTTTGGCCCGGGTGCCGAGTCTCAGGCTCACGCTCCCAACGAGGTCACCTACAAGGACGACCTGGTCACCGCTGCCGCCATGTATGTGGCTGCCCTGAACCTCTACGATCCGAGCCAGGCCGATGGCGATGCCACCGTGTTCCGCGCCGGTCTGACCAACAACAAGATCGACTAGTCCCATTCCTCGATCTTGTTGAGCCGGGGACAGTTTATGCCCCCGGCACCCCCTGTTGATTTGGGGCCCGCGGTCGTTATCTCCCATGCTTCCTCAACGGTAGCGGGTCCTCGTCATGGTGCTCTGCATGTTCTAGCCACACGCGCATGCCGGAGCACATCTACTCATTGCGATCGTTTCATCTTTAGAAAGGACATTTCCATGGACGCCAAGTTTGCCGAGCTCGTCGAGCAGCTGAACGGCCTCGACTTTAAGGGTATGTACGGCAGCGACTTCCTGCACACCTGGGATAAGACCACCGATGAGCTCAAGGCGCTCTACATCGTCGCCGACGCTCTGCGCGAGCTGCGCGAGAACAACGTTTCGTCCAAGATCTTCGACTCCGGTCTTGCCGTCTCCCTGTTCCGCGACAACTCCACCCGTACGCGCTTCTCCTTCTCTAAGGCCGCCAACCTGCTCGGCCTTGAGCTGCAGGACCTGGACGAGAAGAAGTCCCAGATCGCTCACGGCGAGACCGTCCGCGAGACCGCTACCATGATTTCCTTCATGGCCGACGTCATCGGCATCCGCGACGACATGTACATCGGCAAGGGCGACGCCTACATGGCCGAGGTCTCCGAGTCTGTCCAGCAGGCTTACGAGGATGGCGTTCTGGATCACCGTCCCACGCTCATCTCCCTGCAGTCCGACTCCGATCACCCCACGCAGTCCTCTGCCGACATGCTCTACCTTATCAACGAGTTTGGCGGCCTCGAGAACCTCAAGGGCAAGAAGGTTGCCGTCACCTGGGCCTATTCGCCCTCTTACGGCAAGCCGCTGTCCTGCCCGCAGTCGCTGATCAGCCTGCTGCCCCGCTTTGGCATGGACGTCACCCTGGCTCACCCCGAGGGCTACGACCTCATGCCCGAGGTCGTCGAGCGCGCCAAGACCTATGCCGCCGAGTCCGGCACCACCTTTAAGCAGGTCAACACCATGGCCGAGGCCTTCGAGGGCGCCGACATCGTGATTCCCAAGAGCTGGGCTCCGTTTGCCGCCATGGAGAAGCGCACCAACCTGTACGCCGAGGGCGACGACGCCGGCATCGCTGCGCTCGAGAAGGAACTGCTCGCCCAGAACGCCACCCATCAGGACTGGTGCTCCACGACCGAGCTCATGGAGAAGACCGCCAACGGCCAGGACACCATCTTTATGCACCCGCTGCCCGCCGACATCTCCGGTGTCTCCTGCGAGCACGGCGAGGTTAATGCCGACGTCTTCGATATGCACCGCGTGGGCATGTACAAGGAGGCCAGCTACAAGCCGTACGCCATCGCTGCCATGATGTTCCTGCAGAAGGTTGCCGATCCTGCCGCCGCCCTCAAGGCCCTCGACGAGCGCAACACCGCCCGTTGGTTCCAGGCCTAAAGCTGGGCTGAGAAATGGCTAAGCGTATTGTTGTCGCCTTGGGCGGAAACGCCCTCGGCGCCAACCTTCCCGAGCAGATGGAGGCCGTCAAGACGACTTCCAAGGCCATTGTCGACCTGATCGAGGAGGGCAACGAGGTCGTCGTCGTGCATGGCAACGGCCCCCAGGTGGGCATGATCGCCAATGCGATGGCCGAGCTCACGCGTTCTAATCCTCAGAAGTACATTCCCTGCCCGTTGTCCGTTTGCGGCGCCATGAGCCAGGGCTACATTGGCTATGACCTGCAAAACGCCCTGCGTGAGGAAATGCTCGACCGCAATATCGACAAGGGTGTCGCCACCGTGCTCACCCAGGTCGAGGTTGCGGCAGACGACCCGGCCTTTGCCGACCCGGTCAAGCCGATCGGTCCGTGGATGAGCGAGGCCGAGGCCAAGGAGCTGGAGGCCGACCGCGGCTATCAGTTCATCCACGACGAGAAGCAGGGCTTCCGTCGCGTGGTGGCTTCGCCCAAACCCGTGAACATCGTCGAGCTCGACACCATCAAGTCGCTCGTCGAGTCCAACCATGTGGTGATCTCCTGCGGCGGTGGCGGCATTCCCGTCACCAAGGCCCAAGGCAACCACCTTAAGGGCGCTGCCGCCGTCATTGATAAGGACTTTGCGGCCGAGAAGCTCGCCGAGCAGCTCGACGCCGATGCCCTGATTATCCTGACGGCCGTGGAGAAGGTTGCCATTGGCTTTGGCACCGACCACGAGCAGTGGCTCGACACACTGGGCGCTGCCGATGTTAAGCGTCTGTCCGAGGCCAACGAGTTCGGTCGCGGCTCCATGCTGCCCAAGGTTCAGGCCGCTTCGACGTTTGCCGAGAGCAAGCCGGGCCGCACGGCACTCATCACGCTGCTCGAGAAGGCGCGCGATGGCCTTGCCGGCAAGACCGGTACTACGTTTACCGGCAACGCCGAGTAGGCGTATCGCACTGATGTAGAGGAGGGTGTCCTGCGCCGCGGGATGCCCTCCTTTGTGCTACAGAGAGCCGAGGGGCGCTCGCCGGAAAAAACGAGCGCGTGCCTGTTCCGACGGAGTGCGAGCTTGCTATGGTGGGTATAGCAACTATGGTGTCCAAGGTGGCCAGGGGAGGTTTGCGGAGATGAAACTCGGTTGCGTCATTATGGCTTCGGGCGAGGGCAAGCGGTTTGGTTCCAACAAGATGCTTGCCGATATCTATGGCGAGCCGCTGATTGGCCGGACTATCGATTCGGTTCCCCGGGGCTTTGACGTTGTGGTTTCGACGCGTTGGCCCGAGGTCGCCCGGATTTGCGAGGACAAGCATTGCCCATGCGTGCTGCACGATGGCAAACTGCGCAGCCAAAGCGTCCGTGCGGGCCTTTCGTGGGGAGTCGAACGCAACTGGAAAGGTTGCCTCTTTTTGCCGGGTGACCAGCCGCTTGTGAGCGCGGACTCTTTTGAGGCCATGGTTCGCGCGTTTGACGAGCGCGGCCGCAAGCATCCGGTGCGTCTTGCGTGCAACGGCGAGCCTTCGAGCCCGGTGCTCTTTCCGGCGGAACTGTTCGATGCACTTATGTGTCTTGAGGGCAAGGACGGCGGGGGCTCGATTCTCAAAGGCCGCGTCGACGTTGCGCTGGTCGAAGCGCGCGCCTATGAGCTGTGGGATGTCGATACCGCCGAGGGACAGCGACGCATAACGGAGCATATCGCGGCCTGCTCGTATTTTGATCGCGTGGCCAACTGTATGAATCAATAAGGAGCAACATGATCATCATCAAAAACGGCGCGCTCGTGACGCCCCAGGGGCTTCGCCGCGCCGATCTTGCCATGGAGGGCGAAAAGATTGTGCGGATTGCCGCGGCAATCGAGCCGGCCGAGGGCGATACCGTCCAGGACGCCACCGACTGTTGGGTGTTTCCCGGCTTTATCGACGGCCACACGCACATGCAGTGCTGGACTGGCATGGATTGGACGGCCGATAGCTTTGAGACCGGTACGCGTGCGGCTGCCTGCGGCGGCACGACGACCATTGTGGACTACGCGACGGCCGATCGCGGCGTGACCATGCCCGATGCCCTGGCCGAGTGGCATCGCCGCGCCGACGGAACCTGCACGGCAAACTACGCTTTTCATATGGCACTCGCCGAGTGGAATGAGCGCAATCGCGCCGATCTTTCGGCCATGCGCGAGGCGGGCGTGTCGTCGTTTAAGACTTACTTTGCCTATGACCACCTACGCTTGGACGATGCCGAGACGCTCGAGGTGCTGGAGGAGCTCGAGCGCGTGGGCGGTATCCTGTGCGTGCATTGCGAGAACGGCACGTTGGTGAATGAGCTGCAGAAGCGCGTGTTTGAACAGGGTATCCACGGGCCCGAGGGCCATGCGCTCAGCCGTCCGGATGTGTGTGAGGCCGAGGCCGTGAGCCGTCTGCTATATCTGGCGCACCTGGCCGGCGACGCACCGGTCAACGTGGTGCACCTTTCGACCAAGCTGGGGCTCGAGGCCATTCGCGCTGCCAAAGCGCGCGGGCAGAAGAACATCTATGTCGAGACCTGCCCGCAGTATCTGATGCTCGACGACACCTGCTATCTGGAGCAGGGAGAGGACGGCTTTGCGGGTGCCAAGTATGTGATGAGCCCGCCGCTGCGCCATGCCGGCGACCGTGCGGCCCTGCGCGAGGCGCTTGTGGCCGGCGAGATCGATACCATCGCCACCGACCACTGCAGCTTTAATCTGCACGGGCAAAAGGACCGCGGGCGCGACGACTTCCGCGCGATTCCCAACGGCGGGCCCGGCGTGGAGCATCGTCCCGTCGCGATTGCCACGAGCTTTGAGGGACAGCTGGGCCCCGAGGACCTCTGTCGCCTGATGAGCGAGAACCCGGCGCGCGTGTTTGGCATGTACCCGCGCAAGGGCTGTCTGGCCGAGGGCTCCGATGCCGACGTGTGCGTGTGGGATCCCCAGGCGCGCTGGACCATTCGCGCGGCGACGCAGCATCAAGCTGTGGACTACACGCCGCTCGAGGGTTTTGAGGCGCATGGCCGCGCCAAGGCCGTCTACGTCAACGGCGTACTGGTGGCGCGCGACGGCGAGCCCACCGGAGCCCAGCCCGGTCGCTACGTGCCCCGCTAACAGGGCTATCCCTGGAGGCTGGTGGCGATGACGGGGCGGTCGAGAGCTGCTTCGAAGCGGTCGGCCATAGCTGGGTCGCTGAGCGTGTCGACTTGGTTAAGCATGACGCGTGCGGTGCTGAGCTCCAGCGCCTGCATCTCGGCATTGAGCACCTGGGCGACGCGCTCGGGCGTGGCGATGTCGGTGAGCTCGCAGCCGCAACGCTCGCAAAAGAGCTCGGGGCGGTGGACGGCTTCGTTGATGGGCTTGCCGAGCCCCGAGGCGCCGACGACCCAGACGATGTTGGCCGTGGCGGCGGGAATTACCGGCTCCCAGGCGGCGTGGGCCTTGAGCGGGAGTCGCTTGCTGCCGTCCGCCTCGGCCAACACATAGTTAAATCGCTGCGCCAGCTCGCCGAGCGGCTCGGCGGGGGCGGAGAGCTTGCCTGTCTCCGGGTCCAAGACGCCTGCCTGGCAGATGCTTCCGCGCGCAAGGCCCGCGCATGCCTCGCAGGTGCAGCCGGGAACATGTAGGGCCCCCGGCTTCCAAGGCGCGGCGTCCAGGCGACGGCTCGACCCGTCCCATGGCACGCCGGCAACGGGAAGCATATGCGTGGTGGTGCAGAGGAGCACGCGGCAGCCAGCGCGCATGAGCTCAAGACCCAGCGTCTTTAGCAAGGTCGACTTGCCGCCGCTGCCGATAATCGCGGTAATGCCCGGCTCGATCCTGAGCGCCGAGGCAAGATTGCCGCTAACCGTTTCCATCTGTTCACCGCCGTATAATACTGTGATAATAAATAATCATCAGAGTAGCGGTCGAACCGCTTTTGCTCTGCTCAAACCGTAGCACAGGGAGGTGCCCCGGGAATGCTTGTTTATGTTCGCGGCGCCGGCGATATCGCCACGGGCGTCGCCGCTCGCTTGGTGCGCGCCGGCGTGTCGGTTGTCATGGCCGATATCGCGGTTCCCACGTGCATCCGCCGCACAATCAGTTTTTGCGAGGCCATTCGCCTGGGCGAGGTCCAGGTCGAAGGCATTCGCGCTCGCTTGGCACAGACGGCGGCTGAGGCGCTTGCGATTACCGAGGCTGGAGACGTCGCCGTTGTGGTGGACCCCCAGGCCAAAATGCTCGGCGAACTGAAACCTGCTGCCGTGGTCGACGCGATTTTGGCTAAGCGCAACTTGGGCACCACGCGCGATATGGCGCCTGTCGTCATCGCCGTGGGGCCGGGCTTTACCGCGCCGGTCGATTGCGACGCTGTGGTCGAGACCATGCGCGGTCATTTTCTCGGCCGCGTCATCACCCAGGGCTCGCCCCAGCCCAATACGGGCGTGCCGGGTGTCATCGCCGGCTATGGCAAGGAGCGCGTTATCCACAGCCCTGCCGCCGGCGTGTTTAGGTCCGACCGCGCGATCGGCGACATCGTGCACGCCGGTGACGTGATCGGGTATGCGGGTGATACGCCCATGGTCACGCAGATTGACGGCTGCTTGCGCGGCCTTTTGGCCGACGGCGTTCAGGTGACCGAGGGCTTTAAATGTGCCGATGTCGACCCGCGCGGCGATGCCAGCTATATCAACTATATTTCGGACAAGGCGACGTCGGTCGGCGGCGGCGTGCTCGAGGCGCTCGCCATGCTCACCGGTGTATTCCAGGGATAGGAAATTGCAATGGAAAAGCTCGATGTGGTGAATGCTGCGCTTGGCGCTCTGAAGGCCGGTAAGACGTGCGAGCTGGTGGTCGTGGCCGGCACGGCAGGGTCATCGCCGCGCGGCGTGGGCGCCTGGATGGCCGTCTTTGCCGATGGCAGCCAAGCGGGCACCATCGGCGGCGGCAAGATCGAGCTTTTTGCGCTGGACGAGGCGCGTGAGCTGCTGGCAGCAGGGCAATCGCGTCTGGTCCGCTACACCATGGGCGGCGAGAACTCCGATACCGGCATGATCTGCGGCGGAGCCATCTGCCTGTGCTACCTGCATCTGGATGTATCGCAGGTGCCGTTGTTCCAGAAAATTGCCGACGTCTTGGCGTATCGACGCATCGGCGACTTCGTCATCGACTTTGAACCGTTTATCGCGAGCACACTCGAGGGCGATGTGGCCGAGTACCATGGCGAGACATCGCGCCATACCATTGCCGGCTGCCCCGAGCTTTCGCTGGTGGAGGAGGGGAGTAAGGTCACCTACACCAACGCCGCCTCCGAGATTCCCCCGGCGCACGTCGAGACGCTCTGCCCCGAGGGCCTGACCTATATCTTTGGCTGCGGACACGTGGGCGCCGCGACGGCGCGCGTGCTCACGGCGGCGGGCTTTGCCGTCGTGGCGTGCGATGATCGCCCCGGCACGCTGACGCCCGAATGGGTGCCCGGTGTCTACGATCGTCGCCTGGTCGACTACAAGAACCTGAGCGAGCTGTGCCCCATCGGTCCGCGCGACCTGGTGGTTGTGGCCACAGCAGGCCACAAGTCCGATATCGACGTGGTGATCCAGGCGATGCGCGCCAAGCCTGCCTACCTGGGCTGCCTGGGTTCGCGCCGCAAGACGGCCTTTGTGCGCGCCCGCCTGGAGCAGGAGGGCTTTACGCAGGACCAGATCGACGAGCTGCACCTGCCGATCGGCGTTGCCATTCAGGCCGAGGACCCCGAGGAGATCGTCATCTCCATCGCCGCTGAGATGATCCACCTGCGCCGCACCAAACTCGTCCCCCGTAAGCGCTAATCGCATCCCCATATATGAGTTGCGGTGAAATAGTTCCTAGATAAGCCTGACGGGCGGTCAGCCAGGAACTATTTCACCGCAACTGCTTTTTGGGATCCATTTGTGCGGGGGAGTTGTGGAGTTGTGCAGGCAGACGAGGTTTTTCTGGAAATACGCACCCAATGCGCGTATAGTACCGATTGTTTTGTCGGCTCCTGCTGCGTCGAGTCCAAACCGCGAAATGCCATGAGCGGCGCGGATGCAGCCAGGAGGCACGAGGACAACCCATCGTGGCCACGCCCCGTGCTTAAAACCCCAAGAAGGAGTGAACAATGGCAGAAGAGAAGTATGTGCCGCGTCTGAAGACCAAGTACAACAACGAGGTCAAGCAGCAGCTTCAGGACAAGTTCCAGTACGAGAACGTCATGATGATCCCCAAGTTTGAGAAGATCGTCGTGAACATGGGTGTCGGCGAGGCCGCTACCGATTCCAAGGCCATCGACGGTGCCGTGCGCGACCTGCGCGCCATCACCGGCCAGCAGCCGATGATCACCCGTGCCCGCAAGTCCATCGCTACCTTCCGCCTGCGCGCTGGTATGCCGATCGGCTGCAAGGTTACCCTGCGTGGCGACCGTATGTGGGAGTTCTTCGATCGTCTGACCTCCGTCGCGATCCCCCGTATCCGCGACTTCCGCGGCATCTCCGCCAAGAGCTTCGACGGCCGTGGTAACTTCTCCATGGGCGTCACCGAGCAGCTCATCTTCCCCGAGATCGACTTCGATTCCGTCGATCACCAGCGTGGTATGGACATCACTTTCGTGACCACCGCCAACACCGATGAGGAGGCCAAGGCCCTTCTGGACGCCTTCGGTTTCCCGTTCAAGAAATAGGTTCACCTGCCCTATAAGCGCCGTTCCCACAAGGGGGCGGCGCTTGGGGCGAACAATACTCTATGTGAGGAGGATATAAGTGGCTAAGACATCGATGATCGTCAAGTGCAATCGCAAGCAGAAGTTCTCTACTCGTGAGTACACGCGCTGCCAGCGCTGCGGCCGTCCGCACTCTGTGTACCGCAAGTTCGGCCTGTGCCGTGTCTGCTTCCGTGAGCTTGCACTCAAGGGCGAGCTTCCCGGCGTTAAGAAGGCCAGCTGGTAAGTCACTACCAGCGTTTCAAGCATCCGTTTGGAACAGGGAAAACGCGCTAGTTAGGCTTTGCTGTTAAGGGCGGCGAAGAACCAAGAGCACGTGTTCATCAAGAACGAAGGAGAATCTGTATGAACCTTACAGACCCGATCGCAGATATGCTTACGCGCATCCGTAACGCTAACTCTGTGAACAAGGCCACGGTCTCCATGCCGAGCAGCAAGAAGCTCGTCGAGATCGCTCGTGTTCTGCACGAGGAGGGCTACATCGAGGGCTACGATGTCGAGGACACCGTTCCCCAGAAGACTCTGCACATCACGCTTAAGTATGGTCCCAAGAAGGCTAAGGTCATCAACGGCATCCGCCGCATTTCCAAGCCGGGCCTGCGTAAGTACACCGGCGTTGCCGACATGCCCCGCGTCCGCGGTGGCCTTGGTACCGCCATTATTTCCACCAGCCATGGCGTCATGACCGACCGCGATGCTCGCAAGCACAACGTCGGCGGCGAGATCATCGCTTACGTCTGGTAATTCGCTCGGTAGGTAGAAGGAAAGGAGATCACCGTGTCTCGTATCGGTAATAAGCCTGTCCAGATTCCCGCCGGAGTCGAAGTGGCAGTCAACGGCAACAACGTTGTCGTCAAGGGCCCCAAGGGCCAGCTCGAGCTCGATGTCTTTGAGAAGCTCGCTATTAACGTCGAGGACAACGTCCTCACCGTTTCCCGTCCCGACGACGAGCGTGAGACCCGTGCCCGCCACGGCCTCACCCGCGCCCTCATCCACAACATGGTTGTTGGCGTTTCCGAGGGCTTCGAGAAGAAGCTCGAGCTCGCCGGCGTCGGTTACCGCGTGCAGCAGAAGGGCAAGAACCTCGAGTTCTCCCTGGGCTTCTCGCACCCCGTGATCGTCGAGGCTCCCGAGGGCATCACCTTCGAGGTTCCCGACAACACCCACGTGAACGTCAAGGGTATCAACAAACAGCAGGTCGGTCAGATCGCCGCTGAGATCCGCGGTCATCGTCCTCCCGAGCCTTACAAGGGCAAGGGTATCCACTATGTTGGCGAGCACATCCGCCGCAAGCTGGGTAAGGCCGCCAAGTAGTCGTAACCGACTCACTCGCATAAGACCAGCACCCCGTCAGGTGCTGGCAAGATCAACCTTTTTAGGAGTTTACGTATGAACAAGCATAAGGCGAAGCTGGAAGGCCTCAAGCGTCGTCAGCGTCGTGTTCGCGGCAAGGTCTCGGGTACCGCCGAGCGTCCGCGTCTTCGCGTGACCCGTACTAACGCCAACATTTATGCCCAGATCATCGACGACAGCAAGGGCTCCAGCCTGACGCTCGTCTCTGCCTCGACCCTCGAGGCCGAGTTCAAGGGCACCCACACCTCGAACAAGGAGGCTGCGGAGAAGGTCGGTCAGCTCGTTGGCAAGCGCGCCATCGAGGCCGGCATCACCAAGGTCGCCTTCGATCGCGGTGGCCGTATCTACCATGGCCGCGTCAAGGCCCTCGCCGACGGTGCTCGTGCCGCCGGTCTCGAGTTCTAGGAGGTATGTAGCACATGGCTCGTAATCAGAAGCAGCAGCGCGAGGCCTCCGAGTTCGAGGAGCGCGTCGTTTACATCAACCGCGTGTCGAAGACCGTCAAGGGTGGTCGTCGCATGAGCCTCGTCGCTCTCGTCGTCGTTGGCGACGGCAAGGGCAACGTCGGCGTTGGCATGGGCAAGTCCGCTGAGGTGCCCCTGGCCATCTCCAAGGCGTCTCTCGATGCCAAGAAGAACATGTTCCACGTGCCGGTGACCGATCAGGGCACCATTCCGCACGAGGTTCTCGGTCACTTTGGTGCCGGCCGCATCATCATCAAGCCCGCTGTCGAGGGTACTGGCGTTATCGCCGGCGGCGCTGTGCGTCCCCTCTTCGAGCTTGCTGGCATCAAGAACGTCCTGTCCAAGTCCCTCGGTACCGACAACGGCCTCAACATCATCAAGGCTGCCGTCGAGGGCCTCAAGGAGCTCTCCAGCCCTGAGGACGTCGCGGCTCGCCGTGGCCTGACGGTCTCCGAGATGTTCGTCGGTAAGGAGAACTAAGCATGGCTGACACCATCAAGATCAAGCAGGTCCGCAGCACCAATGGTTGCAAGCAGGACCAGGTCCGTACTGTCCGTGCCCTCGGTCTCCACAGGATCCGCGAGGTTCGCGAGATTGCTGACAACGAGTCCGTCCGCGGCATGATCTTCAAGGTCAAGCACCTTGTCGAGATTGTAGAGGAGTAGCAAATGCAGCTTCACGATCTTACTCCCGCGCCCGGTTCCACCAAGAACCGCAAGCGCGTCGGCCGTGGCAATTCTTCGGGTCACGGCACCACTTCTGGCCGCGGCCAGAAGGGCCAGGGTTCCCGCTCTGGTGGCACCAAGGGTGCCGGCTTCGAGGGTGGCCAGACTCCGCTGGCTATGCGCCTACCCAAGCTTCCGGGCTTCCGCAACCCCCGTCGTATCGAGTACACCGCTGTCAACGTCGAGCGTCTCGAGCGTAAGTTCGAGGACGGCGCTGTGATCGACGGTGCCGCTCTTAAGGCCGCTCGCATCACCAAGAGCGAGTTCGAGCCCGTTAAGGTGCTCGGCAATGGTGAGCTCACCAAGAAGTTCACGGTCAAGGTCGACAAGGTCAGCGCCTCTGCGCAGGCCAAGATCGAGGCCGCCGGCGGAAAGGTCGAGCTGCCGTGCTAAATGGTCTTAAGAATGCTTTCCGCATCAAAGAACTGCGCGAAAAGATTCTTTTTACCATAGCTATGCTCGTCGTGTACCGCATTGGTGCGCACGTTCCTGTGCCCGGCATTCCCTTCCAGGGGATGCTGGGCCTTTTCTCGACCGGGAGCAACTCGGTCGCCGCAGGTGCTATGGCCCTCCTGAATCTTTTCTCTGGTGGCGCGTTGAGCTATGTCTCGGTGTTCTCTTTGGGCATCATGCCGTACATCACGAGCTCGATTATCCTCCAGATGCTCCAGGCCGTCGTGCCTTCCCTGCATGAGCTTGCCCGCGAGGGCGAGGTCGGTCAGACCAAGATTACGCAGTATTCGCGTTACCTCACCTTGGCTCTGGCTATCCTCAACTCCGTGGGTTACCTCTTCCTCTTTAAGAGCTTCGGCATTAGCTTCAACGGTGCCGGTGCTCCCGAGATCATCTTTGACCTCATGATCGTCGGTACGCTCACCGCGGGCGCCATGCTGATCATGTGGATTGGTGAGCTCATCACCCAGCGCGGTATCGGCAATGGCATGTCGCTGATTATCTTCGCGAACATCATGGCCGGTCTTCCGCAGGCGATCTTCTCCAGCACCGAGGGTAACGCCGGTGGCATCATCACCATGGTGATCATCTGCGCCATCATCTTGCTGGTCATCCCGCTGATCGTTTTCCTTGAGCGCGGCCAGCGCCGCATCCCGGTCTCTTACGCCAAGCGCGTCGTGGGCCGTCGCATGATGGGTGGCCAGACCACCTACTTGCCCATCAAGGTCAACACCGCGGGCGTCGTGCCGATCATCTTCGCTTCGGCGCTGCTGTACTTCCCGGCTCAGATTGCTGTGTTCTTCCCCGGCATCGGCTGGATTCAGGCAGTTGCCTCTGCGCTTTCGACCGGTTGGCTCAACTGGGTGCTTAATGTTGTCCTCATCGTGTTCTTCGCGTACTTCTACACCTCCATGGTGTTCAACCCCGATGACACGGCCGACAACCTTAAGAAGCAGGGCGGCTTTATTCCGGGCGTCCGTCCGGGCAGGGCTACCGCGGCCTACATCAAGAACGCGCTCAACAAGATTACGCTTCCCAGCGCTGTCTTTTTGGCGCTCATCGCCATCGTGCCTTCGATTATCTTCTCCTTCACGGGCAACCATCTGATCCAGGCATTTGGCGGCACGTCCATCCTCATCATGGTCGGCGTCGTGCTCGACACGGTCGATAAGCTCGAAGGCCAGATCAAGATGTATGATTACGATGGATTCTTTAAATAGGCTAGAGGAGGATTGCTCATGAACCTCGTATTGCTCGGAGCTCCGGGTGCCGGTAAGGGCACCGTCGCACAGGAGCTCGTCGCCGAGTTCGGCGTCGCTCACATTTCCACGGGCGACTTGCTGCGTGCTGCCGTCAAGGGTGGCACCGAGCTTGGTATTCAGGCTAAGAAGTACATGGACGCCGGCGAGCTCGTTCCCGACCAGCTCGTTATCGACCTTGTCAAGGAGCGCCTTGCCGCCGATGACGCCCAGCAGGGCTTCATCCTCGATGGCTTCCCGCGCAACATTGCCCAGGCTGTGACACTCGATTCCGAGCTCTCCGCCATGGGTCGCGAGATTGACTGCGCCCTTCTGGTCGACGTGGCCCCCGAGGTCATCATCGACCGTCTGTCTTCGCGTCGCACCTGCCGCGCTTGCGGTTACACCGGCACCGCTGCCGATGTTACCTGCCCCAAGTGTGGTGGCGAGATGTATCAGCGCGACGACGACAAGCCCGAGACCATCAAGAACCGTCTCGACGTCTACGAGAAGTCCACGAGTCCGCTCGTCGACTACTATCGTGGCCAGGGTCTGCTTAAGTCGGTCAACGGTGACCAGGCTCGCGAGACCGTGTACGGGGATGTCAAAGAGGCTCTCGGTCTATGATCAAGATTAAGTCTGCAACGCAAATCGAGCAGATGAAGAAGGCAGGAGCGCTATCTAAGATGGCGCTCCGCCACGTTGGGGCCATGGTTCGCCCTGGTGTTTCGACCTTTGAGCTCGATCAGCTTGCGGAGCAGATTATCCGCATGCATGGTGGCACCCCGGCCTTTAAGGGTTACGGCGGGTTCCCCGGTACCATCTGTGCATCGATCAACGATGCCGTTGTGCACGGTATTCCCAATCCTGACATGATCCTGCGCGATGGCGATATCATCTCCATCGATACGGGTGCCGTTGTCGACGGTTGGGTCGGCGATAACGCTTGGACGTTTTTCGTCGGTACCCCCACGCCCGAGGCCAAGGCCCTGTGCGAGGTTACGCGCGATTGCCTTAAGGCTGCCATCGAGCAGGCTGTTCCCGGTAACCATATTGGGGACATTGGTTATGCCGTCCAGTCCCTCGCCGAGTCTCACGGCTATGGCGTGCTTCGCGATTATGTGGGGCACGGAATTGGCCATGTGATGCACGAGGACCCCAACGTTCCGAATTATGGAAAGAAGGGGAGGGGCGTTCGTCTCCAGGCTGGAATGGTCATTGCCATCGAGCCGATGGTCACGATGGGATCCAATCATGTGAGCACGGGCTCCGATGGTTGGATCGTCACGACCAACGACCACCTGCCCGCCGCGCACTACGAGAACACCGTCGCCATTACCGATGACGGCCCGGTGATTCTCACCACCGACGCGCAAGGATCCTGGTGTTCGCTCCAGGGCGGAGAAATGTAACAAGTTCCACGTAGTTGTGGAGCCATTACGAAGTTATTACGATGCGTGCATACGTGTTGTAGAATACTCAATCGCTGTCGTTTTCTAGAGAAAGATGATTGCTTGTGAAGAAGGAAGACGCAATTGAGCTCGAGGGTACGGTAAAGGAACCGCTGCCCAACGCCATGTTTAAGGTCGAGCTCGAGAACGGTCATTCGGTTCTGTGCAACATTTCTGGCAAGATCCGAATGAATTACATCCGTATTCTCCCCGGTGACAGGGTTGTCGTGGAGCTTTCCCCGTACGACCTGACCCGCGGCCGCATCACCTATCGCTATAAATAGCGGCACGCATACACGCACTCCTTTTCCGACTGCAGGCTTAGCTCAACCTACGGTCGGATTGCGTGTGAAGACCAGCCATAGTTTTAAACGCCTGCGGCTGGGCGAGTAGATAGTAGGGAAGTAGTTTGAGCGCTACCGAAAGGAAGAACGATGAAGGTACGTCCTTCGGTCAAGAAGATGTGCGATAAGTGCAAAATCATTAGGCGCCATGGCAAGGTCCTCGTCATTTGCGAGAACCCCCGTCATAAGCAGCGTCAGGGTTAAGAGAGGAGACTACGTTGGCCCGTATTAATGGTGTCGACCTCCCGCGTGAGAAGCGCGTTGAGATCGGTCTGACCTACATTTACGGCATCGGCCGCACCACTGCGACGAAGATTTGCGTCGAGTGCAACGTTAACGTGGATACGCGCGTTAAGGACCTCACCGAGGATGAGGTTAACGCCATCCGCGATTATATCGACAAGAACCAGATCATGGTTGAGGGCGACCTCCGCCGTGAGCGCAACCAGAACGTCAAGCGCCTTATGGACATCGGCTGCAACCGCGGCCTTCGTCACCGCAAGGGCCTCCCGGTCCGCGGCCAGCGCACCCACACTAACGCTCGTACCCGCAAGGGCCCGAAGCGTCAGATCGGTGCTAAGAAGAAGAAATAAGGAGCGCTAGATAGATGGCTACTGCTAAGAAGAACGTTCGCGCTGCCCGTCTGAAGCGCGCGGACCGTAAGAACATTTCCGTGGGCCAGGCTCACATTCGTTCTACGTTCAACAACACGATCGTTTCGATCACCGATCCCCAGGGCAACGTCATTTCCTGGAAGTCGGCTGGCCAGGTGGGCTTCAAGGGCTCCCGTAAGTCCACGCCGTTCGCTGCCCAGATGGCTGCCGAGGCTGCTGCCAAGCAGGCCATGGAGCACGGTATGAAGAAGGTTTCCGTCTTCGTCAAGGGCCCCGGCTCCGGTCGTGAGACCGCCATCCGCTCCCTCCAGGCTGCTGGCCTCGAGGTCTCGAGCATCCAGGACAAGACCCCCATCCCGCACAACGGCTGCCGCCCCAAGAAGCGTCGCCGCGTGTAACTGAAAGGATCGTATCAATATGGCAATCGACAGGACTCCTGTTCTTAAGCGCTGCCGTCAGCTCGGGATCGATCCCGCTGAGCTCGGTTACAGCAGCAAGAAGGAATCTATCCGTCAGCCCAAGCGCCGTCGCAAGGAATCTGAGTACGGCATGCAGCTGCGCGAGAAGCAGAAGGTCAAGTTCATCTATGGCGTTCTGGAGAAGCAGTTCCACGGCTACTTCAACAAGGCCCGTAAGATGAACGGCGTCACCGGTGAGAACCTCATGATCATCCTTGAGTCTCGCCTCGACAACGTCGTCTTCCGTCTTGGCTTCGCCCGCACCCGCAAAGAGGCTCGTCAGTCCGTCCGTCACGGTCACTTCACCGTGAACGGCAAGCGCGTGGACATCCCGTCCTACCGCGTCAAGGCCGGCGACGTCGTCGCTGTCGGCGAGAAGTTCCGTGACCTCCTCCCCATCAAGGAGGCCCTGATTTCCTCCGAGCGTTTCGAGGTCCCTGGCTGGCTCGAGGTCGATATCGAGAAGCTGTCTGGTAACGTGCTCGCTCTGCCGACGCGTGAGCAGATCAGCGGTGATATCAACGAGCAGCTCATCGTCGAGCTCTACTCTAAGTAGTCCATCCGGGCTGCTGAGGCTGGAGGTAATACATGTCAGAATTCATTAGGCCTCAGGTTCAGGTCGAAGAGATTAACGAGACGTCTGCTCGTGTCTCCGTCGAGCCGCTCGAGCGTGGCTACGGCGATACACTGGGTAACTCCCTTCGTCGCGTTCTTCTGTCCTCACTCGAGGGTGCCGCCGTCGAGGCTATTCAGATCGATGGCGCGCAGCACGAGTTCATGACCATCCCTAACATGGTCGAGGATGTCACCGACATCGTCCTGAATGTCAAGGGTCTTGTCTTCAGGGCTCTCGGCACGACCGACGAGGCGACCGCCACCATTTCGGTTGACGGCCCCTGCGAGGTCACCGGTGCGGACTTCTTTATTCCGTCCGAGTTTGAGCTGGTCAACCCCGAGCAGCACATTGCTACGCTCACCGAGGGTGGCCATCTCACCATGAGCATGCGCATCGGCTATGGCCGCGGCTATGTCTCTGGCGAGGCTAACAAGCGCGACAACGATCCCATCGGTGTGATCCACGTCGACTCGCTGTACTCGCCGGTGTCCCGTTGCGCCAAGCTCGTTGAGGCTTGCCGTGTCGGTCAACACACCGACTACGACCGCCTTGTCCTCGAGATCGAGACCAACGGCTCCATCGCTCCGCGCGACGCCGTGGTCCAGGCTGCCAATATCATCAACCAGCATATGGCTGCCTTTATGAACCTTGCCGAGACCCCCGAGGTCGAGGAGGAGGCTTCGATCTTCGCTCCCGAGGTCACCAACGACAACGCCGAGCTGGACAAGCAGATTGAGGATCTGGACCTTTCCGTCCGTTCCTACAACTGCCTTAAGCGCGCCAGCATTCACTCGGTCCGTCAGCTCGTTGAGTTCTCGGAGAACGATCTGCTCAACATCCGTAACTTCGGTGTTAAGTCGATCGAGGAAGTGAAGGACAAGCTTGAGTCCATGGGCCTGAGCCTGAAGGCTTAATGCTTCGCATATTTGAGGAGAAACTAGACCATGCGTCACAACGTTAAGAAGGGCCTGAAGCTCGGCACCGATGCGAGCCACACCAAGGCCATGAAGAAGAGCCTGGCCAAGGCCCTCTTCGAGAACGACCGCATCAAGACCACCGAGACCCGCGCTAAGGCGCTGCGTTCGGTCGTCGATCCGATCATCACCTGGGCCAAGAAGGGCGACCTGCACTCTCGTCGTCTGGCCATCGCCAAGCTCGGCGATAAGCAGCTCGTTGCCGAGATCTTCGACAAGGCTGCTCAGGGCATGTGGCAGGACCGCAACGGCGGTTACACCCGCATCATGAAGCTCGGTAACCGTAAGGGCGACAACGCTCCTATCGTTATCATGGAGCTCGTCACCGAGCCTTGCACGCCTAAGGCCAAGAAGGCTGCTCCGGCCCCCAAGAAGGCCGCTGCTCCCAAGAAGGTCGAGGCCGTCGAGGAGGCTCCTGCTGAGGAGACCGCTGAGTAGACAATCCGTCTGCATAGGCTATATTCGAGGGGTACGCTCGCGTACCCCTCTTTTTTTGTCGCGATACCGTTGATTGTTTGTTGGGAGCGCCCATGACCGCGCCGTCTGATTTGAATTCGATTCCAGAGCTCGATGCCACGCTCGTATTCCGTGTTGCCTATGACGGTTCGTCCTATAGCGGCTTTGCGGAGCAGCCGGGGCAAACGACGGTTGCGGGCGAGCTGCGTCGCGCTATCGAGACGCTCTTGCGCCGTCCAATCGACCTGACGTGTGCAGGCCGTACCGATGCCGGCGTGCATGCGGTGGCGCAGTACATCAGCGTGCCCGTAACGGACGCTGAGCTTGCGTGTACGCGCCGTAGGTGGCTGAGGGCTATGGATGCCCTCCTTCCCAAAGATATCGCCATAAACGAGGTCTACAAGGCCCGTAAGGGCTTTTCTGCGCGCTTTGACGCGCGGTCCCGTACGTATACGTACCGTATTGCCGATCGCGACGCGCGCCCCGTGCTCTCGCGCGGTGCGGTGTGGTGGCAACGCTTTCCCTTGGATGTCGATGCCATGGCTACCGCGTGCCCTGCGCTCTTGGGCGAACAAGACTTTAAGAGCTTTTGCAAGGTCGCCTCTGCCGTGGGCAAGCCTACGCACCGCTGCGTGATGCGTGCCGAGTTTGGCCACGAGGTCGCTTTTGGCGAGGATATCCTGACCTTCACTATCGAGGGCAACGCCTTTTTGCACTCGATGGTGCGCACTATTGTGGGCACGCTCGTGGAGATTGGCATGCATCGTCGCGATCCCGAGTGGATGCGCGAGGTTATTGACGCCTGCGACCGTACCGCTGCGGGTCCCACGGCGCCTGCCTGCGGCCTTACGTTTATGGGCGTCGATTACGATCCAGCCGAGCTTGTCGTGCTCGACTAGGGGAGTGCTCGGCGCGTCCGTACCTGGCACATACTATGTGTGAGCTGCGCGTGTGCAACATCTGTTCTTGGCGTGCAACATGTTAGGCGGCTCGTTGCTTTTATAGCTCGGGTGTACCATGAACGACGGTTTGATTTGGCGCTGTCGAGAGGACGGAAAACTTGGTTCGACGTGGTTCGCATCCGCGACTTTCGGTGATCCTTATTGTTGAGGGTTCGCCCAGCTATGCGATGCGCGCGCTCGAGAGCGTCCAGAACCAAGACCTCTATGACCTGCAAATTGTCGTGGTTTGTCGCGACGTTGCGCCGGGCGTGCGCCATTCACTCGAAGTTGCCGCTGGCAGGGATATTCACATCGATTTGATTGACGTCGAGGATTCGGCGCGCGGAGCATGTCTCAAGGCCGGTTTTGCCGCCTCGCGTGGATTGCAGATTGTTGCCATGAATGCCGACGAGTGGTTTGCCCCACAGTCCCTTTCCAAGATGGTTGATGTTGCGTGCGATGCTGCGGCAGACATGGTGATTCCCACGGCATCGCTCGACCGCTACGATGCTCATCGTGAGCGTCATTCGCGCGTACTGGATGCCACCTCTCTTGCGATCGATGACCGTGCTTCTTTGGCGGCTGGTCTGTCTCAGATGATTTCCGGCGGCTTGATTGCCCAGACTTCCGGTGTGATGTACAGCCGCTCGTTGTTCGAGACGTGTTTGTCGCGCGACCGTGCGCTTCGCTCGATTGGGTTTATGACATGCGCCCTTTCGCAGGCGCAACGCATATCCGGGTGCGGTGACGCCTGTTTCCATACGGTGGCGCCACAGCTTACAGATGCTTTTGACCCCACATTGTTTGCCAAGCTTACCGATGACGCCCGGGCGCTCGACGAGCTTACTGATTCGCTTGTAGAGGCGGGCGGTGACACGCAGCTAAAGGTTGCGAGCCATATGTTTTACTTCGCCGGGTTGGTCGCCTGCATCGAGAATTTGTGCCTGAGCCCGCATGGGTTGTCGTCAATCGAGCGTTCCGCCCGCATGCGTGATATGCTCGATGCGCCTCGAACCCGTCAGATGGTCGCCGCGCTCAAGGATAACCATCGGGGACTTGGTCTGTTGTTTGGGCCGATCGCCAGCGCCAAGCCCGCGCGCTGCGTGATGTGTACGCATCTGGCAGCTTTTCTTAACCGGACGGGCGCAAAAACCGCCTAAACGGCTCATTTCGAAACAAACTTGCATAGAATTGTTTCGAAATGCGTTCTTATACACAAAAGTCTTCAAATAGCGTTAAACTATTCAAACACTGATTGATTGTCTCCGCCATCTTTTGGAGTGAGGGTTTGTATGGCTAAAAAACGCAATGGGCGCCAGGATGCCATTAGAGATATTGTGCGCAATAAGGACGTCCGTACGCAGCGCGTGCTGGTCGATGAGCTCCGCGCTATGGGCTTTGATTGCACGCAGGCGACTGTCTCTCGCGATATTGCCGATATGGGGCTGCGTAAGCTCCCTGAGGGCATCTATGTTCTGGCAGAGGACCTGCACCTGCAGCGTATGGTTTCCGAGCTCGTAACGGGCGTTCTGCGCACCGATAATCTGGTTATGATCAAGGCTCAGCCTGGCACGGCTTCCGGCATCGCCGCCGCCGTTGATGCGGCAGAGTTGCCCGATGTGCTTGGCTCGCTTGCCGGCAACGATACGATTTTGGTTATTGCCCAGACGGCCGAGGACG
Organism: uncultured Collinsella sp.; assembly: GCA_900541785.1. GTDB lineage: Bacteria > Actinomycetota > Coriobacteriia > Coriobacteriales > Coriobacteriaceae > Collinsella. The sequence continues at coordinate 31,100 of UQKY01000011.1, forward strand.
GCGAGCGTCTTGAGGCGCTGATCAATAAGCTGAGCAATTCTCGCAAGTAGGCGTGCGGGTCGTGCGCTCGGCACTGTGTGCGTGACATGGTGGCTTGTAAGGGGTATCGACGTTGGTCGGTGCCCCCTTTTTTGTCTGCCGGTATAAAGACCGCCCATCAGGTCGCTTTAAACTAAAAAGGCCCCCGAGCAGTTTAATAAGCTGCTCGGGGGCCTTGTTGCTTATGGCCGGATGATTTCTAGCCGACCGTATCGTCAGGCGTGGGCGAGGGGTCGGGAGTGGGTGTAGGCGTAGGCGTAGGCGTGCCGCCATCGCCGCCGGTCGAACCACCAGTGGAGCCGCCCGTCGAGCCACCGGTCGTACCGGTGCCGCCGGTGGAGTCGCCGCCCGTGGTCTCGGTGGTCGTGGTCGTCGTGGTAGTCGTTGTGGTGGTTTCCTCTTCGTCCTCGTTCTCGTCCTTGTCGTCGTTCTCCGTCTTCTTGGAGTTGTTGGTGCCGTAGAACTTCCAGGCGCTGTTGTTCTTGTAGGTGGGCGCCGTTCCGGTCGCAAACTCCTCGCGCTCGGTACCGGTCAGAACGGTGTTCATAAACCGCTTAAAGACAGGCAGGTTGGTGCTGTCGCCCAGCAGGTCCGTGCCGTATTTTTGGATGGGGATCTCGCCCGCGGAATAGCCGGTCCACAGGGCGCACGCCAGCTGCGGGGTATAGCCGCAGAACCACAGGTTGGTGGTGTTGTCGGTGGTGCCCGTTTTGCCGGCATAGGGCTGGTTGACGCTCAGGGCGCCAGCAGCACCCGTACCGCCGCCCTGCATGACGCCGGACAGAACATCGGTGACCGCGGCGGCCTCGCCCTCGGTAAGCACCTGTGAGGGATTGTCGGTGTGCTGGTACAGCACCGAACCGGTACGAGAGTCAATCTCGGTGATGGCGATCGGCTGGCGATAGTAGCCGCCGTTGGCAAACGTCGCGTAGGCGGCGGCCATCTCGAGCGGCGAGATCGAGCCGGTGCCGAGCGTCATGACGGGAACGTCCTCGATGTTGTCCTTGGCGGGATCGATGCCGAGCTTTTTGACGAGCGAGATGATCTTGCTGTTGCCGACGGCTTCCGCCACCTGGATGTAGCCGGTGTTGGAGGAGTATGCCGTTGCCTGCTTAAGCGTGATGTTGCCATAGCTATGGTTGGCGTAGTTTTGGACCTCGGTCGTGGTGCCCTTGGCCTTGAGTGGCGAGTTGCAGTTGAGGGTGACGTTGGGGTTCATGCCGTTTTGGATGGCAGTTGCCAGCGTAAAGGCCTTAAAGGTGGAGCCGACGGGACGCTTGGCCGTGGCATGGTTTACGTGGTTCTCGTCGGCGTTGTAGTCGTAGCCGCCCACCATGCACTTGATGTAGCCGGTCTTGGGGTCGACGACGACCATGCCCATGTCCAGGCCGTCGAGTGAGAGCGTGTCGAGCTGCTCGCGGACGGCATTCTCTGCCACCTGCTGCATCGTGGGGTCGATGGTGGTCTTGACGGTCAGACCGCCCTTAAAGAGCACGTCGGTCGAGAACTCCTGCTCCAGCAGCTGCTTGACATAGGCGACAAAGTAGGGCTGCGAGTATACGTCGACGCCACTGCCCGAAATCTCGGTCACGTTGAGGGTGATGGGCTCGGCCTGTGCGGCATCGTGCTCCTCCTGGGTGATGTGGCCCAGGCGCAGCATGTTGTCGAGAACCTTGTTGCGGCGAGACAGTGCCAGATCGGGATTGACCGTGGGGTCGTACTGCGAGGGCGAGTTGGGAAGGCCGATCAACAGTGCGGCTTCGCTCAGGGTGAGGTCTGCGGCGCTCTTGGACAGGTAGGTCTCGGCTGCGGCCTCGATGCCGTAGGCGCCGTGGCCGTAATAGATGGTGTTGAGGTACATCATGAGGATCTCGTCTTTGGAGTACATATCCTCCATCTTTACGGCGATGTAGGCCTCGCGCACCTTACGCTCGATGGTCGAGTCGAACTGCTCCTCCTGCAGGATGGTGTTGCGCACCAGCTGCTGGGTGATAGTCGAGGCACCTTCGTGCCCGCCGCCGAGGGTTGCCACCGCAGCACGCGCGATACCCCACAGGTCGATACCGCCGTGCTCGTAGAAGCGCTCGTCCTCGACGTCAACGGTGCCCTGCAGCACGTAGGGGGAGACCTCGTCCTTGGTGATGGACTTGCGGTTTTGCGTGTAGAAGCTCGCGATCTTGTTGCCGTTGCAGTCGACGATCTCGGTGGGCTCGCTCACCAGATACGCGTTGGCGTCGGTGTAGTCGGGCAGATCGGACAGCCAGCGGTTGACGTTGCCGACCATGCCGATGCCAAACGCGACGCCCGCGATAAGCAAAAAGCCCAAAAATGAGAGCAGGATTATGGGCAGAGCATGCGTCTTTGAACGGCTGCGTCCCTGTCGTTGGCGAGGACCCATATATTGACCTCCAGGTATGTCGTGCCGGGCGGCGGATGTGCCGTCGAGGCAGGATGGACATAAGTTATTACACGATAAACCAAACGGGGCGCGCGAGGCCTCGTGTATGCTGGAAGACGGCATTTTTCAGAGTGAATGCATACCTTGGTAAGGAGTTTGCCGATGGCGATTCGAGCGATGGGGCCGAGCGGACAATACGAGACTGGATTGGATGCTGCCGGTGCGGCGCTGCCCGAGCTGCTGGCGCCGGCGGGCGGGCTCGACCAGATGCTTGCGGCCATCGCCGCGGGTGCCGATGCCATCTATGCGGGGTTGGGCGGCTTTAACGCCCGCGTGAGCGCGCATGGCTTTACGGATGACGAGTTTGCGCGCGGCTGCGCCGTGGCGCATGCCCATGGCGTGCGTGTGTACGTGACGCTCAACGTGTTCGTGTTTGACGATGAGTTATCCGACGCGGTGGCGTTGGGAGCTCATGCACTGGAGCTGGGCGCCGATGCTCTGATTGTCGCCGATGCCGGGCTGGCTTGTGTACTGCGCACGGTGATTCCCGGGGTCGAGATTCACCTGTCCACGCAGGCGGGCGTTCATAGCGAAGGCGCCGTGCGGCTTGCCGCCGATGAGCTGGGAGTCGAGCGCGTGACGACGGCACGCGAGCTGACGGTCGACGAGATTGCGGCGCTATGTGCCACGGGCGTGCCCATCGAGGTATTCTGCCACGGTGCGATTTGCATCGGCTATTCGGGGGCGTGCGAGTTCTCGGCCCTGCGGCGTGGGCGCTCGGCGATGCGCGGCGACTGCACGCAGCCGTGCCGCCTGGCGTACGACCTGGTGGACGAGGCTGGACAGAGCGTTGTCGCCGTCGAGGGAGATCGCCTGCTGTGCCCGCGCGACTATCTGGGTATTGCGCATCTGCCCGAGCTTGTAGATGTCGGCGTGGCGTCGCTCAAGATCGAGGGGCGCATGAAGAACCCCGATTACGTATTCAACGTGGTGCGGGTGTGGCGCCGGGCACTCGATATGCTGTGCGACGGCGCGTGGGATCCCGGTGCCGTGGAAGAGCTTGAGCGCGAGCTGGGAAGGTCGTTTAACCGTGGGTTTACCGATGCGTACCTGCGAGGACGTTCGGGTGCCGAGCTGATGAGCTTTGAGCGCGCAATTAACCAGGGCGTGCGCGTGGGGCGCTTGGTCGCTGTGGGCCACGAAGAGGTGACCGTTGAGCTCGACGCCGCCGTGGCGGCGGGTGACACGCTCGAGATTCGGTTCTATCCGGGTGTCGACGCGCGTCCCGATGTGCCCAAGCGCTGGCCGCAGGTGCCCTGCCCGGTGGATGCAGCAGCGGGGAAGCGCGTCGTCGTGCATTGCAAGCGTAAGGTGGACGCGGGCTGCGAGGTGTGCCTGATTCGTAGCGCCGGCGTATTGGATCAGACGGCGGCGGTGTTGGAGCGCATGCGGGCCGAGGCGGATGCGATTGCGCCCGTTGCACGTGCCGTTGAGGTACTGCCCTTTGAGGACGTTGCGGTGGATGGCGGTGCGTCGACGGAGTTGGTGGAGTGCGCGGTTCCCGCTCGCATGGTTTTTGCTTGGCAGCTGATGGATGCCGACCCGCGCGGGGAACTCGATTTGTCCGACGCCGTTGTGGTGCTTGACGAGGTGTGCCGCGCGAGTGACGCTGACTGGACCCGCTCACTGATGCAGCGTGCCGGGCGCGTCGTCTGCCGCAACCTGGGACAGGTGGTGATCGCTCGCGAGCTGGGCGTGGCGTTTGATGTGGCGGCGCCGGTGTTCTGCGCGAATCGGGCCACGCTTACCTGGCTGCGCGGACTCGGTGCGGGGCGGGTGTACTTGCCGGCCGAGTTGCTCGGCAATGATGCGGAGCGTATTGCCGAACTGGCTGCTGAACCCGGCGTCTTGGGTCCGGTCGACGCCGACCGTCCCGAGCTTATGGTGTGCGAGCACTGCCTGCTGACCGCCGAGGGCGTCTGCGCCACCGATGCGACGGGGCGGGTCTGTTGCCGCGACTGCTTGCGTCGTCGGCAGGTACGCTATCTGGTCGAGCGTGACGGTACACGTCTGCCAGTTGCCATTGACGCATGCGGCAGGACGAGGATTTTCCTGTCGTAGGTGCTGCGTCGCGTCAGTTTGTTATCATAAGAGAGTTTATGGACTTCCAGCACCGCCGTTTTCGGCGAGGGTGCTATAGCAAAAGGAGGATACCCAATGCTGTCTGTTGACGAGCAAATGCGTATCATCACCTCGGGCGCCGCGCAGATCGTTCCCGAGGCCGACCTTCGCAAGAAGCTTGAGAAGGGCGAGCCCCTCAACATCAAGCTCGGCGTCGACCCCACCAGTCCCGACCTGCACCTGGGCCACGCCGTGCCGCTGCGCAAGATGCGTCAGTTCCAGGACCTGGGCCACAACGTCACCCTCATCATCGGCAACGGTACCGCGTTGATTGGCGACCCTTCGGGCAAGAATTCCACCCGTCCGCAGCTTTCGCAGGAGCAGATCGAGGCCAATGCCGAGACCTACGTGAGCCAGGCCATGAAGATCCTGGATCCCGAGAAGACCACCATCGTGCACAACGGTGACTGGATCCTTTCGATGGATCTGGCCGGTCTGCTGCAGGTGTGCTCCAAGTTCACCGTCGCCCGCATCCTCGAGCGCGACGACTTTACCAAGCGCTACCAGTCTCAGACGCCGATCGCCCTGCATGAGTTCCTGTATCCCGTGATGCAGGCTTTCGACTCCGTGCAGATCAAGGCCGACGTCGAGATGGGCGGCACCGATCAGCTCTTCAACCTGCTCGCTGGCCGTGAGCTCATGGAGAAGATGGGCATGGAGCCCCAGATCGCGCTCACCATGCCGCTGCTCGAGGGTACCGACGGCGTGCGCAAGATGTCCAAGTCCTATGGCAACTACATCGGCCTGACCGACGCGCCCAAGGATATGTTCGGCAAGACCATGTCCATCCCCGATGAGATGATCGGCAAGTACTACCGCCTGGCGAGCTCGCTCACCCCGGCCGAGGTCGACAAGATCGATGCTGCCCTGGCCGATGGTTCTGCCGACCCCTACGAGCTCAAGCGCGCTCTGGGTCGCGACCTGTGCGACACCTACCACGGCGCCGGTGCCGGCGACGAGGCTCAGGCCGAGTTCGACCGCGTGTTCAAGGAGGGCCAGCTCGCCGACTTCCCCGAGAAGCACGTTGAGCTGACCGTCAACGACGAGGGCCAGATCTACCTCGCCGGCCTGCTCAAGGACTTGGGCCTTTCGGCGAGCGCCGGCCAGGCTCGTCGCGATATCGACGGCGGTGGCGTCAAGATCAACGGCAAGGCCGTGGCTCCCAAGAGCTATAACATCGATCCCAGCGCCCTCAAGCTGGGCGACACCCTCTCCGTTGGCAAGCGCAAGGGCTTCAAGTTGATTTAGTTCCGCCGTTCTTACGAACGGCGGACCGGCCGACGCTGCGCGGGCCGCATTTGGACAATCTGACGTTCAACTTCAAGGGCGCGACCAGAAGGTCAGCGCCCTTTCGTTTCACGACACCTTGTCTCAAATGCGACCCGCTCGCTGGCGATGCCAAAACATCGGCGCTTCCGTTGTTGGCACTTGGGGACGTTCCTTTTGTGCCGGCACTTTGGGACACTCCTTGTCATTGGTGCAAAGTAACCTGCCCCCATTGCGCCAAGCGGCGTGTGCCGTTAAGCGGAGAGGCGTATTGTTGACCCATCGTTTGGGCATACAATGGCTATTGGCTTGCTGCGGTGAAGGTTTGTCCGCTCCGCAGCTTTTTCTACGGTTAAAGGAGTATGTATGTCCGTTGAGGTCATGAGGTCTGTGATCGAGGCCGCCGAGGGCCGCGTTCCCGTCGACACGCTGTTTACCAATGCACAGATTGTCGACGTGTATGGCCAGCGCGTGGCGCCCGGTAGCGTTGCCGTCAAGGACGGTGTGATCGTCGGCGTGCTCTACGATGGTCGCGACGATGCCGCTGGCACCTATGAGGCAACTGAGGTCATCGACTGCCAGGGTCGCTATCTCGCTCCCGGTTTTATTGACGGGCATCTGCATATCGAGTCTTCGAACATCCGTCCCGCCGAGTATGCTCGCATGGCCGCGACGCGCGGTACTACCACCGCCATTGCCGACAGCCACGAGATTGCCAATGTTGCCGGTCTCGACGGCTTGCGCTTTATGATCGAGGATGGTCGCCGCGCGCCCATCTCCATCAAGTACATGATGCCTTCGTGCGTGCCCGCGCTGCCCGACGAGCAGGCCGGTGCCGTTATTTCGGCTGCCGATATGCAGGCGTTTTTTGCCGAGCATCCAGGCGATGTCTTTGGTCTGGGCGAAATGATGAACCTGCCGGGCGTCTTTATGGCCGACCCCGAGACCTGTGCTCGCATCGATGCTGCCAACCAGACGCCGTCCAAGCAGGTTGACGGCCACGCGCCGCTCGTTGCCGGTAAGGACCTCAATGCCTATGCCGCAGCGGGCATTATCGCCGATCACGAGTCGACGATTCCCGAGGAGGCACTCGACAAGCTATCTCGCGGCATGTATGTGATGCTGCGTGAAGGCACGTGCAGCCATGACCTGGCCAATCTATCGCCGATGCTGCTGGAGAATCCCGCGCGCGCCCGCCGCTGCTGCTTTGCGACCGACGACCGCGCTCCCTCCGATGCTCTTTCGACCGGCATGATCGACAATGCCTGCCGCGTGGCCATCGAGGTCGGCGTCGACCCGGTGGTCGCCATCTCCATGGCGTCCCTTTCCACGGCTGAGGCATTTGGCCTGGACCACGGCTGCCGCGACTCGCACGAGCTCCGCGGCGCAATCGCCCCGGGCAAGCGCGCCGACCTGCTGTTGCTTGATGACCTGACGTTTGCCAAGGCTCCGCATCGCGTATATGCCGCCGGTGCTCTGGTGGCGCAGGATGGCACCTTTGTGGGCGAGGTCGCACCCGAGACGGCCGATGTCGCCTCTCTTGCCGATGAGCTGCGTGCTTCCGTTAAGCTGCCGAAGCTTTCGCTCGACGTATTCGATTATGCCTTTAAGCCGGGCGAGGCCGTTATCGATGTCATCCCGGGTATGGCTATCACGGGTATGGCCCGCCTCGAGAGCGCCGAGGACTTGCGTCGCATTATGCTTATCGAGCGCCATGGCCGCGGCGTGTCGCTGCAGGCCGAGGGCGCCGATGGCGACGGCCCCGCTGGCCTGGGCCTGGTTGGCAAGCATATCGGTCGCGGCTGGGTGCGTGGCTTTACCATCACCGGTGGTGCCATTGCCTCCACGATCGGCCACGACTCGCACAACGTGTGCGTGGTGGGCGACAACGCCGCCGATATGATGGCTGCCGTTGAGGCCGTGGGCCAGGGCGGCCACGTGCTGGTGCGCAACGGCGAGGTCGTGGCGCGCATTCCGCTGGCGCTCGGTGGCCTGATGAGCGAGGGCACGGCCGAGGACGTTGCCGCGCAGCACGATGACTTTATGGTCAAGGCGCGCGCCATGGGTATTGAGCCGCCGCTCGACCCCATCATGGGCATCATCTTCCTGCCCCTGCCGGTCATCCCGACGCTCCGCATCCGCCCCGAGGGCATGTTCGACGTTACAACCTTCACCTACGCCGACTAGTCATCGGGGACGTTCTTAAACGACTAGTCATTGGGGACGCTCTTTGGCGGGCTGCCTGACGCCGCGACCGTAGGGCCTCTGGCATGTGTGAGCTATTTGCCAGGTCCTTGTAACGTTTACGCCCGCGGAGTCTTATTTGAGCTCCCTTTGGGTACGTTGGAATCGGATACGCGTTCGATTCCAACAAGCCCGAAGGGAGCTTTTCTATGTTTAAACTGATTGCATCCGATATGGACGGCACACTGCTTGACGAAAACGGCCAGGTGCCTCCCGAGACCTACGAACTGATTCTGGCGCTACACGAGCATGGTGTGCATTTCGCTGCATCGTCAGGTCGTCGCTACGATCGCCTGTGCGAGTTCTTTGCGCCCGTTCGCGACAAGATGGACTTTGTCGCCGCTAACGGCGCCCAGGTCTACGCCGACGGTAAGATGGTAGACCGTGAGGTGTATTCCCACCTGGCGATTCGAAGGCTCGCCCAGGCCGTCAGGACGTTTCCCAATCTGCATCTTGCGCTCTTTGACCGAACCAAGTCCTTCCTGCTCGATGACGAGTGCAAGTTCGTGCGTGAGGTCGATAAGGACCTTCCCAATGCCGAGCGCATTTGGGAGCTGCCCGATCCCAGCGTAAATATCATCAAAGCGAGTATCTTTTGCGACGACAGTGCGGTTATGGACAGTGCGTACGTGCTACAGCGCGAACTTGGTCAGCTCTTTACTTTTGCGCCTTCGGGCAACGCGTGGATCGATGCCATGCAGCCTGGTGTGTCGAAGGCCTCGGGTATCGCGCAGCTCGCGGAGCATTACGGCATTGGTCGCGACGAGGTCATGGCGTTTGGCGACTCGATGAACGACTACGAGATCATTCGCTTTGTCGGCACGGGCTGCGCGATGGAAAACGCGCGCCCCGCGCTCAAGGCGGTGGCCGATCGTGTGGTGGGATGTAACCGCGACCACGCCGTCCAGCAGGAGCTCCGTCGCGTGCTGGAGAGTCTCTCCTAATCCGGCAGATGGGGACGTTCCTTTTCTGCCGACAGTGGGGGACAGTCCTTGCGGCTTTTTGCGAAGAGTGTCCCCAGTGACTAGTCGTTTAAGAACGTCCCCAATGACTAGGCGAGGGCGTCCATGATGGTGCGGGCGACGCCGTCGTGGTCGTTGTCGTATTCGGTGATGGCGTCGGCGGCCTCGCGACCTTCGGGCTCGGCGTTGATCATGGCCATGCCATGGCCCGCTGCCTGCAGCATGGGGATGTCGTTGATGTTGTCACCGAACGCCCAGGCGTCGGCGAGACGCTCGCCCAGGTGCTCGCATAGCCACGTGAGGGCCGTTCCCTTGGTGGCGCCCTCACCCATGACCTCGATATTCATGGCGTACGAACGCGTGACCTCAATGCCTCCGAGCGTGTCGAGCTCCGCCGCGATGGCGTCGCGATCGGCCGGGTCGTGCCAGTACATGGCGATGCGTTCGAGCGTCTCGACCTCGTCGATCTTGCTGTCGATATCCATGTCGATCGGTGTTCGTGTGCGCTTGAGCGAAGCTGCGATGTGGGGGTCGCCGCCGCAGAACTCATCCAGGCGCGTGTAGAGCGAGCGGGGGAGGAAGCACTGCCCGTCCGCGAAGATATCGAAGGTCACATCGTGGCCGGCGGCAATGCGATGGATGCGGTGGGCAATGCCACGGTCGAGCGGTCGGCTCAAGATGCGCGTGGCGCGCGAGGCGTCGGTGGGCACATCGTCGTCGAGCTGCCAGACGCTGGCGCCATTGGCGCAGACGGCATAGTGCACGGCGGGATGGGCGAGGATGGGCTCAAAGATGCCCGACAGCGGACGTCCCGTGCAGGGCACAAATTCAATCCCGCGTCGAGCGAGCTCGTCGAGCATCGCCCAGGTGGCATCGCTCATCTGCTTATCACTCGTCAGCAGTGTTCCATCCATATCGGAAAACACAATCATTTGATGCAGCCCTTTCTACTGGCATAAAAAGCGTGGCCGAGGGCGGTGATGCCCTGGCCACGTTCGGGTTCTATAACGGTCCGCGTCTTAGCGATCGGCGAGCGGCTTGTACTCCAGCGGATCGATAACCGGGCGATACGCGGGACGGATGATGCGATGCGCGCAGAAGAGCTCTTCCATGCGGTGCGCCGACCAGCCGGCCATGCGGGCGACGGCGAACAGCGGCGTAAAGAGCGTCTCGGGCACGCCGAGCATCTTGTAGATAAAGCCCGTGTACAGGTCGATGTTGGCGCAGATGGGCTTGGTCATGCCGTGATCGCGCATCACCTGCGGGGCCAGGCGCTCGATGCGCTCGATGAGCGCGAACTCCTCGCCCAGGTCCTTCTTGGCGGCAAGTGTGCGCGCGTAACGGCGGCACACCTCGGCGCGCGGGTCGCTCAGTGTGTAGACGGCGTGGCCCATACCGTAGATGAGGCCCGTGCCGTCGAAGGCCTGCTTGTCGAGAATCTTGCCCAGGTAGGCTGCGACCTCGTCCTCGTCCTCCCAATTGGAGACATGCGCACGGATATCCTCGTGCATGGACACGACCTTGGCGTTGGCGCCGCCGTGGCGCGGGCCTTTGAGCGAGCCGATAGCCGCGGCGTAGGCGGAATACGGGTCGGTGGCCGAGGAGGACAGCACGCGGCAGGCGAACGTGGAGTTGTTGCCGCCGCCGTGCTCGGCATGCAGCATGAGCATCACGTCGAGCAGCATGGCTTCGTCGCGGGTGAATGCCATGCCGCCGCGGAGCACCTGCAGGATGGTCTCGGCGGTGGAAAGGCCGGGTGTGGGGTGCGGTACATGAACCTCGGAGCCGCGGCGCTTGGCGACCGAGGCCATATGCGCGAAGGCGGCGATGCGGGGGAGACGGGCGAGCATGGAGATGGCGACGTCGATTTCGTGCTCGGGTGTAATGGCGTCGGGCTCGGCGTCGAAGGCGTAGAGCAGCAGCACGGCGCGCTGAAGCACGTTCATGATGCTCGACGACACCGTGGTCATGGGGAACTCGCGGACGTACTCGTCGCTCAGGTGCCTAAAAGCGCCCAGACGTTCGCAAAAACCGTCAAGCTCTTCCTTGGTGGGCAGAGAGCCCGTGATGAGCAGGTAGGCGACCTCTTCGTAGCCATAGCGATCCTCGGCCTGGGCGTTGTTGACCAGGTCCTCGATGCTGTAGCCACGAAGCGTGAGTTTGCCCTGATCGGGCACAACTTTGCCGTCGACCTTGTTGTAGCCGTGCACGTCCGAGATGCGGGTAAGGCCCGCGACCACGCCCGAGCCGTCGGCATTGCGCAGACCGCGCTTGACATTGTGCTCGACAAACAGGCCCTCGTCATAAGGGTCGGTCGGCAGGCCGTGGTAGAGGTTTTCGCTTTCGGGCGAAATCTGACGGCTCGCCTCGTAATCCAGAACCAGGCGGCTCAGGTGATCGTCGAAGCGGTAGTAGATTTTCTTGGCGTCGTAGGCCATGCGCGCTCCTCTCCGGTCCGCTTTGGGGCGGCGCGCTTGGACGATATGACGTCAGGCTGCCCCGAGCGGCTTGTTCGCTACAGGCGGTACATAAAGTTAAAGACGTCCTCGCGCTGAATGGACACGTTGACGCCCGAAAGCTCGCCTGCCTCGGCCAGGGCCTTCTGCAGCTCGGCGAAGTCGAGCTTGGACTCGGCGGTATCGGCCAGCATGGTCATGGTGAAGATGTCCTCGATAATGGACTGCGTGATGTCGCGGATGTCGACGTTGGCCTCGCCCAGGACGCGGGTGACGCCGGCGACGATGCCGGGGCGGTTCTTGCCAAGGACGGTGATGACGATACGGGAGGACGAGATCTCGGCCATGGGAAACCCTTTCGCGTGATTGCGGCGCGCGGGGCGCTCCGCTACGGTACAGTGTTCATCATTGTACCTGTCTGGCGCAAAAAAGGCGCGCTCGCTGCGGCGTTACATGCCTGCAACATGAGCGTAAGGGGGAAGGCCGTACGGGGAAGAGCCGTCTGGCGCGTGTCCGGCTCGTGTTGGGTTGATTTCCGATCTCAGCCGAACACATTGAGCGGACAGGCCGTTCCCGCAGTCAGCCGGACGCCTCCGACGGCTGATTCCGAACTGGAAGCGGAGGGCATCCCCGCCCTTCGGTAGGGGATACCGCTCCGCGGCGCATGCCGCGGGCGGCACCCCTATCGGACCACCGTGACCTCAGTTGGGATGGGCCCAGCACTGCCGCGTACTCGGTGAGCTAGAGCCAACTGTTCGTCTTCACGTCGCGTATGGCGATATTTCGGCCGTCCGGCTCGGTGATGCCGTAGCCGAACGCCTGGAGCGTCTCGATGGACTCCTGGATCCTCTGTTGGAACATGGGACCCGGATCGACCCTCGGCCCGAGGTGCCCGCGCCAAAGGCACGGCGTGGCGCGCAGCATGTTATGGATTTTGGAGATGGGCTCGATGTCGGCGTAGACGTTGAGCGTCGCCATGGCGTCCTTGTGGCCGAGGATCGATTGGAGCGCCTTGATATCGCCGCCTTGGCGGATCCACTGCGTTGCGAACGTGTGGCGAAGGCCGTGGAACGTGATCAGCTCGTCGTTGGTGCCCATGAGGCCGTTGGTCTCCGAGAACGTCTTGAACGCCCTGCGGATATAGCTTGTCGTCGCGAAGGTCGCGCCCGGCTCCGACAGGATGTAGCAGTCCCCGATCTCGACCGCCCCGGTAAGGCCGCGCAAGCGCAGCTTTCCGCAGTCGATCTCGTGGGTCTCCTTCAGGAAGGGGGGTAGGCCGACCGGGTCGATGGGGATACCCCTGGCGTCATGGGTCTTGGTGTCCTTGATGAACGAACCCATTCCCTTCGCGTACGCCACCGAGTGTCTGATCGAGATCAGGCCCGTCTCGAAATCCACATCGCACCACCGAAGGCCGCAGACCTTGCCGATTCGCATCCCCGTGTGCAGGGCGAGTACGACCGCCCTCTAATCCTCGGCGGACCAATCGAGTCCGAACTCCTTTCGGGCATCCTCTTCGCTCATGACTTCGAGAAGGTCTCCGGGTTGGCAACGAAGGGCGAGGCATAGCTGCTCGAGTGTGTTGAAGCGAATGCCGCGAATATGCCCTTTTTTAATACGGGACAGGTTCACGGGCGTGGTTCCAATCCTTTCGGCAAGTTCGTTCGAGGAAATCTTTCGCTCGGCCATGATCTTGTCGAGGCGAACAATTACGGGCATGGCGTTTCCTTACGCAATCTCGTCGGAGTCGAGGTACAGCTCTCGGGCGTACAAGAAGAGCTGGGAAAGCATGAACAGGACGATGCCGAGAACCAGAGAGGTCCAATCGAATGATGAAGCGACCTCTTGGGTGCCGACGGCCCCCTCGCCGCCAAACATCGAAACGGAGGTTTTGAGTGAGCCGGCGTAGAGGCTGGTGGCAGCTTGAACAACGAAGAGAATGCCGAGCACCTTCAAGCATGTCGCAGACCCTTTCTTGAAGGGGTCTCCGCTCTTGATCGTCCACACGAGAACGGCGCTGAGGATGGTCGTAGCGATACCGATGACGGCAGGGACCAATGTCGAGATCGCAAGGGCTGGATACGCGGGGGAGTCTGCAATTACAGGGTTGTCGAGCACTTCGATTGCTGGCTTTAAGGAGAACGCCACTTGTGCGATGGCGGTGGCGCAAAGGGTCGCAGAGGCTATCGCACATGCGATGCGGAAGGAATGAAGCCGGGGAGTGCGATTGTCGGAACTCATAATAACCTCCGAAGAATTTAAAGAACTCAGGTTACTTTTTAACAGTTTATGTTAAATTGACTTTGCCGGCAAGTAATAAGGGCCGAGCATTTTGTTCGGCCCCTCTGTTCCGACTGGATGAGGTTAAGGTTGGCGATGAATATGCTCATAATCTCGAAGGCGATCTTTAGGTCGCTTCTCTCCTCCAGGTCGCTCTGTGTTGTCGTTGTTGCGTTGATGGTTCTTTGTGCTCTGCCCGTCTTCAGGAGCGCGGCTGGCATCGACGGACGGGTCGAATACCTCGAGTCGGGAATAACCCGTGTTGAGCAGGAATTGTCAGCATCCTATGCGGATGCGCTTGTGAATGCGGGGGAGGACGGTGTCTATACCTCTTCATCAAGCATGCCCGCGCTTCTGTACCCTCTTGCCGCGGGACGTCTTATCTTGGCACCGCTCTCTCCCCTACTTCCGTTTCTGCAGATATCGGATGGAGAGTACACCTATTATGACGGATCGAAGGAGTACTTGCTATGGGTCGCAACGGCCGTTGCCGTCTCGTTCCTTGCCGCGCGTCTTAACAAACGTGAAAAGCTCATCATCCAGGCACCGATGGGCGAGCTGGGTAGACTTGTTGCATCGAGCGTATGGGCGAGTGTTTTTGCAATGCTTGCCGTCCTCGCCATCAATCTTCCAGGGATAATCGCCGCGCTTGTGAAGAATGGCCCGGGCTCGCCGTTCTATCCGATAGGCTACATTCAATATGCGACTCCGGTTATCAAACCGGCTTGGCTGGTGTTCGCGCAGACGGCCATCTTGCAATTCTTGGTGGCAGCGTTCATCTCGCTTGTCGTTCACCTTGCCGTGAAGATTGCCAATAACCCTACGCTTGGAATCGTGTTCGTATGTGCCCTGATGGGGGTGACGATGGTTCCCGGGTATTACGGAAGATCCATCGCTTTACGTGAGTTCGCCCTGTTGAATCCCCTTACGTATGCGAACACTGAGTTGACCGTCGGCGCCTATAGCCCGTACCCGACAACGCAGACAGTGAATCTGCCTGGACTTTGCTTCGAGCGTGGCGCGATTGCCCTCGTATGCGCAATCGGGATCGAGGTGCTGGCAATTAGCCTGCTTTGCGTTGCTGGAAAGAGCGGCTGCGCGTGCCCGATATCCCCGATTTGTCTTGAGAGAGGTTCCTTCACTGCATCGAGAACGGCAACTCGTTCGAGCGCTTGTGCCTCCGCCGTTGCATACGTAAGAACGATGGGGAAACTGCTCCTGCGTTCTCCTACCCTCGCCGTATGCGCGATTGCAATGTCGACGACGATGCTGGCCCCGGCTCTGGTCGAGATGTTTCCTGACGCTGATAACGTTTCCGCTGTTCGGTATAGGGATGGGGAGCTCCGTTCAATAGATCGGTATCTAGAGCAGAACGCTGCGAATATGGACGTCGAGGGCAAAGCGGCCCTGGAAGACATGCGGGATGCTCTTTCGGGTTTCGTGTACGCGCCTATGCCTGCGGAGGGGTTTCGAAGCCTTGCGACGTACGAGCGCGCTCGAGGTGAGCTGGGCGCGGCAGATGCGACTCTCCTGCAATCGATCGGAATCGAGCCGGAGACTCCTTCTCGTGCGGAGGCGCGCGCCCTTCTGCTTGAGTCGATCGCGAGCTTGCCGGACCCCAAGGTTTACGAGTTAAGTACGAAGATGCCCCCATTAATCCTCCTTTCGTATCTCCAGGCAGCGCTTCCCTCCTTATTTTTGCTGTTGCCCGTGGTTGTCACATCGCTCGCGTGCACCCACCTGCAGTGTCGTTCCCTTCTGGTTCTCCAGATCCCCGCAACAGCGCATGTGCGTTTTCTGACGGCTGTTGCGCTGGCTCTCCTGCTTGGCTTGGTGCTGCTTTTGGTGTCGATGGTTCCCGCTGTCGTTGTGTCCGTGATTAAGAACGGTGCGGGTGGATCGGAGTATCCCGTCGCTCTCATTCGGGCGGGAGCTTCGACAACGTCCACGGTGGGGGAGGCGGTGTTGTGCAGTATTCCGTTGCTGGTCATGGCATACGGCGTGATTTCCGTCGTCGCTGCGTTGACAGCAGCGATTAGCCGCAACCCCGTTGTCACCGGAATGGTTTGCGCGGTTCTCTTGGTGTTGGGTTCGTTGAGCGCTCATGTTGAAAGCGTGGGCATGGGCGTCGCGCTGCTGGCTCCATTCGCCTCGTTTGATTCCGCTTCCCAGGTGGGGACGATTGGGTTCCTTGGGCGAGGGACGAACGCGATGCCTTTTGGAGAGGTCGTCGGCGCATCGGGCGCTCTGCTGGTGGTCTTGGGCGCCGTATCTCCGTTGATGGTGCGCCTGAGTGTTCCAAAGATCGAAAGGGGATGATCTCGATGATTGACCTTCAAACGCTGACGATCTCTTATGGAAAGAAGGTGCTCGTAGATTCGGTGAACGCTGAGTTTGCCCCGGGTACGGTCTACGGTCTCGTCGCTCCGAACGGGCATGGAAAGACGACGTTGCTGCGTGCGATGGCAGGTTTGCCGGGTCCTCGCGTGGACGGGAGCATCGTTCTGGATGAGGTGCAGGGTACGGGTGCGAGAGAGGTCCGTTCTATGATCTTCTATGCACCTGGTGAGGGGACGCTGCTGTATCCCGGATTGCGTGCGGAAGATCACCTCAAGATGGTTTGCGATATGTGGCCGCATGCTCGCGATATCGAAGAGATAGTGGAACAAACGCAGATAGGCGAGTTCGCGAAGATGAGGATCCGCACTCTGAGCCAGGGCATGAAGCAGCAGCTTACCCTGGCGATTGCGTATGCGACGGGCGCGCGGTACCTTCTATTAGATGAGCCCATGAACGCGCTCGACCCCAGCAGGGTGGACTTGCATTCCGAGATTCTCAGGAAGCTGGCCGATTCTGGTACGTGCATCATCATGTCATCCCACATCTTGGATTCGGTCGATAGGCTGTGCGATGAGATTCTGTTTTTGAAGGATGGGAGGCTCATTAGAAGCATTCCGCAAGATGATGCTGCGCCGAAGTCTCCTGGATTCCATTTCGCAAAGCCTGCCGGACGCGCCGAGGGTGCGCTAAGCACGTATCGGCGACTCTACGAAAAGGGCGGGTAGAAATGCAAGTTAAAAATCTATGTGGCCAATGTGATGCCGTTGAACCCGCGTATCGATACCGCTCAGCCATTCGCCTCGCCCCCGTC
>UQKY01000012.1 GCA_900541785.1 uncultured Collinsella sp.
TCCCAAGCGGAAACTGCATCCCACTCCAGACATGGATTCTGGGACACGCTTTCCGCAACGGACCTCTCGCGGAAAGCGCGCCCCACTCTGAGCGTCCATTCTGGGATGTGGCTTCCCGATGGGGGCCGATGCGGAAACCGCATCCCGTTCCGAGCCTTCAAAGCGGGACGCGGCTTCCCCGAGAGGGTATCGGCTACCTGCCGTCGTCGTCCTGGGCTTCATCGCGCGCGTAGAGCTCCAGCATGCGGCGGCGGTATTCGTGCACGGCGAGCTTGGCGCGCTCCAGGCGGCGGCGCTCACGCGGAGTCAGCTTGGACGGGTCGACCTCGTCTCCATAGGTCTTATCGGCAAGCAGGTGCGCCGCGTCCACGATGCGGGCATCGATGTGGCCGCTCGCTGCCTCGGCGGAAAGACGCTCGGCAATCGTATCGAGCGTAGGCAGGCCCTCGAATACACGACCATGTCCATGCGAGGTCAGCAGCTCGTGCTCGCGTGCGAGCAGACTCGCCAAATCGTGATGGGCGCGCAGAATGTCGAGCGCATCGGATGGATGCTCGGCAACTTCTGCCACGGCGGCGACCGGTGCGGCGTCGACCACGCGGTAGAAGAGCTGCGCGAGCAATGGCATCAAGAACACCGTGATGGCACCGGCGGCAACCATGACCGACGCAATGTCTTGCGACAGCGCGCCCGCGTTGACGGCAACGCTTGTCACGGCAACGATGATCGGCAGCGCCGTGGTGCAGTACAGGGCCACCGTAATGCGACCATACGCCGACACATCGCGCGTCACGGGACAAATGCTCATAGAGATGAGAATGGGCACCGCGCGAATAATCAGCAGCGCCACGATAAAGCCCACGAGCAAGCCCGGGCGCGACGCCACGGCCGTCAGATCGATCTTCGCGCCCGATACGGTAAAGAACACCGGAATCAAAAAGCCATAGGCCAGGCCATCGAGCTTGGTCTCGAGCGTATGGTTGCCCTCGGGGATGATGTAGCGCAGGACAAAGCCGGCGGCAAAAGCGCCCAACACGATATCGAGGCTAAAAATAGCGGAAAACGCCACGAGCGTGACCAAAATAAGCACCGTCAGGCGCACGAAGGTCTGCGACGTGGTGTCGGCGCGCTCCTGAATAAAGGCGAAAAACCGGCTGCCGATGCGTTTGGAACGGCCGGGGACCACGGCAAGCAGTACACACACGGCGGCAAATAAGCCCAAGATCAGCAGCGTCTCGATGCCCGTACGGGCAGACAGCAGTACCGACATGGCGAGCACGGGGCCGAGCTCGCCCCACGTACCATAGGCGAGAATCGAATCACCGACGCGCGTTCCGGCAAGCGACCGCTCGCGCAAGATGGGCATGAGCGCTCCAAGCGCCGTCGAGGTCAAGGCGAGCGTCACGGCGATACCGTCGAAATGGCTGACCGAGAACCACGGCGTAAAGCGCACGGCAAGCCAGGCGATACCAAACGTGACGGCCCACGTCGCCAAGCCGTAGCGCCCCTCCACACCCGTAATGTTCTTAGGGTCGATCTCAAAGCCGGCAAGCAGGAACAAAAAGGCCAGGCCGAGCTCTGACACGAGCGAAACCTCGGCATCTACATGGATGACGCCGAGCATATGAGGTCCCAGCACCGCACCGAGCACGAGCAAAAAGACCGTCTCGGGAACGGGTTTTCCGGGAATCGCCGAGGCGATGAAGGGGCTTGCAAAGGCCACGAGCGCGATGATGGCGAGCGAAACAAATGCCATGTGATGCCTTTCTCTTGTTTGCGCTTCACTGTAGCACCCTCGCCGTCCGCAACGCGCCACGAGCTGTCGTATCATAGTGAGGTTTACAAACATGTGGCTCAAGGCGACCGCAGGGCAGGCCCCGCAAACCGACCGCTGCCGCATACCGTACCGTACGCCCAACCGATCAGGAAGGCAGGAACCAATGGTCTCTCGTATCTACGTGGAGAAGAAACCCGGGTTCGACGTCGAGGCTCAGCAGCTCAAGGGCGAGCTGACCGAGATTCTCGGCATCAAGGGCATCGAGGCCCTGAGGATCATCAACCGCTACGACGTCGAGGGCATCGACGAGGAGCTTTTCCGCTCCTGCGTGCCGACCGTCTTTAGCGAGCCCCAGGTCGATGTGACCTACGACGAGCTCCCCGCAAGCGATGGCGCCGTCTTTGCCGTCGAATTCCTGCCTGGCCAGTTTGACCAGCGCGCCGACTCCGCCAGTGAGTGCGTTCAGCTCATCAGCCAGGGCGAGCGCCCCGCCGTGCGCTCCGCCAAGGTCTATATGATCTCGGGCGCTCTGGACGAAGCCGCCATCGAGGCCATCAAGCACTACGTGGTGAACCCCGTCGAGGCGCGCATCGCCTCACTCGACCTGCCCGAGACGCTGTACATGGAGACCCCCGAGCCCCAGCCCGTCGAGGTGCTCGACGGCTTCCGCGAGCTCGATGAGGCCGGCCTCGCCGCCTTTATCGCCGATCGCGGCCTTGCCATGGACGAGGCAGACATCGCCTTCTGCCAGCAGTACTTCCGCGATGAGGATCGCGACCCCACCATCACCGAGATCCGCGTGATCGACACCTATTGGTCCGACCACTGCCGCCACACCACCTTCGGCACCGTCCTGGACGACGTGACGATCGACGACGCCGTGGTGCAGCAGGCCTTCGACCGCTACATAGAGATGCGCCACGAACTCGGCCGCGACGCCAAGCCCGTCTGCCTCATGGACATGGGCACCATCGGCGCTAAGTACCTTAAGAAGACCGGCGTAATGACCGATGTCGATGAGTCCGAGGAGATCAACGCCTGCACCGTCAAGGTGAAGGTCGATGTCGACGGCGAGGACCAGGACTGGCTGTTCCTGTTTAAGAACGAGACCCACAACCACCCGACCGAGATCGAGCCCTTCGGCGGTGCCGCCACCTGCGTGGGCGGCGCCATCCGCGACCCGCTCTCGGGCCGCAGCTACGTGTACCAGGCCATGCGTGTCACCGGCGCCGGCGACCCCACCGTCCCCGTGTCCGAGACGCTCGAGGGCAAGCTGCCGCAGCGCAAGCTCGTAACCACCGCTGCCGCCGGCTACTCCAGCTACGGCAACCAGATCGGCCTTGCCACCGGCCAGGTCAACGAGCTCTATCACCCCGGCTACGTGGCCAAGCGCATGGAGGTCGGCGCCGTCGTGGGCGCTACCCCGGCAAACCACGTGCGCCGCGAGTGCCCCGCCCCCACCGACAAGATCATCCTGCTGGGCGGCCGCACCGGCCGTGACGGCATCGGCGGTGCCACCGGCTCCTCCAAGACCCAGAACACCGAGTCCATCGAGACCTCGGGCGCCGAGGTCCAGAAGGGCAACGCCCCAGTCGAGCGCAAGCTGCAGCGCCTCTTCCGCCGCGGCGACGCCTGCCGCCTGATCAAGCGCTGCAACGACTTTGGCGCCGGCGGCGTCTCGGTCGCCGTAGGCGAACTTGCCGACGGCCTGTACGTGGACCTGGACACCGTGACCAAAAAGTACGACGGCCTGGACGGCACCGAGCTCGCCATCTCCGAGTCCCAGGAGCGCATGGCTTGCGCCGTCGCCGATGGTGACGTCGATGAGTTCATGGGTTACGCCGCCGAGGAAAACCTGGAGGCGACCGTTATCGCCGAGGTTACCGCCGAGCCGCGCATGCGCATGGCCTGGAACGGCGTCGCCATCGTCGATCTGTCCCGCGAGTTCCTCAACTCCAACGGTGCGCCCAAGCACCAGGTCGCTCACGTGTGCGCCCGCAGCGTATGGCAGCCCAGCTGGGCCGGTACCACGCTTGCCGAGCGCATGACCTCGCTTGTCACCGACCTCAACGTCGCCTCCAACAAGGGCCTTTCCGAGCGCTTCGACTCCACCATCGGCGCCGCGACCGTGCTCATGCCCTTTGGCGGCAAGACGCAGCTCACCCCGAGCTCTGCCATGGTCGCCAAGTTCCCCGTGGACGGCGAGACCACCACGGCAAGCGCCATGGCATGGGGCTTCAACCCCTACCTGATGGAAGCCGACCAGTTTGCCGGCGCCTACCTGTCCGTGGTCGAGTCCATCGCCAAGCTCGTGGCTGCCGGCTTTGAGCACAAGCGCGCCTATCTCTCCTTCCAGGAGTACTTCGAGCGTCTGCGCACCGAGGCCGAGCGCTGGGGCAAGCCCACGGCAGCCGTCCTGGGCGCCCTCATGGCCCAGGTCGACCTGGGTGCCGGCGCCATCGGTGGCAAGGACTCCATGAGCGGCTCGTTTGAGGACGAGACCGGCGAGCTCAACGTTCCGCCGACCCTAATCAGCTTCGCTGTTGCCGTGGGCCGTGCCGCCCGTGCCGTCTCGCCCGAGTTCAAGGGCCTGACGCATCGCGTCGTGCGCATCGCCCCCGCCACCTATGGCGAGGACTACCGCCCCGATGCCCAGCAGCTGCTCGCCGCGTTTGACGCCGTCGAGGCGCTCACCGCTACCGGCGACGCCCTGGCCGTCTCCACGCCCGGCTACGGCTGCGGCGCCGAGAGCCTCTTTAAGATGTGCGTCGGCAACCAGATCGGTATCGAGCTTGCCGAGGATGTGGACGTGGAGAGCCTCTTCACCCCGCTCTACGGCAGCTTTATCGTCGAGCTCGCCGAGGATGCCGAGCTGCCCAAGGTCGCCGACGGCGTTGTCGTCGAGCCCCTGGGCACCACCGTTGAGGGTTACGTCATCGATACTGGCTCCGAGGTCATCGAGCTCACCGAGCTTCAGGAGACCTGGGAGAGCGGCATCGAGAGCGTCTTCGCCTACCGCAGCGCCGGCGAGACCGCCGAGGTCGAGACCATCGACTTCCGCGCCAAGGACATCCACGTGTACGGCGGCGCCAAGATCGCCCGCCCGCGCGTGGTCATCCCCGTGTTCCCCGGCAACAACTGCGAGTACGACAGCGCCCGCGCCTTCCGCGCCGCCGGCGCCGAGGCTGACACCTTCGTGATCAACAACCTCACGCCCGAGGCCGTCGCCGAGAGCACCCACGAGCTTGCCCGCCGCATCCGTGCAAGCCAGATTGTCATGATCCCCGGCGGCTTCTCGGGCGGCGACGAGCCCGACGGCTCCGCCAAGTTCATCACGGCGTTCTTCCGCGCTCCCGAGGTCACCGAGGCAGTCCGTGACCTGCTCAAGGCCCGCGATGGCCTGATGCTGGGCATCTGCAACGGCTTCCAGGCCCTGATCAAGCTCGGCCTGGTGCCCTACGGTGACATCGTCGACGCCACGCCCGATGCGCCCACGCTGACGTTCAACACCATCGGTCGCCATCAGAGCCGCCTGGTGCGCACCCGCATCTCGTCCAACCTGTCCCCGTGGCTGTCGCAGTGTAGCCTCGACGACCCCTACACCGTCGCCATCAGCCACGGCGAGGGCCGCTTTGTCGCCAACGACGAGGTACTCGCCCAGCTTATCGCCAACGGCCAGGTCGCCACGCAGTACGTGGGCGAGGACGGCAAGCCCAGCATGGACCTTTCCGTCAACCCCAACGGCTCCGCACTCGCCATCGAGGGCATCACGAGCCCCGACGGCCGCGTCCTGGGCAAGATGGGCCATGCCGAGCGTCGCGGCGACAACCTGTACCGCAACGTGCCCGAGCATGTCCCCGGCGACAAGTTCATGCCGATCTTTGAGAGCGGCGTAGCCTACTTCGCCTAAACCTTTCCCATCGGGTACAATCCCTTCGGGTAACAACACCCGCCACCGACACATCAGGTGGCGGGTTCTTTTTTTGCTTCGCGCATATAGGAAGGACATCATGGAAAGCCGCAAGCCGTATCTCGCCACCCTGCCCGGACTCATCCTGGGCTGTCTCGTTTGCTGCGCCCTCTGGGGCTCCGCCTTCCCCTGCATCAAGATCGGCTACGGCCTCTTTGGCATTCCCGCGCACGACAGCGCCTCTCAGCTGCTCTTCGCGGGTCTGCGCTTCACGCTTGCCGGCATGCTGGTCATTGTTGGCATGAGCGTGGCCCAGCGCCGACCGCTCGTTCCGCAAGCGCGTGATATCAAGCCCATCTGCATCTTGTCGCTCTTCCAGACTATCGGGCAGTACTTCTTTTTCTACCTGGGACTTTCGCGCGCCAGCGCCATGTCGAGTTCCATCATCGAAGCCAGCGCCAACTTCCTCGCAATCCTCTTTGCCGCCCTGGCGTTTCGCACCGAAAAGCTCGATGCGGCCAAGATGCTTGGCTGCGTGCTGGGCTTTGCCGGTGTCGCGCTCGTCAACCTTTCGGGCGCGGACGGCACCTTTGGCTTTGCGCTCGACGGCGAGGGCTTTATCCTGGCCTCCACCGTCGCGGGTGCCCTTTCGACCTGCCTGATCGGTATCTTCTCGCGTGAGCACGACGGCGTCTTGCTTGCCGGGTGGCAGTTCTTGGTCGGCGGCCTGGTCCTCACCGCCATCGGCTTTTTGATGGGTGGCGCGCTCTCCCCCACGGCGATTGCCCCCGCCATCGCGCTCATCATCTACATGGCGCTTATCTCCGCGGTCGCCTACTCGCTGTGGTCGCGCCTGCTTGCTGTCAACCCCGTCAGCCGCGTCTCGGTCTTTGGGTTTATGAACCCCGTCTTTGGCGTGCTGCTGAGCGCCCTGCTGCTCGGCGAGGGTGCTGGCACAAGCCCCGTTACCGTCATCGTTGCCCTGCTGTTGGTCTGCGGCGGCATCATCATCGTCAACAAACCCAAAAAAGCCTAGCGAGCTCACTTTTTTAGAGAGGGCGTTCGCACACTTCAGCTTAATGGAGTGCACTGGTTCTCGTTAATTTCGTACCGAGCCGCGGCGGCAGACGCTCGTCTTGCCGCACCGCGCCTGGGCGTTATGGCCGGTGGCCCCCGCAAACGCAAAAAGGGCGCACGACCATCGCAACGGTCGTGCGCCCTTTTTCTAGCGTATCTGGGCGCCGGCTTTCTTTTTCTCGGCCTTGACGCGGTAGAGCTCCGCATCGGCAGCGCGAAGTAAGTCTTGCCAGGTATCGACATCATCACCGACCCGTGCATAGCCGATGGACATCCGCAACAGATACGGCACCTCGGCATGAGCGAGCTCGTCGTTAATCGCCGAACACAGGTCTATGATGTCCTGTTCCGCCGCTGCCTTCTGGAGCACCACGAACTCATCGCCGCCATAACGTGCGATAAAACCACCAGACGCCGAGCAGACCTCTTTGAGCGTAGCAGATATGACCTGGAGGGCATGATCGCCCTCAACATGTCCATACCGGTCGTTAATTTGCTTAAAGCCGTCGGCATCCATCATAAGCAGATACACATCATCGGCCTGGTCAGCACCCGAGAACAGCGACAGCATATAGGTCTCAAAACGGTTGCGATTGTTGAGGCCAGTCAACGGGTCGGTCGAGATCAGCTGCTCCTGGTAGATGATGTAGAGCAGCAGGATGCTCAGCGTTATACCGACGCAAAGGCCCGGTACCGAAAACAAAACCTGGAAGGTACCACCCACCAGAGCGGGAACCGCAAAAAAGGCGAGGGTGCGATAAATGGCCTTCTTTTGCAGACTTTCGACTTTTCGAGTCTGAATAAAGGCATGCAAAGACGTATATATGATGTAGCAGTAGCTAACGATAGGTTGAATCATATAAAGCGCTCCGCGACGATATACGCCCTGCGCATCGATATAGAACATAGCGTGCGTCCAGTAGCTGGTAAATGCCAGCACGACCACCAATACGGTTGGCAACGTCACGAGCGCCACCCTATAGCGCGCGGTCAAAAGGCGAGAGCCCTGCACTGTCTCGGAATAGAAAAACCAAATGAGGCACGCGATGGCGAACAGCGAAAACGAGACCGCGTTGGAAATCCAGTTGGCCGTGATGCCTACAGGAGTGCTCACGCCGTCCGAGAGCGTCCAGATCATATCGAAGAAAATGTAGGCAGCAGACGTGTAGCCCAGCATGCTAAACAAGAGCTGCTGGGTGCTCGAGAACAAGGAGCGGCGGCTTCGTGCGGCAAGCCCGATAAGAACAATCATGCATAGCAGGAATATCTCAATTTTGAGTGCCTTAACCACTAGACGCCATCCCTTCAATATCCAAGTGGTCAGAATCGCCCGATTCGAGTCTGGACAATAAACACCCCCTACTCCGCAGGGGTAAGGGGAATAATAGCAGAGCGCCCGAACGACACTGCAAGACAGCTTTCGTTCGGGCGCTCAAACGGCGCGAATTGCACGCCGGCATCATTGATTGGTAGCGATTGCTACTCGCCGTCGATGTCGGTCGCGACGGCCTCCTCAATAGCCTCGACGCCTTCGACCGACAGATCCTCTTTGCCGTGGCAGAACTTCTTATCGACCCAGCCGGTCAGGATCGGAGCCATGATTGCCGTGATGATGACGGCGGTGGCGATCTGGGCGTACGCGGTGGGCGCAAGTTCGGCGTAGCGCGGTGCGACCTCGGCGAGGGCGACCGGCGTGGTCATAGCCGTGCCGGCGATAGTGGAGCAGGCAACGGCCGCCTTGCCGTTACCACCGCACAGGCGCTCGAACGCAAAGGTGATGGGGCCGACGATAAAGAGCGTGATGAGACCCAGCAGGATGCCCGAGATGCCGCCGGTGATAAAGCTCGAAAGGCTCATGGACGCACCGAGCTGAAATCCGATAACAGCGATCGCGGGATTGGCGCCGGGGACTAGCAGGTTCTTGATGAACGGGAAGAGGTTGCCCAGAACCATGCCGATAACAAGCGGCAGGATGGATCCGATGATGGTGCCGACGGGGATGTTGGCGAGACCCGAGACACCGAGGATGATCATGGTGACGGCGGGGCCGGCCGTAAAGAACAGAATACCGACGGCGCCCTGCTCGGACTCATCGCCAAACTCGCCCATGATGCCCGTATAGAGCGCCATGTTGCAAAACGTAATGCCGCCGATGATTGAGACCGAGCTCAGGCCCAGGAAGTTGTCGTTAAAGAAATATGCCACACCCAAGCCAAGGGCGGCCGCAACAACAAGCTTGGGGATCAGTACGACGATGCCGGTCTTGATAGCGCCCGGCGTGGACTTAAAGCTGATGCCGGCACCCACGAAGAGCAGGATCGCAGCGACGATGGTATTGGAGCCGCCGCGGCAGGCAGCCGTAAAGAAGCCGCCGATCTCAAAGACCTGCGGACAGAAAGTGTTGAGCAAAAGGCCAACAATCATGGGATAGATCATGATGTCGCCCGGGATACGCGGTACCTTGAATTTCTTTTGCTCGTTGGCGGTCGCTTCCTGTGCCATGAAACCCCCATTTCCGCTGACGCAGAACAAAAGCCCACGTCACGCTTTGCTACAGTAAAGTTTGACCATGGTACCAGAAGAAGCAGACCGGCTCGGTGAGAAATTCGATTCGTTGGGCCGGGACGCTAAACGCACCCTTGATTTTATACAAGGCTCAAAACGATATAGAACACGATGCCCGAGACGCAGCACCACAACATCGACTTTGTCTTGATTGCCACCGCCACGACACCGGCAGCCGCAATCCAGGGAATCAAGCCCTGCCACAAGCCGGCGTCGAAAGCGCCAGGGCTTATCAAATCGTTAGCGACCAGCGCCGCAAAGGCGGCGGGCGGAATATAACCCAAGGCCTCGGTAACGCGGGGCGACAGCGTTCTCCCGCGCAAGGCAAACGCCGGGGCAATGCGGAAAAACGCGATGGCCGCCCAAGACGACAGCCACAGGACCAAAAACTCATTAACGGGCATCGCGAGCACCCCTTCCTTCGGCGAGAGTATCGCGCGCAAGCGCCGCGGCAACACCGACGAGCACGCTTGCCGGCACGGCGATATTCGTCCACCCCAAGAACTTGCATATGGCGACAGATACCGCAGCCATAACGGCAGCCACGACATTGCCGCGCGACAGCCTCTGCGAAAAGAGCAGGCAGATAAAGAGCGAGGTGCAGACAAAACCCGCAATAGTGGTTGGAACATCGACAACGGCGCCGACGATGGCGCCCGTCGTACACGAAACGCCCCATGTCGCGATGAGGATCGTGTTGAGCACAAAGGACTCGTGCGGACCCCAATCCTCCCCTTCAACCAACTTGGCAAGCGAGATGCCGTATGCCTCCTCGGTAAGCGTCGCGGCAACGGCCAGCGCCTGACGCTTCGAGGCACCCCTCAGATGGGGCGCGATTGATGCCGAATAAAGTGCAAAGCGCGAGGAGATTGCGGCCACACTTGCGACAATCGATGCCGCAGGCACACCTGCCAGCCACAGGTTGCAGGCCATAAACTGGCCGCTACCCGTCACAAACGTGCTGCTCAGAGCAAAAACCATCCAGGGTTCCATTCCCGTCTGCGCCATAATCATTCCGCACGGCGCGCCTATCGCAACATAGGTAAGCATCACCGGCCAGACGGTTTTAACGATTTTGAGCACCATAGGGTTCCTCGTCCCGACAAGATTTCCGAGCCGCATTCGACGACGCGGCAGAATCATCGCCCGGTGGCAACCGAGTTCACCTACAATTGCCACCGGATCGAAAGACACAGCTTTTTAGGAAGTCATTATGACAGCTATCGATCGGGGCCGGGCGACCGCGGCCTTCAAACGCTATACCGATGCCTACGACGCCACCAACCCACGCATCGCGCTCAAAATCGAGCATACGTACCACGTTGCCGAGGCATGCGATGCCGTGGCGCGCGAGCAGGGCTGGTCGACAGAGGATATTGACCTGGCCTGGCTTTGCGGCCTGTTACACGATATGGGACGCTTTGAACAGTTGCGGCGCTGGGACACCTTTAAGGACGCCGAGAGTATGAGCCACGCAGCGTTGGGCGTCGGGGTCCTCTTTGGCGAGAACCCCGCCGATGCGCCCGCCGTAACGAGCATCCGCGACTTTATCGATGATCCGGCAGAAGATGAGCTCATCCGCGCGAGCATCGCCTATCACAGCGACTTTCGCCTGCCGGCACAACTCGACGAGCGTACACGGCGCTTCTGCGATATCGTGCGCGATGGCGACAAGATCGACATTATGCGCACCATCGCCGACAGCACCGTCGACACTATCCTCAAGGTTGATGAGGACGCATTTCTCGCCAGCCGGTTCTCGACACCGGCTCTCGCTGCCTTTGACGAGCGCCGCTGCGTCGCACGCGATGAACGCAACGAGCCCGCAGACTACCTGGTGGGACTCATCTGCTTTATGTTTGAGCTCGTCTATCCAGCGAGCCGCGCGCTAGCGCGCGAGCAGGGCGATATCTACCGCCTGCTCGACGCACCCTTTGGCATTACGCACCCCTTTACCGATCCCGCCACGCGAGCGACCTGGGAGCGCCTAAAGAACGAGATACGCGACTGGCTGGCGCGCGCCTAGCGCTCAAGCTGGGCCAGCAGCTCCTCGACGACCTCGACGGCATCACCGACAACCTTGTACTGGGCAGCACCAAAGATGGGGGCATCCGGGTCCTCGTTGATGGCGATAATGCACTCCGCCCCACCGATGCCGGCAAGATGCTGGATGGCGCCCGAAACACCGATACTCACGAGAAGCTTGGGCGAAACCGATACGCCCGTCTGGCCAATCTGATGGCGATACTCCAACCAGCCGGCCTCCACGACAGGTCGCGTGCAGCCAAGCTCGGCTCCCAGAGCCTCAGCGAGCCTTCGCATCAGCGGCAGGTTTTTCTTAGAACCAATGCCGCGACCCACCACGACCAGGCGCTCGGCATCGGCAATTGATGCCTGCTGCCCCCACTCCTCGGCGGGAATCGAGATCTCGACACGAGCCTTAGCATCATCCGCAAGTGATATCTGGGTGATCGTGCCGGAGCGGCCGTAGTCAAAGTCGGACGCTTTAAAGATGCCGGGACGCACCGTTGCCATCTGGGGACGATGATTGGGACAGATAATGGTGGCCATCAAGTTGCCGCCAAACGCCGGACGCGTCTGTTGCAGCAGCCCCGTCTCCGTATCCATCGAAAGCACGGTGCAGTCGGCCGTAAGGCCCGTCTGCAGGCGCACGGCAACGCCAGGCGCCAGCTCGCGGCCAAAGGCGGTCGCACCGTACAGAATGGCTTCGGGCTTACGCTCGGCTACCAAATCGCAGATGAGACACGCGTAGACCTCCGCGTCGTTCTGACGCAGGCGCTCGTCACGACAGACCAGAACATCGTCCGCGCCGGCGCAAACCAGATGCTCCAGGTCCTTGAGCGAGCTCTCGGGGCTCATGCCGGCCAATGCCACCAGACGGCATCCACGAGCATCGGCAAGCTCGCGGCCCTTGCCCATGAGCTCATAGGCAACGGGAGTCACCGTATCGTGCTCGTCGGTCTGAACGAATACCCAGATATCTCGATATGCATCAAGGTCCACCGCGCCAGCGGCCTCGTCACGCTCGATCGAGATGGCGTTGACGGGGCAGGCATCGACGCACCCACCGCATAGGATGCAGCCGTCGGTTACGCGGGCGCAACGGTTGGGCCGCTCGCCTTCCACTACGATGCCGCCCGAGGCACAGGCGCGAACGCAGCGACCGCAGCCGATACAGGCTTCGCTATCGATAATCAGTCCGCTCATCTATGCCATCCCCTCGATGATCTTGGCAAGTTTTGCCGCCTGCTCGGACGCCGTTCCGTCAACGGTCTCGCACGTTTGGTCGCGGTCGGGCACAAACGATCGCATGACCTGTGTCGGCGAGCCGGCAAGGCCGCAGCGCGCGGGGTCGGCGTTCACGTCGGCAGCGTTGACCACGCGCACGTCCGCCTCCTCGGCCGCACGAATACCGGCAATACTCGGCATGCGCAGTTGGCCAATCTCCTTGGCGGTCGTCATCGCGCACGGCATCTCAAGATAGACCGTCTCCTCGCCGGCATCGCAGCCGTGAACAAGCGCCAGTGAACCACAGGTCGTAAAGCCCGCGCTCTGCACGCAGCTCACGTCGGTCACACAGGGAATCTCAAAGGCACCGGCAAGCTCGGGACCAATCTGGGCCGTATCGCCGTCCACCGCCATCTTGCCGCAGATGAGCAGGTCGAAGTCCTCGTCGAGCGCCTCGATGCCGCACTTGAGGGCATAGGTGGTTG
Source organism: uncultured Collinsella sp. (assembly GCA_900541785.1). GTDB lineage: Bacteria > Actinomycetota > Coriobacteriia > Coriobacteriales > Coriobacteriaceae > Collinsella. Next base: position 13,064 of record UQKY01000012.1, read on the forward strand.
CCAGGGTATCGGCACCTGCAAAGGCGCGGTCGGTCAGCAGCAGTGCGTCATCGGCGCCTCGGGCGATGCAGTCGCGCAATAGCGATTCGGTCGCGGGGATGCCCATCGACACCACCGTTACGCGCACGTCCATGCCAAAGCCGATAAAGTCGTCCTTCAGTGCCAGCGCGCATTCCAAAGCGCTCGCGTCAAAGGGATTAATGACCGCCTGTTTGCCATCGCGCACAATCGTATTGGTCTTGGGGTCCATCTTGACCTCGGTGCTTCCCGGCACCGCCTTGACGCACACCACCATATGGAAATCGCTCATCTTCACGCGCCCCCTTTCTGGACGAGCTCATCCAAGAGCTTCTCCGAAAACAGGTTACCGCGACCCAGCTGCCCGGCAGGATCGAGCTGGAGCTTGAGCCGCGCCGACTCGACCATGGCCTCGTGACCGTACATCGTCTCCAAGAAGCCCGCCTTGATCTTGCCGACACCGTGTTCGGCGGAGACGGCGCCGCCCATAGCCGTGACCTCGGAAGCCCACTGGGCAAAGAGTTCTCCGCCGCGGCGGTGATCCTGCGCATCGCGCGGCAGAATATTCACATGCAGATGGTTGTTACCGATGTGCCCCCAGGCGGCAGATTCAAGCCCGCTTTCGGCCAACGTGCGGCGATAAAGGGCGATGACATCGGCCAAGTGTGCGTTGGGCACCGACATGTCCGAGCCCAGTTTGGTGATGGTGGGATCCGTGCGGCGACGCTCGTCGATGAGCATGTTGACGCTCTCGGGCACCGCATGGCGGAAGAATCGCTGGCACTCGCGATCGGCCTCGGTGCGCGCGACCCATGTCGCATCGTCGCTGCCGCCCGCAAGCTCTAGCACCCACCCCAAGTGATACAGCTCCTCAGTCGCCTGGGCTTCGTCGTCGCAGTCGAGCTCCACGTAGACACAGACCTTGGCGTCTTTGTCGAGCGCCGGCAGCGAGGCGAACGCGGTCGACTGCTCACGCTGACGACGCAGGATATCCAGGGCGCCCGCATCGAAATATTCGATGGCAGCCGCGTGGGACAGGACGGGGCGCACAGAATCGGTGAAGGACACAGCCTTGTCTTCGCTGTCAAAGAAGCAACTCACGCCCCAAACGACCGCAGGTGCCGCCTGCAGGGCAATCTCGAGCTCGGTGATGACGCCGAGTGTGCCACACGCACCGATAAACAGATCGATGGCATCCATATCGTCAGCAACGAAATAGCCCGAAGCATTTTTGGTCTTGGGCATAGTGTAGTCGGGAAGGTCGAGCTCGAGCGTGCGGCCCTGCACCGTGACGAGCGAAAGGCGACGACCCTGTGCAAAAACCTCGCCACGGTGAAGCTCGAGCAGGTCGCCATCGGTCAGCGCGACATGAAGGCCCGTGACGTGAGGGCGCATGGGGCCGTAAGCGTAGCTACGGGCGCCGGAAGCGTTGCATGCCGCCATCCCGCCCAGGCAGGCAGATGCCTCGGTGGGATCGGTAGGAAAGAATTGCTCGGAAGCTTCCTGGAATTCCTCGTAGACCTCAAGCGATGCCTGGTCCCAGCCGGCAGTCGGCAGAACTTTCTTGCCCAGTTGCTTGCGCAGCTCAGACAGCACGACGCCGGGCGCCACACGCAAAAGAAAGCGGCCCTGCTCATCGCGGCGAATGCCTAGGTAGCGATTCATGCGGGAAGTATTGAGAATGTGACCGCCATGGGGCACGGCGCCGGCGGCAAGACCGGTCCGGGCGCCCTGAACCGTCACCGGGACACGCTCGGCATGGAGTTTTTTCAAAATGGCGCGTACCTCGTCCTCCGTTGTCGGAAACGAGATGCTCGAGGCCTCGCCCGATGTGCGAGACTCATCGCGGCCACACTCTTCGAACTCGTCGGTGAAGGGTTTGATGGTTGCCGACACGCGAACTCCCCCTTTAGCTAACTACAGTGTTTGCAGGGAGATGTTACCGCATCGTTTCGTCGACGTGTTCGAGACCGTCTCCATAATTGGCGATTTTTACGTTCGTGCAATTCGGCGAGCGGCAAGGTTTCCTCGGCAGACGATGCTTTTGACACATGTCGCTTTACCGCCAGCGACCACGCAATTGTCGCTCGAAAAAAGTTGAAGTAATTTTTACCATCTTTTACCTGCGGAGATGTCAATCCGTCAAGCATTTGGTCAGAAATTGGTCAAGTAGTGACTGATACGGTCGGCATCGACAGCCAAAACCAATGGAAGTTTTGGCCCCAGAAGCAGGGAGGTTCCCATGGCATATTACTGGCCCCAGTACGGCGTCGCCATCGAGGTCGACGACGATCCCTATCTCCTGCCTTTCGACGAAGAGGCGTTCCCCGATACGGCGGTCTACCACGTCACCACCGATGTTATCTGCGACCCCGAGTCGTTCTCGGCGCTCGCCCACCACATCGCGCGTATCCACAACATCGAGCTTCCTCACGACTTCGACGAGCTCATCTACTCGCGCCGCCTGATGCTTCACATGCTCTTTGGAGCGGACCCGTCCACGTTCGCACGCGTCTACACCACCAAGGACGCCGCATGAGTGCGAAGAAGCCGCCCCGCCTTGCAGGACTGGGGCGTCGCAAGAAACTCGTCGTTGTCTGCCTGGCTATCGTCTGCGCCCTCATCGCCGTAGGGTTATACGCCTGGCAGTCGCAGCCCGTGCCCGAAGCGGGCGCCTCAGTCACGACGGCAGAGGGTAAATCACGCCAAGAAATCCAGGATGAGCTCGACGCCATCGTCCGCGACAACATGATGACGATCTCGGTCGCGCCGGTCGCACAGTTGCAGGAAGGCGGCAAGTTGCGCGTCAACGTGCAAAACGTCCAAGACAACAAGTTTCCCCAGCGCTTCCGCGTAATTCAAAACGACGAGACCATCTATGAGTCCGGTGTGGTCGAAGCCGGCAAGACTGTTGAGACCTGCCCCGCCGGCGATATCCAAGAAGGCGAGGCATATATCGAGATTCAGGCACTCGATGCCAAGACCTACGACACTCACGGCAATCCGACGCGCGTCAAAGTGCGAGTGGCCCAGGCAGAAGGCTAGTGGCCTACGCGCTCGCAGGGGCCACACCCTGTCCCCATTCGTCCAACCATCACGGAAACAGTCCGTGACGAGCAGAAAGGATCGATTATGAACACACCCATGAACCTGAGCGGAGCCAGGGCACTCGCCGTGGGCGCAGGGCTTACGCTCGCACTTGCGATGGGCGCCGCGCCAACGGCGGCCATGGCAGAGGTGCGCGTTGGAACCACCGATGTGACGGTAAAGGCCGACATTAGCAATGTTTCGTTTAAGGCGCCAACGGTCATCCCCTTTGCCGCCAACGCCGACGGAACGCTTGTAGGACCCTCCGACAAGACGATTACCATCGACAACCTCTCGGCATATGGCATCCACGTCACCAACATGAAGGTCACGGCCAAGAACGACTGGACAATCGTTGCAGACGCAAAGACGGGCTCGGCCCAGAACTCCATCGATTTTAAGGTTGGCCCCGATAAGGCAGAAAAGGATGCCAGCTCGGCGACTCAGACTACGGGCCTCGATCTTTCCAAAGACGCAAGCTTCGACATGAAGTACCAGGGCATTGCCGACGGAACGGACAAAATCAAGCTCAATGTGAGTGGCCACGTCGCCCGCGTCACGCGTGACATCTACCACGCCACCGGTACGGGAGATCAAGTGGCAAGCATCACCTGGACGGTCGAGCCCGGTGCGCACGCCACGTCCTAAGGCGATCGCACTGGCCGCCATCGTCGGCATCTTGGCGTCCGCACCTGCCATGGCCTTTGCTCAACAAGAGCAAGCGCAGGCGGCCACAGAAGTGACCGTCGACCTTTCGGGCCTTGATCGCGGCAGCCGTAACGAGCCGCTCGCTCAGACGAGCGACACCCGGCAACTCATTGCGGTAGGCGTCGCAACGGCGGGAGCAGGGCTGACGTGCCTTGGCCTGCACATCAGACGCAACCAATAGCCAAGCACAACCGGAGTGCGCGGAATAGATAGGAGAACCATGGCACCCAAAAATCTATTGCCCGTTGCCGCGCTCTGCAGCGCACTGGCGAGCGGTACGCCTCTCGCCGCCTGGGCGACGCCCGCCACGGCAAACTCCTTACCGCAAGCTCTGAACCCCGTGGCGAATTCGTCGGGTATCGTCGCCTGCCAACGTTTTTCGCTCGCACACGCCACGGTCCGAACCTCGGGATGCCTTCACCGCAATACGGTCGGCTCGATAGTCGTGGATATCAAGCGACCGGACAAGGAGAACGGCCCCCAGACAGGTTGTGCCATCTGCACATGGAAATCGGCTGCGGTCGACGCCGATGGCGACCCATGCGACTTAGAGCTGCGCATCGATATTGCCTCGGTCGATGACTCGGCGAACGGGGCGAAGGTCGTCTTCGACAGCGCGGCCTATGAAGAAGAAGGGGGTGTATGCCTGGGCTGCGTTCCCTTGAATGTCGATGGCGCGCAGCCCATCATCTCCTTTACGGCATCGCTGCGACTGACCAAGGCGAACACCGAAGCCATCGCAACGGGAGATGCGCCTTTGCTGTTCTACGCTGGCGACGCGGACGACCAAGAAGCTCAAGGCAATAGACAGAAGGGCTCGCTTAACCTCACGCGCGGATCAGAATCCGCCCCCATCAATATCGATGCCCAGGAGCCGGGCGTGCGGCGCATTCTCGCCGATCCGGCGCTGCTCCAAATGACATGGCACGGAGTGGGGTCCGTCGGGATTGCTGCTCCTATATCGAGCGATAGTGACAAATCCCCCAAAGACGAGATCGCAGACGCACCGGCACATGTTGACGATACAGACGATGCATCATCAGAAGACAACGCTGCGGCCCCTCTCGAGAAGCCAGGCGGCACCGCCACCGAACCAGGCAATCCCCAACCGAAAGACGGCCTGGACTTTGCCGCTCCCCCAGATGTCGACGAAGGCAACTGTTGCATGATGGTCGCGCTCGACCACACGGAAACCGTCGATGCCGCAAGCATTGAGCCAGTTGCTGCCAATGCGCCCCGCCGCAAAAATATCCTCATCGCATTCCCCAATACCGTCGAGCTCGTCTTTTTACCTTCGGGTGAAGTCGTCGCGCCTACGGCACTTACAGCAGTGGGAGCCAGGAGCGCATCGAACGACATCCAAGCTATCTCGGCACTTGATGCCACAACGACCGCCAAGTTGCACCTTTATTCCGTTGCAGCAGACGGAACGCGAACCGAAGAATTCGACGGAACCAAGCTTTTGGCTCCTCGTCGCATCGGTATCCAAGAAGACTTCCCCTATCAAATGGAACTCGAAGGGTTCGATCGCGCACGAGATGCCGACATCATTGCCGCGGCCATCGAGTCCCCACAGCACCTCATGACGCTGCGCTTCGACTTTAGCCCCGTCCTATCCTAGACCGCTAACCGCCGCTTGGCTCGGACACTGAGCGCTCCCCTCCCCGTTCTGTTACGATTGCCGCGTTGGCATCAATTACAGGAGGGTTCATGCCGGGTTTAGGAACGATCATCAACGTCGCGCTTTTGATCGCGGGCGGTCTGCTGGGCCTCATGGGCGGGCGCTTCATTACGCCCCGCATCCAAGACACGCTCATGAAGGCGTCGGGGCTGTGCGTTCTGTTTATCGGCCTGGGCGGCACCATGCAAAATATGCTCGTTATCGATGGAGAGGCGTTGGCGACCACCGGCACCACCATGCTTATCGTCTCATTTGCCCTCGGTTCGCTCATCGGCGAGGCCATCAACCTGGAGGCCGCCATCGAGAACCTCGGCGAATGGCTCAAGCGCAAAACCGGCAGTGAGGGCGACAACGAGTTCACCAACGCCTTTGTCTCGGCATCACTCACCGTGTGTATCGGCGCCATGGCCATCGTAGGATCGATTCAGGACGGTCTGCTCGGCGACTGGTCCACGCTTGCCCTGAAGGGCGCGCTGGACTGCATCATCGTCTGCACCATGACGGCCTCGCTTGGCCGCGGCTGCATCTTCTCGGCCCTGCCCGTTGCCGTATTCCAGGGCACGATTACGCTTTTTGCCGGCGCACTCTCCCCTATCATGACCACCGCAGCCCTCAACAGCCTTTCGCTTGTGGGCTCCATGCTCATCTTCTGTGTTGGCGTTAACCTTATTCGGCCTCAGACCTTCCGCACGGCCAACATGCTCCCCTCCGTCGTCGTGGCGGTCATCTACGCCCTCCTGTTCTAAACTATCTGCATAGTGCTATCTCGAACACCTGTTTGATGCTGTGCTATGATATGAGGTCACCGACACCATATAGGGAGAGGAGAGGGCGGTGGCCGACCAGGACGTCAAGATGCTCATCGAGCGCATTATGGCCGAGGCCCGGACCCATCAGTCCGCCCGCTTCTCAAACGAAATCTATGCTGACGAGCCGATTCTCAAGACCGGTCGTCAGATGCAGAACTTCCTCCCCGACCAGTACCGCAAGATGCGCGAGATATCACGCTGGCAAGATGACCCCAAGGGCGGCGCGGGCCGCTGGCTATCGGAGGCGGAGCTCTTTTACCGCCAAGGCCTGCTGATGGCCGACTTCGAGGATGATTACCCCTATAGCGGCACCTTTAAGTCGTACTTTCCCACCTACAATGCCATGAGCGATCGACAGTTGCGCGGCTACTTTACCTGGCGTGCCCAAGTGCGCCGCGGAACCGTCGAGGAAACGTCTACGTCCTTTGCCTTTCTGTATCTCTATGAGCTGATTTGCGGCATTGGCGTAGATAATCCGCTCGATGGCTTTAGCAAGATCAAGGCATTTTGGGATGCCTATCGCGCCTTTGAACCCGGCATCGACCGGTTCGCACGCGTGTGGCTGCAGGACTACGCCGTGTTCCATGAGCTCGACCCCAAGCTGCTTCGCGACTCTAAAACCGTCGCATTCGACAACGCCCTCATCGAGCTGCGCCGTGCGGCGCGAGACCTTGTACCCGCGCCGGCGCCGTCGGACCTGCCGCCTGCGCGTCGTAAGACTTCCGAGCCCACGCTTCCCCTTCCGCCCGATGAGGCGCATGAGGAGCGGCTCATGGCTGCCATCGACGCACTCTCGACGTACAACCTGAATAACTCACGGCTCGACCGTTCCCACCATCGCGACCTGCGCCACGTGGCATGCGCCGTGTATGTCCGCATGGCGCGCTACTATGACACGCACCGAAAGACCGGCATCGTAGCGAGCTTGTTTGGGGAGGAGACGGCCATGCCCTACACCATGTTTGCCTCGGCCGTGTTCTTTGCGCCCGAGCGCCACGAGGACTGCGAATATCGCCTGGACCCCATTCACATCTACCGCTGCCAAAATGGCTTTTGGGAATGCATGCGGATTCACGGCAGCAGGCAAAAGAGCAGCAAGCTCGGCGAGATGATGCGCGCTTGTGATCAGCGCCTGCGCTTGGCACTGGATCCCGGCCATCCCCTTAAGGAAGAGAAGGTCCCCAAATATCTGGCTAAGATTATCGATGACGAGATCACGGCATGGCTTTCGTGGGATGCCGCGCACCAGCCCGTCAAGATCGATATCGACCTGAGCCAGCTGGGGCACATTCGGAGCGCCGCCGCACAAACGCGCGAGGCGCTTTTGATCGATGAGGAGCGCGAGGACGATGCGCTTGCAGAGGTCGATACGGTGGACTCCGAGCAGCCGAAAACCGAGCCCGCAGCAGACGCGTTTGTCGAGCCGATCACGACGGCCGCAGGGCAGGACGAGGCCGACGAGCCAACCATTTCCACCGAACAGTTTGGTGTCGTGGCGCCGCTTCTCGTGCCGACGCCCCCGCTCGCAGCGGCTGCGCCCACTGACGCCGCGACCGAACTCGCGCCTGCCGCAACCGCGTATCTGCGCGCACTCCTCGAGCAAAACGCAGCGCAAGCGGCATCGGCAGTAGCGCACTCGGGCCAGAGCGAGGACATGCTCGTCGACAGCATCAATGAGACGCTCTTTGACCTGGTGGGTGACACCGTAATTGAATTTGGCGCGGCAGGACCGCAAATTATCGAGGACTACGAAGCAGACGTGAGAGGATACCTAGACCATGAGTGATACCGCATCCGCAGCACCCCGCGTACCTAAACGCGTCGCCGCCGTCATTCTCAACTCGCTCAAGGGTGGCGTGGTCCCGCGCATCGGCCTTCCCTATATCACTGTGGGACGCGAGGTCGAGATTCGCGCCTTGCTCACCGATTTGAGTCTCATCGCCGATGGCGGCGCGAGCTTCCGCTTTTTAGTCGGTCGCTACGGCGCCGGCAAGAGCTTCTTGCTTCAGACCATCCGTACGCACGCCATGGGCGAGGGATTCGTCGTCGCCGATGCTGACCTATCGCCCGAGCGCCGCCTGCAGGGCGGTCAGGGGCAGGGCCTTGCCACCTACCGCGAGCTCATCCGCAATATATCGACCAAGACGCGCCCCGAGGGCGGTGCGCTCAACCTTATCCTGGATCGCTGGGTCGCCTCGTGTGCCGATGCCGATGAGTCTGCCGTCAATGCCCAACTGGCCCCGCTCGAGGAAATGGTCCACGGCTTCGACTTCTCCCGTATGCTCCGCCGCTACCGCGCGGCCGTATCCGAGGGCGACGAAGAAGCTATGAGCCGCGCGACCAAATGGATTCGCGGCGAGTACCGCACCAAGAGTGAGGCACGCGCCGAGCTGGGCTCCTCGACCATCATCAGCGATGACGACTGGTACGACTACGTCAAGCTCATTGCGCGCTTTTTGGTCTGCAGCGGCTACAAGGGCATGCTGGTGCTCATCGACGAGCTCGTGAATCTGTATAAGATTCCCAACGCTATCACGCGCCAGTACAACTACGAGAAAATCCTGACCATGTACAACGACACGCTCCAGGGCAAGGCACAGTACCTGGGCATGATCATGGGCGGCACGCCAACCTCCATCGAAGACCGCCGCCGCGGCGTGTTCTCCTACGAAGCTCTGCGCAGCCGACTCGCTCAGGGTCGTTTTGCGCGAGATGATCTCAAAGACATGCTCGCGCCCATCATCCGCCTGCAGCCGCTCACCTACGAGGAGCTGCTGGTGCTCATCGAAAAGCTCATGCAGATCCATGCCGGCTACTTTGGCTGGACGCCCACGCTTACCGAGAACGACTTGGTGGACTTTCTCAAGATTGAGTTTGGCCGCGTGGGGGCCGACACGCATCTGACGCCCCGCGAGGTCATCCGCGACTTTATCGAGCTGCTCGACATCCTGTGTCAGAACCCCGATGCCAACGTGGCCGAGTTACTGCAAAGCGTCGGTGGCGACGCGCTGGCGCCGGCAGCCGCAACAGACGACACCGGCACCGCAGACGACGACCGCAACTTCGCCGAATTCACCATCTAACCTGCCAAAAAGGGACAGGTTTATTTTGGCAGGTTTTATCTGGGCAAACGCCGATGTTGCAAGATATCGAGCCGTTGCCCGTTGCGTTGATCGGCCCGTTGATGAGAGGAGGTCCCATGAACGCTTTTGACCGATATGCCCCGTTTATCCAGGATTTCATTTACTCCCACGATTGGGAGAGTCTGCGCTCCATCCAGGTTGCGGCGGCAGATGTCATCTTCAACACGCAAGACAATGTGCTCCTGACGGCATCCACGGCATCTGGCAAAACTGAGGCGGCCTTCTTTCCCATCCTGACCGAGTTTTGGGAGAACCCGCCCGCAAGCGTTGGCGCCCTCTATATTGGCCCCCTCAAGGCACTCATCAACGACCAGTTCGTTCGCCTCAACGATCTGTGCGAAGAGGCCGATATCCCCGTCTGGCACTGGCACGGCGATGTCTCGCAGTCGCACAAGGCAAAGCTCATCAAAAAGCCAAGCGGCATCCTACAGATTACGCCCGAATCACTCGAGGCACTCCTGATCCACAAGCACATGGCAATTCCGCGTATGTTTTGCGACCTGCGCTATGTGGTCATCGACGAGGTCCACTCGCTCATGCGTGGTGACCGCGGCGGGCAGACGCTCTGCCTTATCGAGCGTCTTTCGCGCATGGCGGGCGTGCGGCCCAGGCGCATCGGCCTTTCGGCCACCATCGGGGACCCGGAACGCACGGGCGCTTTCTTGTCGCAGGGGACGGGACGCGACTGCGTCATCCCCCGCTTTGAGGAGCCGCGCCGCGTGTGGCGTATCTCCATGGAGCACTTCTACAACTCGGGCCCCCAGGCGCAGCAGCGAGGATTCGAGAGCATGGGTCCTCAAGAGGCCGAAGTACTTGCGTGCGAGCGCATTGAGGCAGCGGCACCCGCGGCACTGCCCGCCGGCACCCAAGACGTGCGTCACAGCGGACAGCTCACACAAGAGGAGCGCCGTCAACGTCGTGAGCGGGCACGGGGCAAGGCCGCTCCCAAGGACTGCCGAACTTCCTCGGCCCCCGAGGGCGAAGTCGACATCCCGCAGGCAACCGAACAGGCACTGCTCAACCCCACCGACACCGCACCCGACAACGCCGACCCCGGCATGGCCTACATCTTTGAACATACCCGCGGCCGCAAGTGCCTGGTCTTTGCCAACTCGCGCGAGGAGGCAGAGGCCGTGTGCTCCATGCTGCGCAGCTACTGTGAAAACCGGCACGAGCCAGACCGCTTCCTTATCCATCATGGCAACCTCTCGGCATCGCTACGCGAGACCGCCGAGGAGCTCATGCGCGACGAGGAACAGGCACAGACAACCGTCACCACCTCTACGCTTGAGCTTGGCATCGATATCGGTCGCCTGGAGCGTGCGTTCCAGATTGACGCGCCGTTTACCGTCAGCTCCTTTCTGCAGCGCATGGGGCGCACGGGACGCCGTGATCTTCCGCCCGAGATGTGGTTTGTCATGCGCGAGGAAGAGCCCGAACCGCGCACGATGATGCCCGAGACCATTCCCTGGAAGCTCCTCCAGGGCATCGCGCTCGTACAACTCTATCGCGAGGAAAAGTGGGTCGAGCCGCCCGAGCTCGATCGACTCCCCTACAGTCTGCTCTATCACCAGACCATGTCGACCCTCGCCAGCACCGGAGAACTCACGCCAGCAGAGCTTGCCCAGCGCGTGCTCACGCTCAGCTATTTCCATCGCATCTCGGCCGATGACTATCGCGTGCTGCTGCGTCACCTCATTGACATCGACCATATCCAGGTCACCGAGGGCGGCGGGCTCATCGTGGGTCTCGCGGGCGAGCGCATCATTAACAACTTTAAGTTTTACGCCGTGTTCCAGGAAAACGAGGAGTTCACCGTTCGCAGCGAGTCGGCCGAGTTGGGCACGATTGTCAATCCGCCCCCGCCCGGTGAGCGCATCGCCATCGCCGGACACTGCTGGATTGTCGAGGAAGTGGACTGGAAGCGTCATACCGTCTTTGCCACGCAGGTCAAAGGCCGGGTGCCGGCCTACTTTGGCGACTGCCCCGGCGACATCAATACACACGTACTCGAGCGCATGCGCAAGGCGCTCAACGAGCACGCGACATATCCGTACCTTATGGGTAACGCACGGGCCCGCTTGGCGCAGGCTCGTCATACGGCCGAGATTTCGGGCGCGGGAACCAAGCCGCTCATCAACCTGGGTGGCGACACCTGGGTGCTCTTCCCTTGGTTAGGCAGCTACGCCTTTTTGGCGCTCGAACGTATGCTCAAGATTAAATGCGCCGCGGAGCTGGGCCTTCGCGGGCTCGATCCGTCGCGTCCATACTTTATGCAGTTCAAGATGAAGGCCGACGAGGAAACATTCTTTGAGGTGCTCGCAGCCGAGGCCGAAAAGGACTTCGACCCCATCGAGCTCGTCTATCCCGGCGAGGTGCCTTATTTTGATCGCTACGACGAGTACGTTCCCGAGGAGCTCGTGCGCAAAGGATTCGCCGAAGGCGTGCTCGACATCGAGGGCATGAAGCAGCGCGTCCTCAGCTGGCGCGACCACGCCTAAGACCAGTCTTTTTGGGACGGAGAGACTTACTTGTCGTGAAGGACGGTGCCGAGGAAGTCGGTGTCGAAGGGCACGGCTTCGGCAAAGGCGTAGTCGCCGTCGCTGGCGATAAGCAGGTAGTTCTCCTCGCCGCCGAACTCCGCATCGCCACATGGGACCACCCAGGCGTGGGCGAATACCTCGAGTGCCGTGGCAGCGCAGTCACGCAGGAACGTCACGTCGCTCCCCTCGTTTGCACTCACGATATTGGCAACGTAGATACCCCCGAGGTTCAGGCTGCCTCGCACCAAACGCAGCGCCTCAACGGTCGCCAGCTCGCGCACGGGCTCGGCACCGCCAAAGCAATCGCTCACGATCACGTCGTAGCGACGATGGCCCACGCTCGTCACGCCCAGATACGAACGCGCCTCGGCGGTAATCACCCGCAGGCGATCGCCCACCGTGCACTCCAGCTCGTCCAGGTAGAACCACCGACGTGCCAGACGCGTAATCTCTGCGTCATACTCGATGACGTCCATGCGCAAACTCTCGTGCGACATCAGCGCAAATTTGGGATAGGCAAACCCACCGCCGCCCAGCATAAGCATACGGTCGATGCCGTGGCCATAAGCGTCGCGCATCGCATCCTCGGACTCAAACACGTCGTCAAACGCACGATAGTACGCAAAGACGGGCTCCGCCCAACGATCGCCGACATAGCTCGCGCTTTGGTAGACGCCGCCCTGCGCGAGCACACGGACCTCGTCGCCGCTCTCATCGTGCACGCGTTTCACACGCGCCAACCCATTGCGGGTTCGCGCAACCTGCAGACAGGCAGCACGAACAGCGACGGCGGCCGCACCAAGCGCCGCGGCTCCCAGGGCAACGCCGGCAACGACGCCAGCAGAAACACTCGGCTTGTTCATCTAGAGCTCCTTTTGCAGATAGAGTCCATGATCGTAAAAACCCAAATGGCGATAGTACTCGCGCGTACCAATCGCGCTGATCACGTTGATGCGCGTATAACCCGCATCCCGGGCAATCTCGCACGCACGCTCTACGAGCAGACGCCCCAACCCATGGTGCTGGGCCGCCTGGCCTTGATACCCCACGCGCGCCGCCATGCCATAGACGTGCACCTCGCGAATCATCGCCTCGTCCGGCGTCGTCGGCAACTCGTCCGCATGCGTGGTGACAAAGGCGCGATCGGGAAGCGACAGGCGCAAAAAGCCCGCGATCTTGCCCTGCGGCGTCACCCACTGCAAAAAGCGCTCGCGCGTCACCGGCGTCTCGTACGCCACTTCCTCGTCAAGGGTCAGCTCATCCAAGTCGGCACCCGCCGTGCTGATCTCGCGATAGCGAATCTCGCGCACCGTCGCGCCTTCTCCACGAGCCGCCAAGCGGTTCTCAACGAGCTGACGCAGGTTAGGCTTCTTGGTGCCCACCATGATGTCGTCGGAGCTAAAGTCACGGATCATGCGACTAATGCGGCAGAACGCCGGCGTCACCACGATGTCGTCGGCCAGCACATCGAGCAGCTCTTCCTCGGTATAGGGGCGCCACTCGCCGCGCTCGTAGCAGCCCACCAAACGCGAGCCCTCGATGAGCGCGCACGGGTAGACCTTGACCTCGTCGGGCATAAAAGCGCCCTCGGTCATAAAGCGCTCGTAGTCGCGCTTGTCCCCCTCGGGCGTAGCGCCCAACAAGTTGAGCATAAAGTGCGCGTGGATCTTAAAGCCAAACAAGCGCGCAAGCGAAAACGCCCGCTCGATCTGCGCCACCGAAATGCGACGCTCGTTGATATCGAGCAAATGTTGGTCGAGACTCTGAATACCCATCTGAATCTTGGTGCAACCCAGGCGGCGGATGAGCGTGAGGGCCTGCGGCGTTACGGCATCGGGGCGCGTCTCGATAACGAGCCCCACCACGCGATGCTTCGCCGTCTCGTTGATGCGCTGCTGACGCTCAAGCTCCTCCATCGTTGCCGTCTGCCACTCGGCAGCCTCGCCCCATGGCGTACCAGGGCCGTACAGACGACGCACCGCGCGGTTATAGCCACCAACGACAGCATCCACACGCCCCTGCTCGTCGGCAACGCCGGCAGCAAGCTCAGCCTCGTCTGTCGCAATGCCGGCAGCCCGATAGCGCTCGCGGCGCTCTGTTACCACCGGCGGCAGGGCATCGGCGGGAGCGTCATCGAGCAGGCGCCCTGCCTCGGCACGGCTGATGCCCGGACGCGCCAACATGGGGTTGGCCGCCACGCCGGCGACGGCATCGTCATTGAGCGCACGGAAAAGCTCCGACATAAACCACGTTTGATACCCTTGCGGATAGTCGCTCCAGGTGCCACCGAGCACGATGAGCTCTATCTTGTCGGTCGCATGCCCCATCTGCGAAAGCGCGGTCAGACGAGCGCTCACCTGCAGATACGGGTCGAAGCAGTTTTGCTCCGCACGGGCACACGCCGGCTCGGCATGCAGATAGCTTTTAGGCATGCGCAGATCGTTGGGGCAAAACAGGCAATCGCCCGAGCACGGCCAGGGCTTGGTGATGACGGTAATAGTCGCCACGCCCGAAGCCGTGCGACGAGGCTTCATACGCAGCACCTGCAGCAGTCGACGTTCCAGCTCGGCATCGACATTCCACCCAGCCCAACGAGCCGGCTCCTCACGTTTTACCCGCTGGCAGAACGGCAGCAGACGGCGCTTGGCCAAATCGCGTTTGTCGGCACCTTCACGGCGCGCCTCGGCATGTATCAGTTTGACGAGCGCTTTGTCGTCCACGGTCTCGCCGCGACGCAGAGCCTCGAGTATGTTCAAGATAATCTGTTCCATGACCCCATTGTAAAGGCAAAGGCGCCGGAGCCCGTCACGGCTCCGGCGCCTCCATCAAACAGCGCAGCTATGGTGTATAAGTCTTCGATAACCGCCCGTCACTCTGAATCAAATGACATGTCGCCCGAACCAACCTCAAAACGATACGTGGCGGACTTATCGCCATTATCGAATTCAAGATTCAAAATGGTCTCGCCGTCGTAGTCAAGCGGAAGGAAATCGCTCTCGAAGTCGCCGCTGCCCAAGGTGAGGCTCGCCTTAAAGCCCGTAGAGTTCGGGACCGTCATCTCCACATCGCCCGAGCCCACACTCACGTCCATCGACTTCGCGGGGGCCTGGTAGAGCTCGAACGTTACATCGCCCGACCCGACCTCTGCACTAAGCGCATCAGTCACGCTGCCCGCAAACTCTACATCTCCCGCACCCAGGAAAAGGTCGAAACCATCACAGGTGACACCGGCAATCTGCAGATCACCCGAGCCCACGTGCGCGTTGATTCCCTTCAGATGTTCGGCAACACGGCGCGGCAGCTCAACCGTAACCGAGCGGTCAATTGCCTTACCGTCATCACTTCCAAACTGAGAAACCTTGAGCGTCGAGTCCTCGACGGATGCGATGTTCTGCGTCGCGGCCTTGGAGGCATCCATACCATTGGCAACGCGTCCCCGCTCGATAACGCGAGCCTTGTTGCCATCAACAACCTTGACGTCCACCGTAGCCGCATTGATATCGAAATCGAGGTAGCGAAATTGATCGGCATCAAAGGTCGCACTCGAAAGCTGCTGAGGCTGAGCGGAATATTTACCGCCATCGTTCATAAAATCGTCGTCATCAACCACATCGTCCATACCGGACAAGCCGGGTATAACATCGTCGAGATCCCACGGGCCATCAAAATGAATCAAAGTCCGCGAAACGCCAAAAACAAGCCCGATAATCAGTACAAACGCTCCGATGCCAACGCCCAAGCGTACCTTGGATTCATGCGAAAGCTTCATCATTCATCACCCTCTTTGGCGATCGGGTCAGCGGTAGTCGCGGTAGCCACGCCAGCATCAACCGAAGCGGAAACATTCTGAGCCCTAGATGTCACCGGTGCCGAACCAACCTGAATATCCCCGCGCGCCCAATCACCATCGAGCGCACGCGCCACCCAGTGATAGATGGGAATCGTAAAGAAGATCAGTGCGGCAAAGGGGCCGGCACCAAACGGGAACATCAGCAAAAAGAACAGCAGCCAGCACACGGCCCAATACGGGAACGACTGGAACGGACCCTTCACCGGAGTCGAGCCAACTGCGCCGCCACTCGTCGCCTGCGCCGTAGCGGCATTGGCGGCCTGTGCACTCCAGCTTGCCGCTTGCGCCGCCTTGGCGGCGGCGTCACTCGCCTGTGTTGCCGCCTCGGTAGCGCGCGCCGCCGCCTCATGGGTGCGAGCGCGCTCTGCTGCCTCGGCCTCGCGCTGACGGGCGCGGTCCTCGTTCTCAAACTCGATATCGTCCTCGATCTCATCGCTCGGATTGAGCAGCTCGTCCAGGCTCACGCCATAGAGCTTGGCGAGCGAGATCAGGTTCTCGGTATCGGGCGAGCTCTCCGCGCGCTCCCATTTACTGACCGCCTGGCGCGACAGCCCTAACTTTCGCGCCAACCCTTCTTGGCTAAAGCCCTTGCTGCGACGAAGGTCGGCGAGCCGCTGCGCAGTTTCTACATTCATGGTTCCTCCTATGTGATGCCAGCCGTGCCGCCGGACCGTTTTTGTTCTTAAGGCGCCTTGCACAGTTAAAAATCTATCCGCCACCGCCAAAAGCATGCCACCTATTCTAGTGAGATTTTTGACAACCGGCGGTTGCGGGTGCATATGAGCTGCGGAAATGTGTCCAAACAAAGCAATGGGGCCTAGCTCAGTTGTCCCCGTTGCGGCGTTAACGGTAGTATGGTCATATTGTTTATACCGCACCGCCAACGGAGGGAGTTCCGCGCCGTGAACCGCGATTTCGCCTCATCGCTCATCCAGCTCAACAACACGTTCTATCGCGAGCACTCCGCCTCCTTTTCCGATACGCGCCAGGCCCCGTGGCCCGGCTGGGTGCGCACCATGGACATCGCGCTCGAACAGCTCGACGTCGCCACGATCGAGCATCCCGTCCGCGTCTTCGATCTCGCCTGCGGCAATATGCGATTCGAAAACTTTGCCGCCGGCGGCGCACTTGCCGCCAAGGGCGTCGACGGCGCAAACCCCTCGGCAGATGCCAGCTGCCCGTTTGAGTTCTATGGCGTCGACTCGTGCCAAGACCTGGCCATCGATGCACGCGGTCACGCCCTGCGCATTCCCAACCTGCACTTCCAGGAACTCGATGTGCTCGACGCCCTCATGAAGCTCAATCCCGCCGAGACACCCGATGTGCTTTTCGACGCCCCGCTCGCCGACATCTCGGTCTGCTTTGGCTTTATGCACCATGTGCCGTCGTGCGAGTACCGTGTACGCGTGCTCGACGCCCTGGTGCGCCAGACGCGCCCAGGCGGCATCATCGCCATCAGCTTTTGGGAGTTTATGAACGACGAGCGCATGGCGCGCAAGGCCGTTCGAGCCGAAGCCCGCGCCGAGCTCACCCCACCGTTTGAGGGTTACGATTCCGCGCAGTTTGAAGCCGGCGACCACCTCATTGGCTGGCAAAACGACCGCCACGCCTACCGCTATTGTCATCACTTTGACGATCAGCAGATCACCGACCTGGTGCGCGGCGTCCGTACGTTCTACAAGAGCGGCGAGGTCCCCGTGCGCGAGCTTGAGCGTTTCCATGCCGACGGTCGCAGCGGAGAGCTCAACCGCTATGTGATTCTCAAGCGCCTGTAGGCACCGACGACTCGCCGCCGAGCCGCACCGCGTCTTTCGGGCAAACTATGCCCACTCTTTTTCAACCCATTGACGGAACGCGCAGCCATGCGTTCCATACTTATGACCAAGGAGCCTCATGGGAGCCGTCCACGTTCGCACGCCTAAGAACTTTGTGCTCGAGGAGCGCCTGGAGCGCTACGCCGATGCGATTGAGACGAATCCCGAGGCCTATGCCGGAGATTGGCGCGAGGCTTGCGCGCCCGCAGGCGGCAAGCCCTTCGAGCACCTTCACCTTGATCTTGGTTGTGGCAAGGGAACGTACCTTGTAGAGCGCGCGGCCCACGAGCCAAACACGCTCTTTATCGGTATGGACCAGGAGCCTATCTGCATCGCCTATGCCGCACAGAAAATCTGCGAGCAGGAGCTGTCCAACGCACTCGTCCTGCCCCGAGGTGCCGCATCGCTGCCGCAGCTGTTTGCCGCAGGCGAGCTCGATGCCATCACCATTAACTTTCCCACGCCACAGCCCAAGGCCAAGTACGCCAAAAAACGACTCGTCCATGTCGACCATCTGATGCTCTACCGCTCGCTCTTTGCAGCCGGCGCTACCGTCACGCTGCGAACCGATAGCAAGCCATTGCGCGACTACGCCCTGGGGCAGTTTGCCGCGGCCGGCTACGACACGCTTTGGGTTAGTGACGACGTCCGCCGCGACCATCCCGAGCATCCCGAGACCGAGTACGAGTGCCGCACGCGCGAGATGGGTGCCGCTGTCTATGGCATTTGCGCCACGCCCGGAGCGCAGCCAACCGACGAACAGCTCACAGTAGGCCGCGCGCAGGAGCAAAGCCTTGCCTGCTACCTGCCCGAAAACCTCGATGAACTCACCTACGTGCCTCTCGGCATGGAAGAGGCCGTCGAGAACTTTAAAAACCGCGCCCGCAAAGGCAAGAAACGCCTGCCGCAAGAGTCCTAGGGGCTTCTGATGGTCGCGACGTCGGCAAACAAGCGCGAATAGGCGCCAGCGAACGACCCTCAAATCTAAGTGAGTAGACTTTTTTGCAATAGCCAAGCACAACCCGCATAACCAATACTAAAACCGCAGGTAGAGCCCTTGTGCAAAAGCCATGTGCTCGCGACATCGCAAAAAGTCTACTCACTTAGCTGGCAACCGCACCAAACGGCTGGGCAGAACGCCCATTTCCTGCATTTTCTCGCGCGCTGGTACCCCGCGCCGCCGCTACGCCATAATAGTTGGCGGACAAACGCGAGAGAAAGCAACCACATGGCACAGACCACGACAGATACCGCCGCCAGCACCGTCTCCGGCGCCGGCGCCGCCAGCTCGTTCTCGGGCGGCACGGGAACCGAAGCCGAGTTTGGCTCGCTCGGCGCGCTCTCCCCCACCTGGTGGGAGCCCGAGGATGGTAGCGAGCCCGAGCCATGGCTCACGCCCGATCAGGCCTTCGAACGTTTCTTTGAATGGACGAGCGACCGCGGCATTGAGCTGTGGGACCACCAAGAAGAGGCCCTCATGGATCTTGCCGCCGGCGATCACGTCATTTTGGGAACACCGACCGGATCGGGCAAGTCGCTTGTCGCGCTGGGCATGCTCTTTATGGGCATGGCGCAGGGCAAGCGCTGCTACTACACGGCTCCTATCAAGGCTCTGGTCAGCGAAAAGTTCTTCGACCTGGTACAGGTGCTCGGCCGCGATAACGTCGGTATGATCACCGGCGACACGCACATCAACACCAAGGCGCCCGTCATCTGCTGCACGGCAGAGATCCTTGCCAACGACGCACTGCGCGAGGGCGAAGATGCCGATGTTGGCTGCGTCGCCATGGACGAGTTCCACTACTTTGCCGACCCCGATCGCGGTTGGGCCTGGCAGGTGCCGCTGCTCACCCTGCCTCACACGCAGTTTATGCTCATGAGCGCCACGCTCGGCGATGTCACCGCGATCGCCGCCTCACTCGAGGAACACACCGGTGCTACCTGCGACTTGGTCGTCGATGCCCCGCGCCCCGTGCCGCTGAGCTACGACTACGTGACGACCTCGCTCGAGGGCACGGTCGAGCTCGCCATGCGCCGTGGAGAGGCCCCGCTCTATATCGTGCACTTTAGCCAGGACGCCGCCCTTGCGACGGCGCAATCCCTCGCCAACTTTGGCATTGCCAGCAAGGAGCAGCGCGAGGCCATCAAGGAGGCGGCCAAGGGCACGAGCTTCTCGACGGCTTTTGGCAAGATTCTCAAGCGCCTGCTCGGATGTGGCGTCGGCGTGCACCACGCCGGTATGCTGCCGCGCTATCGTCTGCTGGTCGAGCGCTTGGCGCAGCAGGGCCTACTGCCCGTCATTTGCGGCACCGACACGCTCGGCGTTGGCATCAACGTACCCATCCATACCGTGGTGCTCACCGCGCTCACCAAGTTCGATGGCTACAAGATGCGTCGTCTGCGCGCCCGCGAGTTCCATCAGATTGCCGGTCGCGCCGGCCGCTCGGGCTTCGATACCGAGGGCATGGTCATCGCCGAGGCCCCGGAGCACGAGATCGAGAACGCCAAGCTCATGGCCAAGGCGGGCGACGACCCCAAGAAGCTCCGCAAGATTAAAAAGAAGAAGGCCCCCGAGGGCTTTGTCACCTGGAACAAGCAGACCTTTGAGCGCCTGATCGAGACGCAGCCCGAAACGCTCAAGCCGCACCTGCGCATCACGCACTCCATGGTGATTAGCGTGGTCGAGCAGGGCGGCGACGCCCGTGCCCGCGTACACGACCTCATCGAGACGAGCCTACAGACCCCCGAGGAAAAGGCCAAGCTCGAGGTTCGCGCCGACGAAATCTTCGCCACGCTCATCGATTCCGGCGTCGTCGTTCGCACCGAGGTGCCGCCCGCACCCGACGCCCCGACTGACGCCGCACCAGACATCGACTATGCACTGACGGTCGATCTGCCCGAGGACTTTGCGCTCGATCAGCCGCTCTCGCCGTTTTTGCTTGCCGCGCTGGAGCTGCTCGACCCCGAGAGTGAGACCTATACCATGGACCTCATCTCGATGGTCGAGGCTACGCTCGAGGACCCCAAGCAGGTATTGCGCGCACAGGAGCGCGCCGCGCGCGACCGCGCGATGGCCGAAATGAAGGCTGACGGCATCGAATATGAAGAACGCCTGGAGCGCATCCAGGATGTCACCTACGAAAAGCCGCTCGAGGATTTACTCGATGCCGCCTTCGACAAGTACTGTCAGGAAGTACCCTGGGCCAACGACTATCAGCTCTCGCCCAAGAGCGTCCTGCGCGACATGCTGGAGAGCGCGAGCGACTTTAAGGGCTATATCCAAAAGCTCGGCATCGCCCGCTCCGAGGGCATTTTGCTGCGTTACCTGGCAGAGGCTTACCGTTCACTCGACCGCACCGTGCCCATCGAGAAGCGCGACGAGCGCCTGCGCGACATTATCTCGTGGCTGGGCTTTGTGGTGCGCTCGGTCGACTCGAGCCTAGTGGACGAGTGGGAGAACGCCGGCAACCCGGCAGCCCTCGACACTGCGCCGCCGCAGGGCATCGACGAGGTCGTGGCGGACCGTCGCGGCTGCACGCTGCTGGTGCGCAACGCACTCTTCCGCCGCGTAACCCTTGCAGCCCGCGGACACGTTCGCGACTTGGGCGAGCTCGACGACGACTGGGGCATGAGCGAGATCCGCTGGCAAAAAGCACTCGACGCTTACCACGAGCAGCACGAGGAAATCCTCACCGACGGAGATGCCCGCAGCGCCGCGATGTTTTCCATCGATGAATCCGACGAGAAGACCGATCACGTGTGGCACGTGCACCAGATCTTTGCCGACGAAGATGGCGACCACGACTTTGGCATCATGGGCGATGTCGATCTGGATGCCACGCAAGATGGCGGCGAGGTCATCTTCAAAAACTACCGCGTCGGCTTTATTGAGGACCTGCTCGAAGACTAGCCGGGCGCAATGGAACGAAGCGGGGCCGCTGGCAACATCGCCAGCGGCCCCGCTTTTGTGCGATACGCTATCCCCTACTCGGCATCCTCGATCTCATATGAATCCGCCTCGGCGGGCTCATCGTTTGCCTCCGCCGCAGCCCCGTGCGCCTCGTCAAACGCCGCCTTCATGGTCTTGTTGCCCCACGTGAGCTTGCGAATGGTAAGATCGTCGGCCTTCTTGTTGGCTAGGCGCAGATTGTTCTCGGAGGACAGCAACGCCTCCTTGGTTTTCTGCAGATGGCTAATCGTCTTGTCGATCTCATCGATCGCCGTTTGGAACTTGCGGCTCGCGATCTCGTAGTTGCGGCCGAAGTCGTTCTTGAACTTCTCCATCTTGGCTTCGAAGTTCGTGACGTCGATATTCTGCTGTTTGTACTCCGCCAGCTCCTGCTTATAGCGAAGCGAACCCATGGCGGCGTTGCGAAGAAGCGTGATCATGGGAATAAAGAACTGCGGGCGAATCACGTACATCTTCTCGTAGCGATAGCTCACGTCCACGATTCCCGCGTTGTAAAGCTCGCTCTCGGGCTCCAACAGGGTGCAGAGCACCGCATACTCGCAGCCTTTCTGGCGACGATCGTGGTCGAGCTTCTTAAAGAAGTCCTCGTTCTTGTGCTTGGTCGCGGTCTCGTCGTTTTCGTTTTTCATCTCGAACATAATCGAAATGACCTCGTTGCCGCTCGCGTCGCACTCGCGGAAGATAAAGTCGCCCTTGGTACCCTCGGACGCATCGTTATCTTTCTCGAAGTACGCGTTAGGAAACGCCGTCATGCGCAGACGGTTAAACTCGGTCTCGCAGTGCTGCTCGAGCGACTCGCCCACCATCTTGGTGGACAGGCGAACCTTCATGTCCTTAAGGCGCTCAATCTCTTCATCCTTATAGCGAATCAGGTCATCGCTCGCGCGCTTGGCCTGCGCAAGCTCGAGCTCATGCGCCGCCTTGGCCTGTTCCTCACGCGAATCGCGCACCGCCAGCTCACTCGTCAGCTTGGCACGCGCCTCATCACGCTCACGCTCCGCCGCGGCGACCGCCTCCGATAGGTTCATTTTGGCCGTCAGCTCCTGTTCGCGCAGCTGGGCACGCAGGCCCTCGGCCTCTTGCTCGGACTGAGCCTTTGCGGCGGAAAACTTCTCTTGTACCTTCGCGCGATAGTCAGCAAGCGCGCGCTCGGCCTCGCTGCGAGCGGCATCGAGCTCACGCTGCGACTCTGCCGCGGCAGCGGCAAGCGCCATCTCCTGGGCCTTGTCCGCAGCGGCAAGCCTGGCCTGCAGCTCGGCAATCTGAGCATCACGTGCAGCTAAATCGTTTTGAGCGGCGTTGCGCGCCGCCGACTCGGCAAGCTTTGCTTCGTCATCTTTGCGCCCAAGCTGCGCACGCAGGCTATCAATTTCACGCTGAAGCTCGGCATTCTCCTTTTGAGCGTCGGCACGGGCCTCAACCGCCGCGCGCTGGCTTGCGCTCTCACGCTCTGCGGCAGCGCCCTCAAGCTTGGCGCGCAGCTCGGCAAGCTCGGCATCGCGCTTGGCGACTTCTTGCGCCAGCTGCTGAGCTGCAGCGTTCTTCTGCTCGACAAGCTGAGCGTTGCGCTGAGACTCTGCCTCTTGCAAGGCAGCCGACGAACGCGAGCGCTCAAGCTCCAGCGCCTGCTCGCCCTCGCGCTGGACTGCCTTCACACGCTCATCCAGGTCGCGCGAAAACTCGGCATCGCGTACTTGCTTGACGATATCCGCATAGCCGGACGCATCGACCTTAAAGACTTCGCCGCAATGCGGGCACTTGATCTCGTTCATAGCAGCTCCTCGATGGACGCAAATTTCAACCGCCTACACTCTACCGCGCCACGCGGACAAAAAAGGCGCCGCCGCCATAATGGCAACGGCGCCAGAACCACCACAAAGGTGCCTGTCCCCTTTGTGGTGGTTCGAGCATTACAGTCCAAAGAAGCCCAGGATTTGATCCCGGCTTACGGGCTTGTACTCGTTGGCATCGAGACCGACATCGTAGCGAAAGATAGGGCGCTCGCGATCGCGGTTGCGTGCGTTGGTGCGGTCTCCCCTGCTGTGGATATGTCCGTGCAGCATGATGGCACCACGCGCTTTGCCATTCCAGCTAAGCATGGGGTAGTGGCTCATAACCAGACGATGGCCCTTGGCATAGCCGGGGGCAATCTCCAGATAATCACGCACGTCTTCCCAAATTTGCGGCACGTCGGGATCTTCCCAATCGCCGTCATGGTTACCACGGATGAGCGTCACGTTTTGGCAGGCAATACGCTCGCGCAGGCGCACCGCCTCCGCCAGGGGCAAACGATAGGTAAAGTCACCCAGAATGTAGAGACGGTCATCCACAGCCACGCACTCATTGATGGCATCGATGACCTTGCGATTCATCTCCTCGACCGAGCCAAACGGCCGGTCCATGTCGTGCAAGATATTCGTATCGCCCAGGTGCAGATCGGCGGTAAACCACATCATCGTCTCTGTCCTCATTTCGCAACGTGTTCAACTCGTGCTAAGTATACAGACGCAGCGATGCGGCGGTTATCCAAAGAACCCGCCGAACAGTCCGCGGCGGCGCTTGTCTTGCTTTTTCGAAGCGTCACCCTGGGTATTCTTATCCTGCCGCTTCTTACGATCCCGCTCCAACTCATCGTCATCGAGTAGCATATCCCACTCAAACGGATCGTCTGTCAGATCGAACTGGTCGTCGTCATCAAACATGGCAGTCTCCCTTACCGATTAGCGAGCATCCACCACGTAGAGTCCAACACGCACCTGATGCCACGGGCTGCGCTCGGGAGCAACCTGTTGCACGCGGGCCTCAAATACGTCCTCATGGCCGTAATACATCATCAAGGACAGCGGGCCGACCTCGTTTCCCGGAACATAGCCAAGCTTGGTGTTGCCATAGTAAATCGCAACCGCCTCGGGATCATGGGGATTATCGCGCTCGGCGCACAGCGTCAGTTTATCGCCCACTTTAAGATCGCCTAGGACCAAAGCGCCGTCGGCATATTGAAATCCTGCGATATGAAATGACAGAAGAACACGTGAAGGCTCGTACATGGCAACTCCTCTAACGGCCGGATAAACCAACGCTTAACCTCACTGAGAAGTTTACGGGCCCGTGCGGACACGAATTCACCCGCTCGCGCCTTTCACCCAGTTGCCGCAACGCTTGCGAGACAGAGCGCTTGCAGATAAGATAGGGGTACGGATGGCACCCGTGGCAGCGGGTCTTGCCAACTCCGATACACGTTTTCATCGTGAGAAGTGGCCGTCTTCGCTTACGCGGGGGCGGCTATTTCATTCGGCCGATAAACAGGCCGAGTTCGATAGCCGCGATTAACAACGCCAGTAACGAAATAACATCGCTTACGTTCATACCAATTCCCTTCTAAAGGGAGTTGGCCCATCCGTACCCCATAGCAGTAGTCTAACGTAAATGACAGGTAATAGGAACACTTGTTCGTATTACCTGCCATTTCCTAATGCACAAACATGCGCACAAATTTGTGCTTCCAGCTTGCGTAGGGCGCATACCGAAACGGCACGTCCAGCCACGTTGCCTTGTTCACGATGCTCTTCTTATGGCTAAACGTATCGAAGCTCTCGCGGCCATGGTACTGCCCCATGCCGCTCGCGCCCATGCCGCCAAAGCCCATATGGCTCGTAGCCAGATGCATGATCGTGTCGTTGACGCAGCCGCCGCCAAAGGGCACGTAGCGCACAAAGCGCTGCTGAACCGCGCGATCCTGACTAAAGATATACAGGGCCAGCGGCGTCGGACGATCCGTAATAAACGCTTCGGCCTCGTCTAGGCTCTCAAACGTCAGCACCGGCAAGATGGGGCCGAAAATCTCCTCCTGCATCACGGCGTCCTCAGGCGCCACGCCGTCTAGGATCGTCGGCTCAATTTTGAGCGACGACTCGCGCGCCGTTCCTCCCAGCACAACCTTATCGGGGTCGATCAGCCCGCGCACGCGCGCGAAATGCTTGGCGTTGACAATATGACCGTAGTCCTCGTTGTCGAGCGGGTGCTCGCCAAACATGCGACGGACCTCCTCCTTGATGAGACCCAACAGCTCATCGTGCACGCGCACGTCGACCAGCAGGTAGTCGGGCGCCACGCAGGTCTGGCCCACGTTGAGCCATTTACCAAAGGCGATACGCCGTGCCGCGACCTTCAAGTTTGCCGTCGCATCCACGATGCAGGGGCTCTTTCCGCCCAGCTCAAGCGTCACGGGCGTAAGGTTTTTACTTGCGCGCTCCATGACGAGCTTGCCGACCGGAACGCTTCCGGTAAAGAAGATTTTGTCCCAGCATTCATCGAGCAACGCTTCGTTCTCGGCACGCCCGCCTTCGACGACCGTCACCAGGCGCGGATCAAATGCTTCCTCGCAAATCTGCCTGAGCACCGCGCTCGAAGCCGGCGCATAGGCACTCGGCTTGATGACCACGGTGTTGCCTGCAGCGAGCGCGCCGGCGAGCGGCTCGAGCGTCAGTAAAAACGGATAGTTCCAGGGCGCCATGATGAGCGTGACGCCATAGGGCACGGCTTGCGTTTTGCACACACTCACGGCGTTGGCAAGGTCACACGGACGCAGGCGCGGACGACTCCATCGAGCCACATGCGCAATCTGATGGCGAATCTCGGAAAGCGACGTGCCGATCTCGCACATATAGGCCTCGTCATGCGACTTTCCCAAATCGGTCTTAAGCGCATGGGCAATATCGGCCTCGTGGGCCCGTACCGCATCGCGCAGGCGCACGAGGGCGCGACGTCGAGCATCGACATCAAACGTGGCGTGCGTCTTAAAATAGGCGCGCTGCTCGCCGACAATGCGCGCGATTTCCTCGGTATTCATGGGCCCTCCTAGCTCTCGCCCTCAAACATACCACCCGCAATGACCTCGTACATACGCTCGAGTTCCAAACGGTCCATCAAAAGTGGAACAGGGTATAGCGGATTGGCCTCGGCATCGGCATGGGCCGCCATTTGCGGAATATCGGAACGGCGAATACCCAAGACATATTTGGGGATTCCCAGGGCCTCGTTCATGCGGTCGACCCAATCGATAAAGGCCTCGGCCGCAAGACTGTCCTGCGCGGTAGCCGGCGCAATGCCCGCCATGCGAGCAAGATCGGCAAGCTTGGGGGCGGCGGCGTCACCATAAGCGCGAAGCATGTGCGGCAGGATGATCGCGTTGGCCAAGCCATGCGGAATTCCGTATCGGCCGCCCAGACTGTGCGCGATGGCATGAACATATCCGACATAGGAGCGGGTAAACGCAACGCCCGCCTTATACGCCGCCGAAAGCATATTGCGGCGCGCACGCATGTCCTCGCCATGCTCATAGGCCTCGAGCAAATTTTCGC
Organism: uncultured Collinsella sp.; assembly: GCA_900541785.1. Classification (GTDB taxonomy): domain Bacteria; phylum Actinomycetota; class Coriobacteriia; order Coriobacteriales; family Coriobacteriaceae; genus Collinsella. The sequence goes on from UQKY01000012.1 coordinate 40,047, forward strand.
GGATGAGCTGCACCGCCTGTCGCGCCATCTTACGCGTATAGGGCGTGGTGCTTCGCCCGATAAAGGCTTCGACGGCATGCGTCAGGGCGTCCATGCCCGTCTGCCCCGTAATGGAGGCGGGCAGGCCGCGCGTAAACTCGGGGTCGTGCACCGCAAAGCGCGGAATGAGCACAAAGTCGTTAATGGGGTATTTATAGTGTGTCTCGTTATCGGTGATAACCGCCGCGAGCGTCACTTCGCTTCCCGTACCGGCGGTAGTGGGAACCGCAATAAGCAGCGGCAGGAGACGGTGGACACGCAACAGGCCACGCATCTTGTTGATGGGCTTGTTTGGCTGCGCAATGTGCGCCCCCACACCCTTGGCGCAGTCCATGGCTGATCCTCCGCCAAAGCCGATAATGGCCTGGCAGGCGCCCTCTCGATACAGCGCCGCCGCTTCCTCCACGTTTGAGACCGTGGGGTTCGCACGCGTTTCGGCATAGACCGTAACGCCAATCCCCTGAGCCGTAAGCGCACACTCGAGCGATGCCGTGAGCCCCAAACGTGCAATACCAGGGTCTGTCACGATAAGGACCTTCTGGATCGAGCGCTTTTGAAGCACCGCGGGCACATCCTCGGCATGCTCCAAAATGTGCGGCTCGGTATAGGGCAGGATCGGCAATGCAATGCGAAAAACCGTCTGATATGTTCGGCACCAGGCACGACGGGCTAGATGCATAAAGGAAACTCCTTTATTTGTTGATGGGTCAACATTTGCTCGACCGATTGTACTCAGCAGAGATCGCAGACGGACTCCCAATCGTTAATCAATCAACATTTTCATATCTCAAAATTGTTTTATTAAAAATCATTCCTAATAGGCTTCACATTTGGTTGCATTTATGGATAATAGAACTCGTCAAGACGCACGTCCGGAGAGGGCCCTTACGGGACCGGACGAGCGCACAATCGCCATCGATCGAAAGGATCGAATCATGAAGTTTGTTTGCCCCGTTTGCGGTTATGTGGAAGAGTTCGACGGCGACCAGCTGCCCGAGGATTTTAAGTGCCCCCAGTGCGGCGTTCCCGGTTCTCGTTTCTTGAAGCAGGAGGAGGGTCAGCTCGAGTGGGCTGCCGAGCACGTCGTGGGCGTCGCCAAGATGGAGGGCGTCTCCGAGGACATCGTTGCCGACCTGCGCGCCAACTTTGAGGGCGAGTGCTCTGAGGTCGGTATGTACCTGGCCATGGCTCGCGTCGCCCATCGCGAGGGTTATCCCGAGATCGGCCTGTACTGGGAGAAGGCTGCCCACGAGGAGGCCGAGCATGCCGCCAAGTTCGCTGAGCTCCTGGGCGAGGTCGTGACCGACTCCACCAAGAAGAACCTCGAGATGCGCGTTGAGGCCGAGAACGGTGCCACCGCCGGCAAGACCGATCTTGCCAAGCGCGCCAAGGCCGCTGGCCTCGATGCCATCCACGACACCGTGCACGAGATGGCTCGCGACGAGGCCCGCCACGGCAAGGCTTTCGCCGGCCTGCTCAAGCGCTACTTTGGCTAAGCCAGCCGCCTGAGAGACAATCTCTAGCTCGATAAGGCCCGGACCGCATGGTTCGGGCCTTTTTGTGTCTCGAGGACTCGTTAACGCCCTGAAATAGGACCGCCTTAGGCATCGGCTTCTCGTCAAAAACTAAGTGAGTAGACTTTTTGGAACTTGCCGAGCACACCACCCATATTGCTTTATAAAGCCGCAGGTAAATGACTTGTTGCAAAACGGCTTGGTCGCCAAAGCGCCAAAAGTCTACTCACTTAGAACCGCAGCCGTCCACGATTGAGCTGTTTTGCGTCTAACGGGCATCTTTCCGTCGATTACTCCCAATTTTGTCCAGTCAACGAATAGTTCAGACCGGAGTAATGCCTCAGCCCTTTGCTCATCCGGGCTTTTATCACGATATTTAGCATCGAGCATCCTGCATACGGCCTTAACGATCGCGCGGAATCTACCCTCATCGGATATCTGTCTGTGTGTCAGGAGAAGTACATCGTAGCCCATGGCCTGAAGGGCCGTCATGCGATCGGCGTCACGCAAGCCATCCCCTGCGCGTCCGTGCGAGGCCTTTCCCTGACATTCAATGGCCACCTGTCGCCTGCCGTCCGGCGTAGAAAGTAGTAGGTCGATATATACACGGGACTTTCCCACAATCGCTCGAGCACTTGTGCTTAACGTCACTTCGACATTGAGCTCTATGCCGCAAAAACCTTCGCCTCCCAGGGCTCGCGGCAGCCCGAGCAACAAATACGCCTCGACCTCAAAAGGCGACGCGGCACCCAATGGGACGAGTTGCGATACCGCCATAAATCTATTGCCGTAACGCATCCCGCAAACATCTGAACAAAAACGGTCAAGGTCTCTGCCCAAAACCAAAGCGTCTCGACGCCATAAATTTGAAGTGGCGCCGTCCTCGGACGGGCAGCGCACCCAACCGAACGTTGTCGAAATCGCGCCCGAATCAATTGCACGCGTAAGCTCCGCCTCAAGTGCCACCGGCAGAGCGCACACCGCAAACAAGCCACACATCTCCGCCAACACAAAAAGAAGCTGAAGATCTGTCAGATGCCGCGACATGATGAATGCCGTCAGTAGAGGAGACGTAATCAAAAATCCATGCTCCGTTTCCAGCACAGATTCCCTGGGGAGCTCACCAAGAAACAGCCGCTGTCTAATGCTGGCAGGACAAGTCCGTTTGTTTCTCGTACGAACCAATGTATACAGCGGAAAACCGAGCGCAACCGCAGCCGTCGGGTTACGGGCGAGGTCATATCGCTGCCGGTCTTCTTCCGGTCGCGGAAGCGGCGGACACAAAGCGCGGACTTGAGGGGGCAAACGCCAGTATCTAAAAGCCGATATGTCACAAAGTAAATCCTTCATAGGCACAGGAAAACACGAATTTCAACCCAGCCTGTCTCACATTGGGGCGAACGCACCAAAAATGGCACCGAACGGACTGTTAAGTTTTCAACAGCCCTCCCCAACTGGCCAAAAGCTTGCCAAAAGCTGGACGAAGCCCTGTTGAAAACCCCATTTTTTTCTTATGCAGAAACTTTGCGCGGCAAGTGAGTAGGCTTTTTTGAACATCCCGAGCAGGCCGGTCATCCTGCTTTTCAAAACCGCAGGTAGATAGCTTGTTACAAAACTGCCTGGTCTCCAAAGTTCCAAAGGTCTACTCACTTAGGTTGCAGAGTGCTCCCATTAGCTGCAATTCCAAGGTATTAAGCACTTTTGGACTCAAATCGTCATACTGAACAAGAATTTGACTTGAGTTTTCAGGGACAGATGCGCCATCGGCACACCAATAACAGTCACTGATGTCGACAAAAGGGATACTCGAGCGCGTGAGGGCCCGCACAAAAGAGCTTCCGCCCGCTCCGCGCTCCGCAACCACGGTGCAGTAAAGGCCTGCGTCCGCATGCTCGATCGAGACCTCCCCTGCCGGGAACGCTTTCCGTACAAGCGCCGCCAGGCCATCGCGCGCCTCGCGAGCGCGCACGCGCACGCGGTTCACATGTCGCTCGTAATCACCCGATTCCAGCAAACGCGCCAAGGCAACCTGGTCAACAGAGCTCACCGAAGAGGCGTAAAAACCAAGGTTGTGCCTAAACCGCTCCATCAGCTCATCGGGCAACACCATATACGCCAAACGCAACGCCGATGAAAGGCTCTTCGAAAACGTGTTGGTGTAAATAACCGACTGGGCGGCATCGATTGACGCGAGCGCGGGAATCGGCTTGCCGGCAAGGCGAAACTCACAATCGAAGTCGTCTTCGATGAGATATCGGCCCGGCTGCTCGGCGGCCCAGCTCAGCAGCGCATAGCGACGTGCAATGCTCGTCACAAGGCCGGTCGGATACTGATGGGACGGCATCAGGTGAAGAACGTCGGTCCCGGTTTTCTGCAGAGCGCTCAAATCCACGCCCTCACCATCCAACGGGATATGCCGAACTTTGCAACCCATAGCCTGATAGATGCGCGTCAGGCGCAAATAGCCCGGATCTTCAACGGCATAAACCTTGTCGGCTCCAAGCAGCTGAACCAACATGGTATCGAGCAGCTGGGCGCCCGCGCCGATAACAATGTTGTTGGGGTCGACATTCATACCCCTTGTCCCGCGCAGATGATGAGCAATTGCGCGTCGTAGCCGAGCGGTGCCCTGTGCTGGCGCGGGCGAAAAGATTTCGCGCTCGTCTTCGGATGCCAGCGTCGCCCGCAGTGCGCTTTGCCAAAGCCGCGCCGCCTCCAAAGTGGAAGGAGAAAGTGCGTCGAATTGCTCGACCCGTCCATCAACATCATGTGCGTTAAGACCCGCAGGAGCGGAATCTCGATCAAACTCTGTCTCAGCCAAAGGCAAAACCGGTGCATCCGGAAGCTCACAAGCGTAGTAGCCACGACGCGGCTTTGAGCAAATATAGCCCTCGGCAAGTAACTGGCTATATGCATTCTCGATGGTAATGACACTGATTCCCAGATGGCTGGCAAAGGCACGCTTAGACGGAAGATGCTCCCCCGCCGCAATGCGTCCAGCAACGATATCATCTCGAATTTGCTGGTAAACATACTCATAGAGCGATGCTCCGCCGCGTTTTTCCAAATTGTAGTCAAGCATGAGCCTATCACCTGACCTTATTAAGTCATTCAATCTGGTATTAGTCTGACCTTGTCATTATCTCGAAATCTGAGTATTTCGCCATACCCAGCTCCCCGATAGGATGTTCCGTCAAGCAATGCACATGCCAACCAAGGGAGCAACCATGGCAGAACAGACCAGCAAGGCCGATCGCGTCAAACTCAATCGCGAGCTCGCGCAGATGCTCAAGGGCGGCGTCATCATGGACGTCACCACGCCCGAGCAGGCACGCATCGCCGAGGAGGCTGGCGCCTGCGCCGTCATGGCACTCGAGCGCATCCCGGCCGACATCCGTGCCGCAGGCGGCGTCTCGCGCATGAGCGACCCCAAGATGATCAAGGGCATCCAAGAGGCCGTCTCCATCCCCGTGATGGCCAAGTGCCGCATCGGTCACATCGTCGAGGCGCAGGTCCTTCAGGCCATCGATATCGACTACATCGATGAGTCCGAGGTTCTCTCCCCCGCCGACGATGTCTACCACATCGACAAAACCCAGTTTGACGTCCCGTTTGTCTGCGGTGCCCGCGACCTGGGCGAGGCGCTGCGCCGTGTTGCCGAGGGCGCCACGATGATTCGCACCAAGGGCGAGCCGGGCACGGGCGACGTCGTTCAGGCTGTGCGTCACATGCGCAAGATCCAAAATCAGATCCGCGACGTTATTGCCCTTCGCGATGACGAGCTCTTTGAGGCAGCCAAGCAACTGCAGGTTCCGGTCGAGCTGGTGCGCGAGGTCCATGCCACGGGAAAGCTTCCCGTCGTGAACTTTGCCGCCGGCGGCGTAGCGACCCCCGCCGACGCTGCGCTGATGATGCAGCTGGGCGCCGAGGGCGTCTTTGTCGGCTCGGGCATCTTTAAGAGCGGCGACCCGGCCAAGCGCGCCGCCGCCATCGTCAAGGCCGTGGCAAACTTCACCGATGCCAAGCTCATTGCCGAGCTTTCGGAGGACCTGGGCGAGGCCATGGTCGGCATCAACGCCGACGAGATCGAGATCATCATGGAGGAGCGCGGACGCTAGTCCGGCAGAAAGGATCGCACATGAGCGATTATGCAGACCAAACGGTCGCCGTGCTGGCGGTCCAAGGTGCTTTTGCCGAGCACGAGGCGAGGCTGTCCGAGCTGGGCGCACACTGTATTGAGCTGAGGCAGGCGGCTGATTTGAAGCAGGACTTTGACCGTCTGGTACTTCCCGGCGGCGAGTCTACCGTTCAAGGGAAGCTGCTTGATGAGTTGGGCATGCTCGAGGAGCTTCGTGCCCGTATCGCTGAAGGCATGCCCGTCCTGGGCACCTGCGCCGGCCTGATTCTGCTGGCTCACGACCTTGCCGCCCATGACGATAAGGGCACGCCCCGTTTGGCAAACATGGATGTGCTTGTCGAGCGCAATGCCTACGGCAGGCAGCTCGGCAGCTTTCGAACCAAGGGACAGGTAGCCGGCATCGACGGTGAAGTGCCGCTGACGTTTATCCGCGCGCCCCGCATCGTCGAGGTCCACGGCGACGCAAAGGCCTTAGCGAAAGTCGACGGCCGTATCGTCGCCGCGCGCCAGGGCAACCAGCTCGGCGTAACCTTCCACCCCGAACTCGATGAAGACACCCGCCTCCACGAACTGTTCCTACAAATGTAGGCATCGAAATCAACAAACGAAACGAGAGTGGATAATTTCCCACTTTGAGCTTGAATGCAGGCTCAAACCGGGAGATTGTCCACTCTCATGCTATGTAGTCGTTGGGGACGTTCTTAAACGACTAGTCAAACAAGAACGTCCCCAACGACTAGTCATTTAAGAACGTCCCCAATGACCACCTTTTGGCAAGTTTGAATCAAGGCGACGCCGATGTTTTGGTACCGACAGCGAAAACCCGCCAGAGCGAGGGAGGCCCTTTTGGGGCGAGATGACGCCATAGGTTGAGCATAAGTCAGCGAGCGGGTCGCATTTGAGGCAAGGTGACGTGAAACGAAAGGGCGCTGACCTTCTGGTCGCGCC